>DVIL01000075.1 GCA_018711305.1 Candidatus Coprenecus stercorigallinarum
TTCTCTCGGCTATCGCTGCTTATTGTTTCTTCCCCAAAAAGCCATCGGTGGACGTCGCTTTTGTCAATGACGGACAACTGGTCCTCTTCTAAATTATCTCGAACTCACGTTCCATGAACAAGTTCATCGAGCGTATAGCGCTCGCCAAACTTGACGGAAGCCTTCTTAAAGTCATCAACCACATCGAGAAGAATGACCTCGTCATCTTTGATGACTTCGGACTGCAGCCGCTTGACAACAACTCACGTCTGGCCCTGCTCCAGATCCTGGAAGACTGCTATCAGAGGAAATCCGTCATCGTGACATCACAGCTCCCCGTATCCAAATGGTATGACTACATCAATGAGCCTACCTTGGCTGACGCAATCATGGACCGCCTCACCGCTAACGCGGTTCGGATTGAGCTAAAAGGTGACTCGATGAGAAGAAAAAATCAGAAATAATCTTAACTTTGCCGAACCGAATGCGACCATGTCTGAAGTGGTACATTTGAAAACGCTACAGGGGGTACATTCAATGTGATATAGTCACTTAATATCAGTCTTCGACCATCTTCCAACAGAATAAGGATTAAGACAACAGGATTTTAGCGGTTTCACACAAGTCTCTGAAAGTCTTCGACCAACTTCCACTAAAACAAGGATTAATAGTTCACAGGTTCCTTTAACTAATTGCCAATTTCGTTTTGCTAATTCTCATTAATGCTATCTGCTAAAATTACCTGAACTGTGAGCTGCTCTTAAGATGCCACTATTCATTTTAGTTATAACAAAAGGTCCTGGGAATCAACAAACTTGTAAAATTAAAAAATGTAAGAAGCACCTAAAATGACCATATTCTTAACAATTTTCGGTCTCCTGATATTTTTGAGGTTAAGGAATTTTCTGACAATCAAAGAATTGCACTACAACGAAAATGAATAGTGACGATCTGGGGGCTCAGAATTTCACATTATGACCATTTTTCCTGAGGAATAAATTGCGGCATGAAAACAATCAGACTCATCTACCCGCAATGGCAGGGCGGGGATATATCGCGGTGGATACCGGAGATAGAGGACCGGGCGAGGTCGGCCAGGGATACTGGCTGGGAGCGCAGCTGCTCAATTTCTTAGTCCCGGCAGGCAATAATCAGGAGACATACACAGTACCCGTCAGACTGGACCCGTGTGAGCGTACAGTGCCGGACGGTATGCGGATGGCCGAAGTCATCAGGGTAATCAACGACGCGGCTGCTGCCTCGGATCTGGTTGCCCTGACCATTGCGGATCCCATGCCGCGCACAGCCATCCGGCTGCAGATGATGCTGGAACAGCTGCCCCTTATTACCTCTTCCGCAATGCGATAGAAGGCGGCAGAAGACTGTTGCAGCGGTTTCCAAGATTCTTGACAAGACCGATGGGCAGCGCAGGTATCGCGCAGTCTTCTGGAACATCCGGACGGTACGTCAGGATGACATAGCCGGACGGTGCATCCGGCAGGACCACCGGATCACGGCGCAGGTAGTCCAGCGCCTTATCCAGACTGACCTCCGCCTCCGGCAGGATGCCCCGGCGGAGCACTTCACTTTGAATCAAAGAATATAGCGGAACAATAAGCCCTTTCCCCTTCAAATCGGCACGGACAGATTTGCCGCCTCCTCCCCGCACCATGTCCGCACCCCCTGCCGATACACCCTTGACCTCCGCCACAGCACAGCCGGACATCATGATTCTCAGACCGGAGCAGGCTTCAAACATCTGCATCTCTGCACAGGCTCCATCCGGAAAAGCCTTGATTATATTTCCCTTTCTGAAGACCCTGAAACCATCTCTGATCCAATCCACTGCTTCGAAAGGCCGGTAAATCTCCGAACCGCCCGCCCTGCGACCGTTTCCGTAACGGCCGCCACGCAGACCTGCCGGAGCTACATCACGCTGCTGTCCACGGTCTCCTGCACATCTGTCAGGCATACGCAACAACGAGAAGAAGAATCCTTCCCCCGCCCCTTCGTCTCCGGGATAGAAATGCCTTTGCTCCAGCACTTCAAATCCGTATTCGGACTCAAGCCACGCTACAATGTCCTCATCCTCGAAATGATTGAAGGTACAGGTGGAATAAACCAGCAGACCGCCCGGACGCAAGGCCGGCAGCACATCCGACAGAATCCGCTTCTGACGGTCAGCGCACAGCCGTACATTGGCCTCCGACCACTCTTCCACCGCACCCCGGTCTTTCCGGAACATCCCTTCCCCTGAGCACGGCGCATCAACCGCCACCACATCGAAATATGCCTGCAACGCAGAAAAATCAGCCGGGTCATTGTTAGTCACCACTACATTGGAGGCGCCCCATTTCGAAACATTTTCGCATAGCACGGAAGCCCTGGTCCGTATGACCTCGTTGCTGACTAAAAAGGCTCCGGGTATCCCACGCAACATCGACAGCAGGTGGGTGGTCTTTCCTCCAGGTGCGGCACACAGGTCCAGGACAGCAAATGTACCCTCAGGCCGTTCCGAGCGCATACGTACCATATACGGCATAATACTTTCAAGATACATGGAAGATGCATCCTGAACGTAGTAGGCACCGGCATGAAAGAGAGGATCGAGGGCAAACTCCGGACGTTCTTTCAGGAAAAGGCCCAGACGGGAAAATGTCCTGCGCTCATTGTCTGCCGGCAGGAAAGGGCATAAGCCGGACAGCGTTCCGGAAATACAGTCCGGCATCTTGAAAGGGTTGAGACGGACAGCTGTTGACGGAGGCGTATCCAGAATACATGATAACACCTCCCCCGCCCTTTCAGGACCGAGGGAGTGTGTAAGTTGCTGTATGAATGCTTCGGGCAGTATTTGCACAGGAACAGGTACGTCAGCTGAAATTGACGGGCGGCTTGATATCCGATATATCCATGGGCTGGCCGGCAGCTGCCGCATTAACGGCTTTTTCAACCTGGTCTGTGATGCTATCCACCATCTCCTGCAGCTTGTTTCCGATCATCATCTTCATCATGAAGTTGAGCTCTGTCTCCAGTTCGATATGAAACAAGGTGGAATCCAGCCCCATAGGCTCCATGTGGAAAGAAACTGAAAAATTCAGGAAGGACTTTCCGTCATCCTTGAGCACCACTAAAGAGAACGGCTCGCGGCGGGCAACGACAAAGCCGAGGCTGATGCCCTTGTACTCTATCCGGACACTGTCCCGGTCTGCCGTTATCTTGCCTCCGTACTCTTCGGGGACATTCTGAACGAGAGCACCCAGATCAGAGAACATTCCAAAGAGTACCATGGGAGGCCGTTTCAGCATCACCTCACGTCCCTTTACGGTAGTCACATCACTCATGATCCTTGCTCCATTTATCGGGATCGTACCTCCACTCCTTGAGCATTTTCACATCCCCTTCCTTTATATATCCTGTATCGAGGGCCACATCCACGAGCGTATCATAGTTGGAAAGAGTATGCAGCTCCACGTCAGCATTCTCGAATGCACGGCGGGAACGGTCGAAATTATAGGAGAATATCGCAACCATGCCTTCGATATGCACCCCGCACTTTAGCAGGGCGTCCACAGCGGCGAGACTGCTCTGGCCTGTCGAGATAAGATCTTCTATCACCACGACCCTCTCTCCTCCGCGAAGCACTCCCTCCACCTGATTGCCCATACCGTGGTCCTTGGCTTTGGAGCGTATGTACACAAAAGGCTTGCCCATCATTTCCGCCACGATGGCCCCGTACGCAATAGCTCCGGTAGCCACTCCGGCAATTACATCCACATTCTTGAATTCCTTTCCGATAACTTCTATCATCGCCTCGCAGATGGTCTTGCGGAAATCAGGATAGGACAGTGCCTTACGGTTGTCACAGTAAATGGGTGAATGAAGTCCGGATGCCCAAAGGAAGGGCTTTTCGGGGCTGAGCCTTACCGCTTCGATATCCAGCAGCCCCTTTGCAATTGTATACTCTAAATTTTCCATATCATCTTTTCACTAAATCGCATCAAAGGTAGTAAAAAAATCAGTTCACGGCTATAATGAGCAGAAGAATGTCACGAGAAAAGGCACACAGAAATCCACAGCAAAACCGTGGAACATGGATAGCACCGTATACTTCTCTCCGCTGGCATGGACAATGGCCGGAAGCGTCACATCCATTGTAGTCGCCCCTCCGCATGATATGGGCGCAAGGGGACCGAAGCGGCG
The DNA here is from genome assembly GCA_018711305.1 of Candidatus Coprenecus stercorigallinarum. Classification (GTDB taxonomy): domain Bacteria; phylum Bacteroidota; class Bacteroidia; order Bacteroidales; family UBA932; genus Coprenecus; species Coprenecus stercorigallinarum. The sequence continues at coordinate 4,180 of DVIL01000075.1, forward strand.
CACCAGAAGCGAGGCTGCGACCAGAGTCATGAACTCCCTGCAGATATTGGAAATAAGAGCCACTGTCCCGAGTTCAGCACCTATATATTCGGTAATAAGCACGCTTGAAAGGGAATAATAGGCAAAGCCGGACCCGACAGCCATCGTCTCTGCCACACTGCGGCCTGGCAGTACAAGTCCGAGCAGGCACGAAACCGCAAGGGTACCGACAATGGTCATCAGCGGAAGAAGGGCCAGGAGAGGGTTCAGCCTTTTAAGTTCACGCAGGATGTCCGGATTATTGCCGACACTGAATCCCACACTGAGTATCAAGGCATAGAGAGCCCACATGGCCACATTTGTCTTGGACAGGTCGAAAGGCAGGATACCGGAAACGCCAAGCAGGATACCGGCAACGAAAAAGCCGATAATGATCAGGCTGTCCTTCAATGCCCCGGCTTTTGCCGCCTTGGTATCGGCACTGTCCCCGGAAACGGCGGGCTCAGTACTTTCGGCAGCACGGGACTTGCGGCGGACTATACGCCACAGCAGCATAGCCATAAGGCAGCTGCCCAGACCACAGGCCACCGCTATCAGAAGCCCCTCCAACCCCAGTGTCGGCAGACTCCGGATCAACTCGTCATTGCAGCCTACCTCCACACCTAAAAGAAAGAGCAGAAGCCAAATGAGTACAGTTGTCACCTTTCCTATCCACAATACCCGATAACGTCTGAGGAGATAGCCCAACAGGACACCTCCGAACAAGAATCCAAATATTATCAGCATTTCAATTCATTTTAAGCGACTGCAAATATAATCAGTAAAACGTATTTCGGAAGAATAAAAAAAATCCCGCAGCGCCAGTTACGGCTGACTGCGGGATTATTGTATTTCCGGTACTGCCACCGGTTATTTCGAAGCAATGACGATACTGTCCCCGGAGACATCGACCAGAACCGGCCTGTCCTTGGATACGGAACCTTCAATGAGATCCTTGGCAAGCATGTTGACCAGTTCGCGCTGAAGGATTCGCTTGATAGGACGTGCACCGTAAGCCGGGTCATAGCCTTTTTCCGACATATAGTCTATGAACTTACGGCTGAACTCTATCTGGATGCCGTGCTCTTCCATCTTCTTCTTCAGCGAATCGAGCTGGAGATTCAGAATACCGAGTATATCCTTACGGGTCAGAGGCTCGAACATGATGATCTCATCGATACGGTTGATGAATTCAGGGCGCATGCTCTTCTTGAGAATATCTATCACGGCCCTGCGGCATTCCTCCAGTACCTCTGTCCTGGAAGCCTTGTCGTCAATATGCTCGATACGCTGCATATACTCCTGTATGACTTCGGCTCCCACGTTGGAGGTCATGATCAGAATCGTGTTCTTGAAGTCCACCGTACGGCCCTTGTTGTCTGTCAGACGGCCGTCATCAAGCACCTGGAGCAGGATGTTGAACACGTCCGGATGAGCCTTCTCTATCTCGTCCAGCAGGATTACCGAGTACGGCTTGCGGCGCACGGCCTCGGTAAGCTGCCCTCCCTCGTCATATCCGACATATCCCGGAGGAGCGCCGACCAGACGGGAGACGCTGTGTCTTTCCTGATATTCGCTCATATCGATACGGGTCATCATGTTCTCGTCGTTGAACAGGGCCTCGGCAAGCGCCTTTGCAAGCTCGGTCTTGCCGACACCTGTCGTACCGAGGAACATGAAAGAGCCTATAGGCCTTTTCTCATTCTGCAGTCCGGCACGGCTGCGTCGCACTGCATCGGCCACCGCACGCACGGCCTCGTCCTGACCTACCACCCTCTTGTGCAGCATGTCCTCCATGTGCAGCAGTTTTACCTTCTCGCTTTCCAGCATACGGGTCACGGGTATACCGGTCCATTTCGAGACGATCTCGGCGATGTCCTCCGGCTCCACTGATTCGTTGATCAGCGGGTCGGGATTGGCGGCCTTCTGAGCCGTCAGCTCGTCTATCTCCTTCTGGGCAGAGGCTATCTTACCGTAGCGCAACTCAGCCACGCGGCCGTAGTCTCCGCTGCGCTCGGCCTCGTCAGCCTGGAATTTGTACTGCTCTATATCTGCACGCTTCTGGGAGATACGGGCCAGCAGGTCCTTCTCTACCTTCCATTTGCGGTTAAGGTCATCCAGATGTTCCCTGGCCTCCTTGATGGAAGCCTGGATCTCATCCAGCTTGGGAGAATGTCCCTCGCGCTTGATGGCCTCCCGCTCTATTTCCAGCTGCCGGATCCTACGGTTAAGTTCGTCGATGGGATCAGGCACGGAGTTCATCTCCAGACGCAGTTTCGAAGCGGCCTCGTCTATAAGGTCTATGGCCTTGTCCGGCAGGAAACGGTTGGTGATGTACCTGTGCGAAAGCTCCACCGCAGCGATGATGGCATCATCATCGATATGCACCTTATGATGGTTCTCGTATTTCTCCTTCAGCCCACGGAGGATGGAAATCGACTCGGCCGGAGTCGGCTCATCCACCATGACCATCTGGAAACGGCGCTCAAGTGCCTTGTCCTCCTCGAAGTACTTGCGGTACTCCTCTATTGTTGTCGAACCTATCGCACGGAGCTCTCCCCTCGCCAGGGCAGGCTTCAGGATATTGGCGGCATCCATGGCTCCTGAAGAACGTCCGGCTCCGACAAGAGTATGGATCTCATCTATGAAAAGGATTATCTCGCCCTGACTTTCTATCACGGCATTGACCACTCCTTTCAGTCTTTCCTCAAACTCGCCCTGATATTTTGCGCCGGCCACGAGGGCGCCCATGTCCAGCGAATAGATTTCCTTGGTCTTCAGGTTTTCCGGTACGTCCTGACTTACTATCCTCTCGGCAATACCTTCCGAAATAGCAGTCTTGCCGACACCCGGCTCGCCGACCAGGATAGGATTGTTCTTCGTCCTCCGGCTCAGGATCTGGAGAACCCTGCGGATCTCCTCATCCCTGCCGATGACGGGATCGAGTTTCCCTTCCCGCGCCCGCTGGTTCAGATTCACGGCGTAGCGCTCGAGAAACTCCCTATTGTTATTGTTCTCTTTGTAATTCATATTATTCATAAATCTTTCTCCTTTTGACTTATCTTATCATCAAAAAATCTGCCGTGGTAAAAATTATGACAAAGTGGCACATTTTCTCCGATTTTTATTATATTTGTTCCCGATAAAATTCGCTTATAAAGCAAATGGACAGTGTCACGAAACATGAAATTCCCCCCGCGGGTGCTGCTCTTCCAGTAGCCGAATCCTTCTATTCCGTTCAGGGTGAAGGAGCAAATACCGGAAAAGCCGCCTGGTTCATCAGACTTGGAGGCTGCGATGTACACTGTCCGTGGTGCGACTCCAAAGGCACGTGGAATCCCCATGCACACCGGGTGATGCCAGTATCCGAAATCATCGCTCCGATTGTACAATCCCCTGCAATCAATATCGTGATTACCGGAGGAGAACCTCTGATGCACGACCTGTCGTATCTGTGCGAGGCACTGAAAGACAAAGGCTACAACTTATTTCTCGAGACCTCCGGAACCCATCCGCTAAGCGGGAGATTCGACTGGATCTGCGTCTCGCCCAAAATGCACAGGCCTCCTCTACAAGAAGTTCTGGCAGACGCCGACGAGCTGAAATTCATTGTCAGCGGGCCGGAGTCCATAAAATGGGCGGAAGAGATCAGCGCAAATGCCGGCAAGAGCTGCATACTGCTTCTGCAACCGGAATGGGATGTAAGGGACAAGGCCCTTCCTCTTATAATAGAATACGCAAAGGCCCATCCGCAATGGAGGGTGTCCCTGCAGACCCACAAATACATGAACATACCTTAAAACTCAACATCAATAACTATTAACTTAAAATTTCCTACTATGTCAATCAAACACATTATCACTGCATTATGCATCTGCTGCATGATCTCTCCTGCGCTTTCGGCACAGAAAAAGAGCAAAAAAGAGGCAGCACAGCCTGAAGGATATCAGTTCGAGACAGTGATCGAGATCCCTACCACCCCGATCAAGAACCAGAGCAGCACAGGTACATGCTGGTGCTTCTCAGCCCTGTCTTTCTTCGAGTCTGAGATTCTCCACAACGGCTACACAGAGCCTCTTGACCTCTCCGAGATGTTCATCGTCCACAAATCCTATCAGGAAAAGGCCGAGAAGTTTGTAAGGCTTCACGGTGTCCTGAATTTCGGACAGGGAAGTTCATTCGGCAATGTACTCTACGGCCTCAAGAACTACGGTATCGTCCCCGAGTCTGAAATGCCCGGACTCAACTACGGCACTGACACCCACCGTCACGGTGAGCTCAGCGGTGTCCTCTCCGCCTACCTCGATGTAATAATCCGCAACCCCAACCGCCAGCTCTCCACAGCATGGCAGAGAGGTTTCAAGGGTATCCTCGACGCATATCTTGGAGAATGCCCCGAGACTTTCACCGTCAACGGTAAGGAGTACAATCCCCACACATATGTAGAAGCCCTCGGCCTCAATCTCGACGACTACATCGACATCACATCCTGGACACACAAGCCCTTCTATCAGAAAATGATCATAGAGGTTCCTGACAACTGGCTCTGGGAGTCCTCAATGAACGTGCCCATCGATGACCTCGTTGCCATCATCGACAACGCCCTCGAGAACGGCTACAGCGTAGCATGGGCAGCTGACGTGAGCGAGAAAGGCTTCAACCGCAACGGCCTCGGTATCGTTCCCGACTATGAGGCTCTCGAAGCCGAGATCAAGGAAGTAGGCTCCGACCAGGCCCACTGGATCGGCACCGACAAATCCGCAGATCCCCAGGCAATAGCCTTCGAGGCACCCTGCCCCGAACTGGAGATTACCCAGGAAATGCGTCAGATCGGTTATGACACATACCAGACTACAGATGACCACGGAATGCATATCTTCGGTCTTGCCAAGGACCAGAACGGAAAGAAATACTATATGGTGAAGAACTCCTGGGGTGATTCAGGCAAATATCACGGAATATGGTATGTATCCGAGGCTTACGTAAGATACAAGACCATGGACATCATGGTAAACAAGAACGCCATCCCCGCCGACATCAAAGCTAAAATGGGTCTTTAATCATCAATTATCAGACAAATCATGAAACTGCACTATATCATAGCCGGAGCTCTCGCACTTGCGATGGCCATACCCTCACAGGCAGAGCCCAAGAAAAAACAGCAGGAACCCGAAAAGGTAAATCCCTACCAGTTCACAGAAGTAGTAAGGATTCCCGTAACTCCTGTTAAAGACCAGAACGCTACCGGTACATGCTGGTGCTTCGCATCCACATCTTTCATCGAGGCAGAACTGATGCGTATGGGCAAGGGCGAGTACGATCTCTCCGAGCTCTTCACCGTCCGCCACAACTACTATGAAAGAATGGACGACAACTACCTCCGCCGCGGAAAAGGCAATATCGGCGAGGGCAGCATAGCCCACATGACACTCAACATCATCGACAAATACGGAATTGTACCCCAGTCGGCATACTCCGGAATCAACTATGATTCCCCTCTGCCCAACCACCGCGAGCTCGGAACATACCTCAGGGCCATCGCAGAAGGTTCCGTCAAGCTGAAAGCCCGTTCTCCCGAATACTGGGAGCTCCAGGATGCCCTCTTCGACATCTACATGGGCAAGCTTCCCGAAACCTTCGTATATGAAGGTAAAGAGTACACTCCCATTACATTCAGGGACATGCTCGGTATCAACACCGATGACTACATCGAGATCACTTCTTTCTCCCACCATCCTTTCTATCAGGAAGTGCCTCTTGAGATTCCTGACAACTGGGATCATGCACTCCTCTACAACCTTCCTCTGGACGAGATGATGGAAGTAATCGACAACGCCCTGAACAACGGATACACCGTATGCTGGGACGGTGATGTAAGCGAGAAAGGCTATGTTTACAGTCCCCTCGGAGTTGCCATACTTCCTGCAGACGCGACACTGGACCGTCAGGCCATCGCTGCCACAGATACCCTCATCGCCGAGGTCGAGAACGTAGACCAGGCCCTTCGCCAGAAATACTACGAGTCCTTCACGACCACCGATGACCATCTGGAGCACCTCACCGGCATCGCAACCGATCCCGCCGGCACCAAGTATTACATCACCAAGAACTCCTGGGGAGCCGAAGGTCCCTACGACGGATACCACTACATGTCCGAGAAATACATCAAGGGCAAGACAGTCAGCATCCTCGTGCACAAGGACGCCATCCCCGCAGCCATCAGGGCCAAACTGGGACTGTAATACCAAACAGCAACAAGAGCCTGCATGAACATCCTCAGACACCTGCCGAATACGATAACCTGCCTAAACCTGATATCAGGCGGCATGGCTGTAATCTTCGCCTTCAGGGACGATTTTGACAGCGCTTTGGGATTCGTCATACTGGCAGCGGTGTTTGATTTCCTCGACGGTTTCACAGCAAGGCTGTTGCATGCTTACTCAGAGACAGGGAAGGAGCTGGACTCACTCTCGGATGTGGTGAGCTTCGGTCTGGCTCCCTCCCTTATTTTATACAACTACCTTGAGGGCTTTACATCCGGCATATATCAGTACATCTGCTATTTCCCGCTACTGATGGCCGCATTCGCAGCCCTGAGACTTGCACGGTTCAATCTCGACACCCGTCAAAGCGAGGGCTTTTTAGGTCTTCCCGTTCCGGCATCAGCCCTTTGCGCCGCATCTCTGGCGGCTTTCGCAGGACACTACGGGCACATCGCAAATTCCTTCCTGGCCAACAACTGGGCCATTCCCGCAACTGTAATCATACTCTCTGCGCTAATGGTCAGCGAACTTCCTATGTTCTCCATGAAATTCAAGAGCCTGGCCTGGAAAGACAACGCAGAACGTTTCACATTTCTGTGCATAATAATACCCGTCGCAGCCATTCTCCTGTTGCTGAAAATTCACTGGACGGGTATCGTATTCTTTATCTTCGCGTTCTACATCATCTGGAACGCAGCTGCGGCATTACTCAGAAAACTGCTTCACAAGTAGGTCGACCGTCGCGGCAGCCTTGTCTCCCTTTGCTCCGAAATAGAACTTGATCTTAGGCTCTGTGCCTGAAGGACGCACTGTCACGACTGAACCGTCCTCGGAGAAGAACCTGAGTACATTGGACTTTGGCAGACCTGTCTTCTCAGGCTCGGTGTAGTCGACAACCTTCACCACCGGTGAATTTCCTAACTTTACCGGAGGGTTCTCACGGTAATTCTTCATCATGGCGGCTATCTGCTGGTTGCCGTCGATACCCTTCTTGGTCAGGGAAACGAGTTTCTCGCGGTAGGTGCCGAACTCGGCGTAGATTCTCTGCAGCAGACCGTAGAGGGTCAGACCCTGGTCTGCGGCCCATGCGGCGCACTCGGCTACAAAGGAGCAGGTAATCACCGCGTCTTTGTCACGTACGAACTCACCTACGTTGAAACCGTAGCTTTCCTCACCTCCGCATATAAAGGTCCTGTGGCCCTCATTCTCGCGGACTATCTGGGCAATGTACTTGAAACCTGTAAGCACATCGTACATCTGGACCCCGAAACGGTCGGCGATGGCCTTCAGAAGCTCGGTGGTCACGATGGTCTTGACACAGTAGGTGTCCTTGTTCAGTTTTCCAAGTTCGTTCCAACGGGTCAATATATAATAGGTAAGAAGCGATGCTGTCTGGTTGCCTGTGAGAAGGAGCATCTTTCCGTTATCGTCACGTACTGCCACTCCTACACGGTCCGCATCGGGGTCGGTGGCCAGTACGATATCCGCACCCTTGGCCTCGGCAAGTTCCACTGCCATTTTCAGAGCTGAAGGCTCTTCCGGGTTCGGCGATACTACCGTAGGGAAATTACCGTCGCTTATCATCTGCTCGTTCACAGGATATACCTCGGTAAAACCAATCTGTTTCAAGGCCCTCGGTACCAGACGTACGCCTGTCCCGTGCAGAGGGGTATACACGAACTTTATATCCTTGTGGCGTGCAATTGACTCCGGAGAAAGCATCAGAGAGAGAACCGAATCGAGATACACCTTATCGGTTTCCTCACCCATCATCTTTATCCCTGAGAGATTATCCTCTCCGAACTTGACCATGGAGGGATTCTCTATCTTGTTTACCTCGGCGATGACTGCAGTGTCATGAGGGGCGGTAAGCTGGGCGCCGTCCTGCCAGTAGGCTTTGTATCCGTTGTATTCCTTGGGGTTATGGGAAGCAGTTACCATGACGCCGGCATGGCAATGATAGTGACGGATGGCAAAACTCAGCTCGGGGGTAGGCCTGATATTGTCAAAGAGGTATACCTCGAATCCATTGTTAGCGAATACTTCCGCCGTAATCTTGGCAAAATCCCTGCTGTTGTTCCTCGAGTCGAAAGAGACAGCCACGCGGATTTCCTCACCGGGGAAAGCCTTTGCGATATAGTTGGCAAATCCCTGGGTAGCCATACCCACCGTGTACTTGTTCATCCGGTTCGTTCCCACACCCATGATACCGCGGAGTCCGCCGGTACCGAACTCCAAATTACGATAAAATGCATCTTCAAGTTCCTTCTCGTCTCCGTGAAGGAGCGCATTGACCTTCATCCTGGTCTCCACATCGTACTCAGGACCGGTCCATTGCATTGCGACTTCTCTGTAATTCATATTATAAAAAGATTAGTTGTACTTTCTGAG
>DVIL01000076.1 GCA_018711305.1 Candidatus Coprenecus stercorigallinarum
TACTGACATGTCTACAAAAAGAGCAGCATTGGGCAAAGGTCTCGGGGCACTGATCTCGGGAATGGACGGAATAGGCCAGACCCCTCCCGCAGGAGCGGTGCCCGCATCAGTACCGCCGATACCTGGTCCGGCCTCCATCAGCGAGATTCCGGTGGACAAGATATCCGCCAACCCGTACCAGCCCAGGAGCAATTTCGACGAGCAGGCTCTCGAAGAGCTTACCGAATCCATCCGGCAGCTCGGCATCATACAGCCCATCACTGTCCGCAAAATAGGCCTCAGGTACCAGATTATCAGCGGAGAACGCCGTTTCAAAGCAGCGCGTGCCGCAGGTCTGGAGACCATTCCGGCATATATCAGGGACACGGATGACCAGGGAATGCTGGAAATGGCGATAGTAGAAAACATCCAGAGGGAGGATTTGGACGCCATCGAAGTCGCACTCAGCTTCCAAAGGCTCATCGACGAGTGCCATCTCACGCAGGAGAACATGGCAGACAAGGTCGGCAAGAAAAGGGCTACTGTCACCAACTACCTCCGCCTCCTCAAACTGCCTGCAGAAATTCAGGTCTGCATCCGTGACAAGAAAATATCCATGGGACATGCCAAGGCAATACTCTCTCTCAACGACCACATGTCCCAGACCTGCCTGTGCGACGAAATCCTCAAAAAGGGACTTTCCGTAAGGCAGGCAGAGGCAAAAGCCCAGGCAATGCTCAAAAGGGACTCAGGCGGGCATAAAGAGGAAGAGAAGAAAATGACGGCCGAACTCCCGGATTCCTACTACAGGGTTCTGGAGATCGTAGGAAAATATTTCGGAAACAACATAAGCCTCAAGAGATCAGAACAGGGCAAGGGTAGCATCACCATCCAGTTCTCCTCAGATGCAGAAGTGGAATCATTTTTGAAAGCGATAGAAAGCATTAACTAACAATTATCAGGGAAAACAGGTGCGGAAGACAGTCTTAATCGCTTTATTGCTGATATTGCTCCCTGCCGGACATCTGTCGGCTCAGTTCGCCACAGGGATGCAGGGCGGAGCCATGTCCGGCACAACCGGTTCGGACAGTACCGGTTCACAGGCGGAGACCTACACCCTCAAGCGATATTTCAGTTCTTTGGCGCACCGCGACACCATGGCCATCGGATGGTCCTTCGGAGGCTCCGTACTGCTGCCTGGAACCGCCCAGATATACAACAAGAACTACTGGAAACTGCCCGTCATATACGCCGGCATAGGCGGCATGATAGGTGGAGGCATCTATTACAATTCACAGTTCAAGAAGACCGGAAGCGAATCTGACAAACTGGCCCGCAACCTGTTCTTCATAGGCGCCGCTGCGTTCTACTGGGGGCAGATGCTCGACGGAGCCGTATGCTACCGGTCCTACCGCGATCACCTTCCGGGCAGAGCCACAGTATATTCCATCCTCTTCCCCGGCCTCGGACAGATCTACAACAGAGAATACTGGAAACTGCCGATATACTACGGAGGACTGGCCGTTGCCGGATACTTCTGGTACTACAACGACATGCAGTACCGCAGATTCCAGAAGGACTACAACGCCGCCACCACCCCAGGGGGCAACTACGAAGGCAGCATGTCCACAGACAACCTTCAATACTACAGAGACTACTACCGCAGGTTCAGAGACTACTCGATAGTCGCCACCGTGCTGATTTACCTGCTCCAGGTGATAGATGCCGATGTGTTTGCCACCATGAGCACATTCGACGTCAACCAGAGCCTGAGCATGGATATACAACCGGCCGTCATCGAACCGCTCAACTGTGATTTCACCACCAACTACACATCTGTCATGCCGACCGGAAGCGCCGTAGGGGTGCAGATGCATTTTAAATTCTAATACGATGAAAAGGAAACTGATATTGATTCTCACAGCACTCGTCACACTCTCAACCACTGCATTCTCCGCTCCAGACAAGGACAGGGGGAAACCAGTACAGGACAAGCAGAAAAAGACCTTGACATTCGGTTCGGCCACAGTTACAAAGAAAAGCCTTCTGCGTCAAAGGGACTCCCTCATTCAAGCCAACCGCGAACTCCAGATGCAGCTCGACAGCCTGTATATGGTCAACGAGAGCCTCATAATGGCAGAAGAAGAGCAGAACGGCGATTCCATCAATCCCGGATTCATCGAAATGACAGGACTCGACCAGTTCATTGCCGCCGACACGGCACACACCGTCTCCACAGACTCACTGCTCAGTCTGTGGTATCAGAAACGCAACCTCAATCTGATGGAAATAGAGCCTTCCGACATCGACACCATAGAGATGACATCGGACATACCCGACTCCGTCTACATAAAGCGGCTCCAGAAACTGAACTCATTCATATCAGTCCCGTACAACCGCATCATACGCAACCACATCATATACTACACCCAGAGGATGCCAGACAAGATGGAACGCATCCTCGGACTGGCCACCTACTACATTCCCATTTTCGAAGAGATTTTTGACAAATACGATTTGCCCCTCGAGCTTACCGCCATGGCCGTCATCGAATCGGCCCTCAACTCCAAAGCCGTTTCCAGGGCCAGAGCCAAAGGCATGTGGCAGTTCATGTATTCCACCGCAAAACGGTATGGTCTGACCATCAACTCATACGTTGACGAGCGTTTCGACCCCATTGCCTCCGCGGATGCCGCTGCAAGATACCTCCGCGACTCCTATCTCATCTTCGGTGACTGGAACCTCGCCATAGCTTCCTATAACTGCGGAGCCGGAAACGTCAACAAGGCCATCCGCAGGTCCGGAGGATCAAAGGATTTCTGGGCAATCTACCCCTACCTGCCCCGGGAGACCCGCGGCTATGTCCCCTCTTTCTTCGCGGCACTCTATGCCATGAAATATTACAAGGAGCACAACCTCACCCCGGACTACATCCCCATGCCACCCCACACAGACACCCTGAAGATCAACAAGATGCTGCACTTTGAGCAGGTTGCCCACTACACTGGAGCCAGCATTGAGGAACTCCGCACCCACAATCCGCAATACCTTCATGACATCATTCCCGGCACTGAACATGAATACATACTCCAGCTGCCCTACCAATACACCAATGCCTTCATAGACCACGAAGACGAGATATATGCGTGGAAAGACTCCGTATATTTCAGTCCCGCAGCGATGAAGAAGATCGAGCAGGGAGTTTCGGCCAATGCCACCCGCATTGTCCACCGCGTCAAGAGCGGCGAGACCCTGAGCCACATCGCCCTCCGCTACGGAGTATCCGTGCGCAACATCCAGAGATGGAACGGCATCGGCACCCGCATCAGAGTCGGCCAGAGACTCGCAATCTACCTCAACGGCAGCGGACCGGCAGCCTCCCAGTCCTCCCGCAGTTCATCCTCGTCCGGAAGCAGCCCTGCAACCACAGTATCGGACGGATATGTAATCTACACAGTCCGGTCTGGAGACAACCTATGGGACATCTCCCGCAAATTCAACGGAGTGACAATGAATGACCTGATGGAACTGAACGGACTGACCAAAAACAGCAAGATACATCCCGGCAAAAAACTCCGCATCAAAAAGGCAGAGTAAGCTGGAGCCTGACTCCAAGCTCATCCTTCTCCGGCATATCCAGCCGCTTGAGCAACGAGCATTTCAGACTCACATCAACCCACCTGACGGGCCTGTACGTCACTACAGCGTACAGGCCCGCTCCTTTTCCATAACAGGCAGGAACCGAAAATGTGCCAGGCACGTCCCTCTCATAGCAGTATATCCTCGAGTCCCAGTCCTCAGTGCTGAACACAGTAGCCCTTATACTGCATCTCATACGGCCGGAAACAGCAGCATAGTCAAGTTCCTGGAAAGCCAGAAAACCAACGGGACCGCCTCCCCAGCAGCCTTCTATCCTCGTAGATGTCTCCAGACCTTCCGCAATCGTGTACGTATACTCTCCCCGCAAGCGCAGCAGACGGGTGGAACGCCCGCTGTCAAAGGTAGCGCCCAGCCTGCAATAGACCCGGTGCCTCTCTCCGTCTTCCCACAGACAGTCAGCCGAGGCCTTCAGACAGTCGGACGGTTCCCTGACACCGAAACGTGCCCATGGGAAACGGGTATACTCCATACCGGTCGAAATCAGGGTCCTGGCGCCGCACCTCCATCTTAAGGCAGCAGACACACCGTGCTCATTGTTGACGTTACTCCTGCAATAGGCTCCGGCATGAGTCGCAATATACCCGGAAGAATAGTATCTGTAAACCAAGGATGTCTCCACAGATGACGATATCGGCCACACCGTCCCGGCTATACCTGCAAAAGCCCCTCCAAAATCCAGCGCAGCTTCTCCGAATACCCGTACTCCCCTAAAAGACAGCAGGAAATCCGCAGACGCATTGCCCCACCAGCCATCATATCGCAGATGGGCATTGTAATATGAGGTACGCCGTCCGTCAAGCCTGTCATAGCGGTACGCAGCTGCTGTAAGTCCCGCCTTCAGCCATTTCCCCCGCCAGGAGACATTGCCACCGGCAACTTCCTCCCTCATGGCATTGCGGACAAGAAGTCTCTTAGGACTGTCATGCAGGCCATCCTCCGGCTTGGAGGTAAAGAAATCTCCTTCAACGGCAGCATCCACCCCATTGTTGGAATAAAATACCGAAGCTCTCACACCTCCCGGAAAACCGAATGTCACCCCTGCCCCGTGAAAATAGTTGTTCTCGTCCGAAGACGTATAGGGACGTACCTCACCTTCCCTGCGTATTGCCGCCGAAGGTGTGGAAATGTCAGACATGGAAAAGGCGTTCCAAAGTACAAGACCCTGCCCGAAACGGAGGGAAAAGTCTCCGGCCACAAACGACTCGATCCTGAAACTCCCGTCTCCGGCAAGAGGAATATCCTTCACGGACAGGAACATCGAGTAGAAATCCGGAAAACCGGTCTCCCCTCTGTCGCTCTCGAGCGTAAATCCAGCGGAATATCTGTCCCCGTAATCCATCCTGAAACGGGAATAGACAGGTACAGGCAGACCGGTTTCAGGGAAACCGCCGTCACGCTCAATTTCCATCTTTGAGCGCATAATCCACTTGCCAGAAAATTTCCCCTGCCGGCCATCCTTATTGTCCGGATCCGCGTTTCCCAATGTCACGAATGGCATAAGGACTTCTACCACAGCAGGAGAGAATCCGTCAATCAGAGCCAGCTCCGCAGCCGATGCCACAGGGCCGTATTCCTCACGATACTCCAACAGGCTCGCAACCATGAAAGGAGTCAGCAGCGGACATGACTCTATCGTCTCCCTGTCCGCCCTGTTCAGATCCAACGGCCTGTCGAGCAGTTCTGAAAAATACTCTGCTATGGCCTCAGGGTCCCCTACTCCATCCTCCGCGCCGGCTTCGATCAGCCGCACTATCTCCAAAGGCAGATCCTGTGCCGATACCGGCCTGATGCCGGCACACAACAAAAGAGCCGCCCCGAGAAGGGCGGCCCCGCATACTGTCGTCTTCCCCTCTATTCTCCAACACATACCAGACTTGTCCAAATGTTATTTCTGTCAGTGACAGGTCACTTACTCATCGACTTTAAACCTGTATTTTATCTCTTTCAGTTCCTTGTTTGCCTTTTCGATCTTCGACGCAAGGTCATTCTTGAAGGCCACCACCTTTTCCATTACCGAAGGATCTCCGGTGGCAAGGATCTGTGCGGCAAGGATAGCGGCATTCTTCGCTCCGTCAAGGGCCACAGTAGCCACAGGTATGCCGGACGGCATCTGAAGAATAGAAAGGACCGAATCCCATCCATCCATGGAGTTGGAGGATTTGATAGGCACTCCTATCACGGGAACGGGTGTATAGGCTGCGATCACTCCGGGAAGGTGGGCAGCGCCTCCGGCACCGGCTATAATCACCTTTATGCCCCTCTCACGGGCCGCAGTCGCGAACTTCATCACCTGCACCGGCACCCTATGAGCAGACAGGGCATTGATCTCAAAAGGTATTTCCATAGAATCGAGGAACTCCGCGGCAGCCTTCATGACAGGCATGTCCGAGGTACTTCCCATAATAATTGATACGAGAGGTTTCATCTTGTTTCTGATTTATTTTGTCCATCGCAAATTTACGCTAAAAAAACATTAATTCTCCATTTTTTGACGTACTTTTGCGCCATGGACAGGATAAAACTTCACGACAGGTATTTCAATCTTTTCATACCCAATGAGAAGATAGAGGCAGCCATCCGTCAGACTGCCATGCGCATCAACAGTGACTACTCGGAAAGCGGCTCGGTTCCGGTATTCCTCAGCGTACTCAACGGCTCTTTCATGTTCACCGCCTCCCTTATGAAATACATCACCTTTCCATGCGAGCTGTCCTTTGTAAAACTGTCTTCATACTGCGGTACATCTTCCACAGGACAGGTAAAGCAGCTGATTGGCGTTTCTGACAGCCTGAAAGGCCGGCGAGTCATCATCGTGGAAGACATTGTCGACTCCGGAAAGACCATTACAGACATGTACGCACTGCTTCAGGCACAGGAAGTGGAGGACATCAAGGTCTGCACCCTCTTCCTCAAGCCCGCAGCATACAAAGGCTCGGTCAGGATAGACTACCACGCCATGGAGATAGGAAATGAGTTCATCGTCGGTTTCGGACTGGACTACGACCAGCTCGGACGTCAGTATCCTGACATCTACATAGTGGAATAACCTTTTTAAATCAAATACAGCATCATGAAATACTACATTCTTTTCGGTCCTCCGGGAGCTGGCAAAGGCACTCAGGCCAAACAGATAGTCGAGAAATACCATTACCTTCACCTCTCCACCGGAGACCTCCTGCGTCAGGAAATGGCAGCCGGTACTGAACTCGGCAAAAAGGCAGCAGACCTCATCAACAGAGGAGACCTTGTTCCTGATGAAGTGGTAGAAGGCATGATCCGCAACAAGATAGCTTCCAACCAGAATGTTCCCGGATTTCTCTTCGACGGTTTCCCCCGTACCATCGCACAGGCTGAAGCCCTCGACTCCATGCTTGAAGAATTCGGAGGCAAGGTGGATGCAGTCCTCTCCCTCACACTGCCCGACCAGCTCGTTTACGAGCGTATCCTTCACCGCGCCCAGATAGAAGGCCGCAAGGATGACACCGACCGCAGCATCATCGAGAACCGCATTGCCACATACCACGAAAAGACCGAGCCCCTTATCTCCTACTACAAGGGACACGGCAACTACCGTGAAATAGAGGGCAACGACACCATCGAGAACGTATTTGCAGCCCTCTGCGGTATCCTCGACAAATAACGGGACATTCCGCAGGAATCAGAAGAATAGCGAAGTCAGCTCCTCGGGACTGACAGGTCCGAAGCAATCATTCAACGGCAGTGCCGAAAGCGCATCAAGGACTTTGGAATATGAGTGGGGCAGCCCCGTCAGGGCCTGCTCCACTTCTTCTGTAGGGCGGGTAAAGAAGTAATCACCGTGTATGGAGCAGGAACGGATAACACCCCCGGCCACATCGAGAGACACTTCAATGAACCCCCAGGGGAAACGTCTGCTCTGGTTGAAGCCGTAACGGGGGGAGTTGCCGAAATTCCACTCCCAGGTAGAATATTTGTCCCGGCACAGACGGTCTATTGCCGCCTTCTCCTGGGCCGAATAGCCTCTGGTCACTATATCCCCGCCATTTCCGGCAAGAGCATCCTGCAGATAGACAATGAATCCCTCTACGGACATGGAGTCCGGTCCGGAAGGCAGATGTCCGGAGATATTGGTAACCCTCGAGCGGTTGGACTGCACGCCCTTGCCGATGAATTTTTCCGGACGCGTATTCAAGGCTCCTGAAAGGTCCGCAACAGAGGACGCGAAAAGCAGGGTTCCGTGCTGCAGGACCCTGTCTCCATGCACGCATACCGCATTACCGGAAAACTTGCGGCCGTCTATCACCAGATCATTGCGTCCCTCCAGCGATGCCTCCACTCCTATTCCGCGCAAGGCCGCAATCACCGGTGCCGTAAAACGGCGGAACATGGCGGAAGTATCCTCCTCAGGGATTTTCTTGTCTATGAAAGTATAATTGATGTTGCCAAGATCATGGAACACCGCCCCTCCTCCGGTCAGGCGGCGGACAACGGGAATACCGCGGCTGCGTACGAAATCGGCATTGATCTCCGCAACGGCATTCTGATAACGGCCCACTATGACGGAGGGGGCATTTCTCCAAAGACGGAATACAGGTTCCTGAATGTCAGTCAGAAGATACTCCTCAGCAGCCAGATTCCAGTAAGGGTCTACGGTAGTGTCAGTAAAACAGATCATCCGTTAAGAATATTTTTTTGATATCAGGGTCAGTATCCACCGGTAAAGCAGGTAGACCACTATGGCTACAAGAGCTCCTGCCAGTGCTCCGCAAATGACATCGGTGGTAAAATGTTTGGCAAGGTAGATTCGGCTGAAGCTGATCAGTGCTGCCCATGTGATTATTCCGGCAGAATACCACCCTCGCCTGAAGATCAGGGCCGTGACAACGGCCATACCAAAGGTGTTGGAGGCATGGGCCGAGAAAAAACCGTAACCGCCGCCCGCACCTTCGGGGAGGTGGAGCAATCCCTGAAACAAAGGATCGTTACCAGGCCTGGGACGTGCCACCCAGTCTTTCACAAGATTGGTCACCTGTTCTGTAAGTCCGAAACAGAGCAGGACGGCCAAAACTCCTGCAAGCCCTGTCAGCCAAAGCGGTATGCGGCTTCCGTGACGGAATGCAGGGGACTTTCTGCCATACCATTTTGGAATGAACATCAACACGGCCAGCACCGCATACAGCGGAATCCACACCTTCTTTGCCGAAAGGATGAGCATAATGCTGTCCAGAAAAGGGGTATGCGCTGCATTGAGTGCGAGCGTAATCCCGTGGTCAAGCTCTATCAGCCAGTCAATCATACCGATGTCCGGTTAAGTGTTGTCCACAACAAATCTTTGAGCTGAGGGATATTTTCTCCGCTTACCGAGGAGAAAAATATGGCGGGCACACCTTCCGGAAGTTCTTTCTGCAGTCCGGAGCGGAGTTCCTCATCGAGGATATCGGCCTTGGATACGCCGATTATCCTGTCCTTGTCCAGCAGTTCAGGATTGAACTGTTCCAGCTCGCTCAGCAGAGTCCGGTATTCGGATTTGATATCCTTGGAGTCGGCCGGTATGACAAAAAGCAGCATGGAGTTGCGCTCAATATGCTTTAAGAATCTGATACCAAGTCCTTTCCCCTCATGCGCCCCTTCGATGATGCCCGGGATGTCGGCCATCACGAAGGAATGGTCGTCACGGCAGGACACGATGCCCAGATTGGGCTCGAGGGTCGTGAACGGGTAATCCGCTATCTTGGGCCTTGCTGCCGATACGGCTGACAACAGCGTCGATTTGCCTGCATTGGGGAATCCCACCAGACCTACATCGGCCAGAAGTTTGAGCTCAAGAATAAACCAGCCCTCCCGGCCCGGCTCTCCTTCCTGAGCGAAACGGGGAGTCTGCATGGTCGCCGTCTTGAAGAAGTTGTTGCCCTTGCCGCCCCGGCCGCCCCGTACCAGTATCTCCTGCTGCCCTGGTTCCAGGATTTCGCAAAGCAGTTCTCCTGTCTCCGCATCCTTCGCAACTGTCCCCAGAGGGACCTCGAGGATTATATCCTTGCCGTTCGCACCATGCCTTAGGCCGCCGCTTCCGGCTCCCCCGTGCTCGGCCTTGATGTGCTTGCGGTATTTCAGATGAATAAGAGTCCAGTACTGCGGATCTCCTTTGAGTATGATGTGTCCTCCGCGGCCACCGTCACCTCCGTCCGGACCTCCCTTGGGAATATACTTCTCGCGCCTCAGATGTGTGGAGCCGTTGCCGCCGTTACCGGAGGCACAGAATATCTTCACGTAGTCTATAAAATTGCTGCCTGGCATAAATCGCCTTTAATTTAAAGTACGTAACTGCAAAGATAGCGAAACTTTTGAATTGCAAAATAAACATGAGTCTGAAGCATTATAACCTGGGATTGCATATATTTCACTATATTTGACAGAATCAATCCAGCAAGCCGACAATGCCGACACTGATAACCGCGCCACACCGGAACCAACTTACCTTATATAATGCCTCTTGTATTGATATTGCATGCAAACCACTTGTTATCAATCAATTCTGGCTCTACAACCAGAATCTCGACGCTGAGGGGCTGAAGTCTTCTCTTTCAGAGATTCTGGGCTTGTACCCGACATTGGCAGGGAGGATTTCCGGCAACAGCATAGTCTGCAACAATTCCGGGGTCTATTTTGAGGAAGTCAGCTTAACTTCGGAAAAGACCGGTGACATCTCAAGATTAACTATACCTAAGAAACAATATCAGGCTGAATTTGACCCCAAGGCGGCTTTGGCAGGAAAATCGCCATTGATGAGCGTCAAGCTCGTATCATTGAAAGACGGTTCCCTTCTCAACGTGAAATGTTCGCACTTCTGTCTTGACGGCAACGGATTCTATTCCATGATGGAAAACTGGGCCTCCGCATCCAGAGGCGGAAGGATAACTGTCCGCCCTATCTTCGATGATACAGTGTTCCCCTCGGCCCTGTCATCCTCCGGTCTTTACGGGCAAATCCTGTCCATGAACGCAAAAGAAGCAGAGCTGTTCCTACAGAACGAGGGGATGTTCAGAATCCGCCAATCTGTGATATTCAACATGATATGGCAGAAATTGGCACGTATTGACAAGCGTCTGTCCTCCCCCGTCCGGGTATCTGAACAGGAAATAGACTTCTTTAAGAATCTGGCTATGAAAGCATGCGGTAAGCCGGTCAGCCGCAATGCTGTCCTGTCCGCACTGACCGTAAAACTGCTGGAAAAATCTCTGGGTTGGTCCGGTAAGACAACTGTGAGCATGATTCACACTGCAGACCACAGGGGAAGAAAGTCCGGAATACCGGCAGATTATTCCGGCAATGCCTCATTCACGCTTCAGCCTTCGACCTTTGAAGCCGGCCTTCCGACGGAGGAATTGGCAGTACTGGCAGATGAGGACATAAGGAGGATGTTATCGCCGGACATTGAAGAGAAATACTTCTGCCTTTACTGCGCCATGCTCGTAAAGAAGTTTCCTTATCTTCCGTTCGACATCGGGGCGATGTGGTGCTCCCACCCTACCACGTTTATCATAAACAATTGTCTGAAATTCAACATCTACGGTATGGATTTCGGACACGGAACCCCCGCATTTGCCTGGCCATTGGATTTTGGCGACCCAGTACGTTTCTGGCCGGCCCCGCCGGAAGAAAAAGGAGCGTACATCTATTTCACCGGACCATTTGCCTGATTCTCATGGAGCACCATACCCGATCAACTTGAGTTGATTCCCGATTTCGTCTTTTGTTTTTATCCTGCCGCCGGAGAGCCATTGGTCAATCTCGCTGCGGAGGAAGCGCAGTTTCTTTCCGTCTTCGTGTACCGGGATGCGGTTCTGGCAGACCCGGTCGTAGATGGTGGATCTGGCGGGGCAGTCCGGGTGGTATGCCTTGAGCTGGTCAATATTCATCCGTTGGTCGGGATTCTCTGCCGTTGTGGAAGGGGCCTTTATTGGTTTCTGGGGCACAAGTTCTCAAATTTTATTTGGTACACCAGCCTACATTGAGTATTTGGTAGTACTTCACTCCCACGATGCTTTTTAGTTATAACATATATACCTAATACTCAAGATGTTGTAAATTCGATTGCTTTCAATGTGGCCCGTTTAGAGACGGAAATGGCCTGTTTTCGTCTGATGTTGAATTTTGATATTTTCTTAACTTACTTATCTTCAATCGATTACATTTCAACTAAAAAGCATCGTGAGAATGAATAAAGAATAAGAATGGAATGGAGACCGTCATGCGTATACCACCTAACTTCTACTAACCTCTACTGAGCCCGGACCGAAACAAAAAACGGGACCGCCCGCAAAGGGCAGTCCCGAATCACAATCAAAATTATATGTCGTCCGAAATGTTATTTGCCGAACCTCTTCTCTTTCATCTTGACAATCTGGTCCTGGAGGACATCGACGCAATCCACCACCGCGTCCTCGAAAGTAGGTGCTGTCCTCTCGATGATAAGATCGTCGCCGGGAATGCCGAGTCTCACCTTCACGGTCTTGCCGTGATCGGGCTGGACAGTGAGGGCGACATCGCAGCTGATGATGTTGTCAAAAAACTTTTCCAGTTTACCGACTTTCTTGTCGATGAAGTCGAGCAGTTTCTGATCTGCATCGAATTTGATCGATTGAACATTAATTTTCATTATTACCTCCTTTTTTAGCTCTTGGATGAGCGGTTAAATAAGTATCCTTCAACTGTTCGAAGGAGTTGTGCGTGTACACCTGCGTAGCTGCCAGCGAGGAGTGTCCCAATATCTCCTTTATCGAATTGAGGTCGGCCCCATGGTTCAGCAGGTGGGTCGCCAGCGAGTGCCTCAGCACATGGGGCGACTTGCGCCCGGTAAAACCTTCCACCCCGTCCAATTCCTCATGCACCGTCTCGTTGACCAGCTCCGGATATATCGGCTGACCCGAATCTGTAAGAAAAAACCTACCGTCATCGGAGACTTCCGGAAACTCCTTCCTAATTCTCTTCAAATATAGTAAAATTTCCTTACAAACGGAAGCCGGCACCGGAATTTCCCTCATTTTATCTCCTTTTCCCAGAACAGTAAAAACACCTCTTCCGGAGTCAAAATCATTCCTGCAAAGTCCGGCTATCTCCGAACGGCGCATCCCGGTAGCATAGAGCACCAGCATCATCACCCCATTGCGGTAGTCATGAAAACTCATCTCAGAACATGCCCTGCCGGACCCGTCCAATCCCTTAGAGTCAAAGAAATGCTCCAGGGACAATTCCGAGTAGAACTCCGGCAGGCGATGACTTTCCTTGGGACGGGCAATCCGACGCACCGGGTTGGACTGCAGCAGAGAACGACGCACCAGCCAGGAGCAGCAACTGCTCAGTGCCGAAAGCCTGAGGTTGACAGTACGGGGAGACAGTCCAGCATCCATAGAGAATGCGACGAACCCTCTTATTGTGCTGAATGTCATCGCATCTATCTGCTGTCGGGATGTCAGTTCCCCTCCCTCAGGATAGGCATATCCGAAAAAGGCCTCCAGAGCCTCACGGTAAATCGCGCAAGTCCTGGGCGAATACCTCCTCTCCACGGAGATATACTGCAGAAACTCCTCCAGCATTCCGCCTACCTGATTCCAGCCTTTTCGGCAAACGCCCTGAAACGGCGGAGTCCCTCTTCGAGAGTAGCACGTGGACAGGCGATATTCCACCGCATATAGCCCTCACCTCCAGGACCGTACATCGTACCTGCATTGAGCCATATCTTGGCTTCGGCCTTAAGGGTATCCTCCAGTTCCTTAGATGTCATTCCGAAAGCCGAGCAGTCCATCCATACCAGATAGGTTCCTTCTAACTTCATTACCGGAAATGCCGGCAGGTACTTCTGGATATAATCCCGCATGAACTCGTAGTTGTCCGAGATATAGACATTCAGCTCGTCCAGCCACTCGGCTCCGCCCGCGCTGTAAGCCGCCTGCAGGGCATCTATTCCGAATGGTCCAGGACCGCCTATTTCCCTTTGCTCCACGGTCTTATGCACACGCTCGCGGATGTCGGGATCCGGGATGACCATATTCGCTATCTTCACACCGGCCATGTTGAAAGGCTTGGTCGGCGAGACACAGATGATGGAATTGCGGGCAATCTCCTCACCGACAGTAGCAAAAGGCACGTAGGCACGGCAGGGAGCCGCCAGTTCGCAATGTATCTCGTCCGATACCACGGTCACACCATGCTTCAGACATATTTCTCCTACCCTCCTCAACTCATCCCTGGACCAGATTCTGCCCACCGGATTCTGGGGATTGCAAAGCACCATCAGCGATATCTCCGGATCGGAAGCCTTCTCCTCCAGCGCGTCAAAATCCATACGGTATGTGTCACCCACACGTATCAGTTCTGCCGATACTGCCTCGCAGCCGTTCTGCTCGAGCGAGATGAAGAAATGGTTGTAGGCAGGGGACTGGACCAGCACCTTGCCTCCCTGCGGCATGTAGGTGGCGATAGAAGCCGAAAGGGCCGGAATGACTCCTGTGACGGGCAGTATCCATTCTCTCTCGATCTTCCAGCCGTGTCTGGATTCAAACCAGCGTATGACAGCATCGTAGTAAGCATCCGGTATTGCAGCATAGCCGTAAATGCCGTGCTGCGCCCTCTGTATGAGGGCTTCGCGTATAGGCTCTGCTGTAATAAAATCCATATCAGCCACCCAGAAAGGCAGCACTTCCGGTTCCGGACAGGCATCCCATTTGAGGGAACCTGTTCCCCGTCTGGGGACTATACGGTCAAAATCGTATCTCATAAGTCTATTTTAATAAAATATAACATCATTCGTTATCAGGAAGGTACCTGCCGCATGCCTCACGGATGAGACTGTCGAGACCGGAATAAAGGTCCTTCAGTTCTCCGGAGTCCACCCTGCCTGCAGCCCTCCATGAATCCAGGACCGGACGTGACGCCTCGAACACCGCCTCCTCAACCGGAGCGAGCTGCTGCATGTAGCCGTCCCCGTCCAGATTGTACAGAGCCTCCCAGTACATATACTTTTCCGAGCCGTTGCCCTGGTCATAGGAAAAGACCTCCGACGCCAGATTCTGCGACATCACGCACAACGGGGACAGCCCTGTCTCCGGATTCTCCGCCACCAGAGACGGAAGACCTGACGACGCATCCTTGAGCAGCACGGGCATGACCACGCCGGTAGGGGTATAGCCGAGGACTGTCCACATTACCGTAAGCTCGGGATTCTCGCCCGGCATGACTCCCTGCACCACCACAGAACTCGAAGTCGTCCTGCGGGGAATGAAGTCGTAGTCCAGGAACCATCCCGTAGTATGCGGACGGTTGAAGTCGCCCGAGCGCAGGTCTATTCCCAGAAGCGGATGACGGAAACTGCGGGCCACCTCGCCCAATATCCACTGCGGTGTTATAATCCCCATTCCGGCCGCCGGCATCAGCAGCTGGTCCTCCGCCATATAGCGTACCTGCCCGGAGCCGGTATTGACCCCTCCGGAAAAAGAGTAGTTGGACCTGGCCACATAGCCGTGTGGAGCGACAGCCGGATCGTTCGCATCGTACTCCACATAGCCGTAGTACCCCACCTCGAACATCACGGCCCCGCCAGCCGCATCGATCACCCCGATATTGGCCTCGATCATACTCGGCTTTGAGAGTGTATCCAGAAAATGCCTGAAATCCTCGACAGTCGCGCATATCTCCAGCGCCATGCACATGATCCTTCCATTGGCGGCACCGCGCTCCTCACCCGGTCCGACCTCCTCCAGATTATAGGACTGGGTATTCATGATGGAGAATCCGGCGGAATTGGTGCCTATCCAGACCTCGTCCGGGTCCTTGACACCGCTGTTGACAATCCCTATGAAAGAATACTTCCCGCCCTGGAAAAACTTCACGGAATTCTGGGGAAAACCGCAGTCCCTGTTCTTCCACAGCAGGGGACGCCCGTCAGGAGTGACCTTGCCTGAAATGACGGCAGCGGTACATGCTGATGCAGGCCGGTTTACGGAGATTACAGCCACAATGGCCATGAGCAGGTATGCAAATCTTGACATATCGGTACCGGTTTGAAAAATTGTTTGCAAATTTAATAAAAATATCTACCTTTGCGCTCCTAACAAAAGTAGGTGGTAAAAAGAATGATTATAGTACCTATCAAAGAAGGCGAAAATATAGAGAAGGCTCTGAAGAAATTCAAGCGTAAATTCGAGAAAACAGGAGTGGTACGCGAGCTGCGCAGCAGAAAGCAGTTCGAGAAACCTTCCGTGAAGAGAAGAAACGAGATCAAGAAGGCTATCTACGTACAGCATCTCAGACTGAACGAGGAGTAAGCCCAAGATCACACAGATACAGAAAAGAGGGATACCGGAACTTTCCGACATCCCTCTTTTTCTGTTTTTCCGGAAGTCTGGTGATTTTTTCCAATATCCGGAGATTCTGGCATGATTCGGATGTAAAATCCGAGCATCGTCAAAATCTCGCCTAGATCTTTACCACAACGGCAGTGATTCCTGAGATTCAGTGCCGGTGTGGTCTGCCGGATTCCACGTGTCCCATCCTACAGACCGGTCTGGGGACGTTTCCCCGTCTGCCCCATTCCACAACGGCAGCATTTCCCGCAATTCAGTGCCGGTGCGGCCTATAGGCCTGGGCCTGCGCTTCGAATTCAAGCACAGGATGAACATCCGCATTGACTACGGATTCGGCAAGGGCACGTCCGGGCTGGTGGTCCAGTTCGCCGAGGCGTTCTGAGGGAGTGGTGCAAATAGAACTTGCTTTACTCCAGGTTTATGCGTATGTTTGTAAATTATGAAGAAATATCTGATCATAGGCGCCGGCATGCTGCCGCTGGCTGCCTGCACGGAGTCCGGGCAGCAGCAGGAGAAACCCAACGTTATATTCATCATTGCCGACGACCTCGGCTACGGAGACCTGAGCTGTTACGGACAGGAGCGGTTCCAGACCCCGAACATAGACTCGCTGGCCGCTGACGGGATCATATTCACCCGTCACTATGCCGGCACATCGGTGAGCGCCCCCTCGCGGTCATCCCTCATCACCGGCCTGCACACCGGACACACCCCCATCCGGGGCAACAAGGAGCTGCCGACAGAAGGCCAGTACCCCATCCCAGGAGACACCTACAATGTATTCCGCCTGATGAAGTCCCAGGGCTACGTCACCGGAGTTTTCGGGAAATGGGGGCTCGGCGCACCCGCGACTGAGGGCGCACCTGAGAACCAGGGCGTGGACGAGTTCTACGGCTACAACTGCCAGCGGCTGGCCCACCACTATTTCCCCTATCACCTGTGGCACAACACAGAGAAGGTCATGCTCAAAGGCAATGAGGGCACAGCCGAAACCGAATATTCCCCCTATCTCATACACAGCCAGGCTCTCGACTTCATCCGGGAGAACAGCGACAGCACCTTCTTCATGATGTACACCTCGGTGATTCCCCATGCCGAGCTGAGGCTGCCGGAAGAGGAGATAGAGCCGTTCCTCGGCAAGTTCGAGCCGGAGAAATCCTACAAGGGCTGCGACGGAGGGCCGGGCTACAGGCAGGCAGCATACGGGTCACAGGAGCATTGCCACGCAGCCTTCGCCGCCATGGTCAATGTCCTGGACAGGCAGGTCGGAGAGCTACGGTCCCTGCTTGACAGCCTCGGAATCAGCGACAATACCATCGTGATATTCACCTCCGACAACGGCCCGCACATCGAGGGTGGAGCCGACCCGGCCTACTTCAACAGCAACGGCGGCCTGCGCGGCATCAAGCGCGACCTCTATGAGGGCGGCATCCGCGTACCATTCATCATGGCCTGGCCCGGACACATAGAAGGCGGCAGGACCACCGACCACGTCAGCGCGTTCTGGGACTTCCTCCCTACCCTGGCCGACATCACTGGCGTAGAACTGCCTGAGGCACAGGCACCCGTACAGGAGGGCACTGCTGCATCAGTTCAGGGACACACATCCGACGACACCGGCTGCCCTGTACCGTGTTCCTATATCACTGACGGCATATCGTTCCTGCCGGCAGCCACAGGCCAGGGAGAACAGCCCGAGCACGAATACCTCTACTGGGAATTCCATGAAGCAGGAGGCCGCCGCGCCATCCTCCAGGGTGACTGGAAAGGCGTCATCTACGACTACCGCAACGGAGGCGCCATGCAGCTCTACAACCTCGCCGAAGACCCCGCAGAGCAGCACGACGTCGCAGCAGATCATCCAGACATCGTCTCCCGCCTCAGCACCCTGCTCGAATCAGCCCGGACTCCATCCCCCATCCCGGAATTCAACTGATCTAACTGACAGCCAAGCAAAGTGCTGCCCCTTTGGGCCAGGCAAGTCCGTTTACGGGCGGCCTGACACGGACTCGTAACCTGCCAACAACAACCCCTCCGTGCTCCCCAAGATTCGCGCTAATTTCGGAGCCGCGGGTGCAGCCCTTTTACCTACCATCCTATATATCAACAATTTAGAATCTTCCACTGCACATCTGAGCATTTTAAAACCGGCCAAATGTGCACCGCTTTTTGCAACTATCTATAAATCAAGCAGTACTTCCACCCCACCGCACCGCCACTTCCATTTTCTCAGCGAAAATTGCAGTCCGTTTTCTAACTATCTGAATATAACGCACTTACGAAACGACTTGCATTTCTCAGGTACTTCTGACGCTGTGAGAATTGCAGGGCTTTTCGTAACGCACTGATTCACAAGCAACTGAAAAACAGCGTGCAATTCACAAGCACCCGTAACAGCGCGAGAATTGCAGCCACTTTCATAACTACCTGAATATACCGCACTTACAAAACGACTTGCATTTCTCAGGTACTTCTGACGCTGCGAGAATTGCAGGACCTTTCGCAACACACTGATTAACAAGCAACTGAAAACGGGATGCATTTCACAAAATTGATTATCCGTAAATTTACATCTTGTATCGTCTGCTCTTCTGATGTCGGTTCTGCTTCATTATCAACCTTATCGCGTTCGCAGGAGCCCTTTACCCACAGCTTGGCGGAAGACCGTAATTGACCGTACCGAACATTTTACATTCATGACCGACTGCTGTCCTCAAGCCAAGCTCAAAAGGCGCTGCGCGGAGGCGGCCTGAGTGCAATTTGAACGAATTTACTTCGTAGTGCACAGGAGAGACAAACATCCATGTAAATCAGATTGTTACAAATCGCGCTGTACATCCGCCCCCTTTGAGAGAAGCCAAATGTGCAGCAGTATTTGCATGCTACTGATTTTCAATCGGTTGTAAAAGCGAGTGCACCACGAAGTAAATTCGTTCAAAATGAATCTCCGGTGCATGTTGCGAGGTAAGCGTCCCTTACTCCTTCGGAAGGAGTGGGAAAATGCCGGAAAACGCGACTCCTTCGGAAGGAGTGATGGGTACATTTTCGGCGAAAATGGCTCTCTGGTGCCTGTAGCAAGGGTGTGCGTCCCGTACTCCTTCGGAAGGAGTGGGAAAATGCCGGAAAACGCGACTCCTTCGGAAGGAGTGCGGGGTAATTTCATTTCCGGCAGTACTGCAGATGCCACATGTCGTGCCCGAGGAATTTCCTTTCCTCTACACGCGTGAATCCGAGTGAGAGATACAGCCGTTCCGCGTCCGGGTTCCCGAAATCCACCAACAGACCGACACGCTCATGGCCTTCCGCCAAAGCCCGGTCACGCATTGCAGCAAGCAGCCTGCCTCCGACACCGCATCCCCGGAAGGCCGGGAGAACCGCGATGGAATCGAGATAGAATTCCCCGGGACCGGTCTCATCCTCAATAAAGGGGAGTGCTGTCCCGATGTGCATACGGATTACGTCAAAAGTATGACTGCGCAGCTCCTGCAGCCTGGCCCCGTCGTAGCCTATGACAGCTCCCGCCAGAGCGCCATCCACCTCAGCCACAAGTGCATTACGCCAGCTGTACTGTGAGGTCTCCATCCTCGCCAGTTCCTCTAAAACGGTCATATAATCATCCCCGCAATACTTCCGCACGGACTCATCTCCGCCGATGGCCATCACCACAGCCGAGGCTATCAACTGCGCATCATCCTCCGATGCATGTCTTATAACAATCTGTCTCATATATTTTTACTTGCAGCCGTTTCCGACCGCCATCAGACGCAAAGATGGGAAAAACATTGCAACTGAAAGAAAAATCGGCCAAAAACCGCTACAAATTGACCTTTCCCGAAACGCCGGCGGCGAGACGGTTTTATACGGCATGGGCACTCAGCAAATGCGATCTGTGTAAACAACTGATATTCAAGCGAAGTTATATAACTATTCTTTTTAGTGGCTTATAAAAACCACGCACAGCCTGTTTATGGTGCAACATAAAATCCAGTTGCTTTGTAAACATCTGGTTATCAGAAATTGTCTTTCAACGATACTGTTTAGTGGAGATTGGAGTGGAGATATGACCACCTGATTTAATTAATTTGATTACCAAACTCCAATTCAGACTCAAAGATGCCGCCTCTATCTCATGATGAGCAGGATAGCGTTGATGATGCACAACTCATGGCGATGATGGCGATGATGGCGATGATGATGAGTCAGTAATCTTGGACATTTAGTAAACTTCTATGAAATAAGAGAATACACGGAATTAGGCGATACATACTGCGACACATCCCCACATCCCAACAACACAACATTATTGCCCCCACTAAAGACAACATACCTTTGCTTAGATGCCTAAGAGCTAGATATCTAAGTGTAAGGGTAGTTTACGGATAATCACATTTAATCCATACTCCTTCCGAAGGAGTCACGATATCGCTCGCTTTCCCTACTCCTTCGGAAGGAGTGAACCGTCAGCTGCCTAAGCCGCCGGTATGTGCAAGCTCGATGTTCGGAGACAATGGCAGCGGCAGGCGATTGAGGGCTAAGCACCATGAATCATACCGCTGGCCGCAGCTGCGCGCAGACCTGAAGTACAGCTTCATCAACGGTACTGTAAGTCCGTTCGTGGCACTCAGGGGCGGAATGATCATCGGCACCTCGTACAAAGGTTTAGGAGGCTACCTAAGGCCATCCGTAGGCGTGGATGTCTGGAGGTTCTCCCTCACTCTTTCATACGAGCTGATGGGCAATCCGCACCGCAAGTCCTACACCGACCTGTCGGGAGCCACAGCTACAGAAAGCTGGCGGAGCAACGCCAA
The DNA here is from genome assembly GCA_018711305.1 of Candidatus Coprenecus stercorigallinarum. Taxonomy (GTDB): domain Bacteria; phylum Bacteroidota; class Bacteroidia; order Bacteroidales; family UBA932; genus Coprenecus; species Coprenecus stercorigallinarum. Next base: position 20,786 of record DVIL01000076.1, read on the forward strand.
CAACTTCAACGTAGGCATCGCCTTCAGATTTTAAGAATGTCGGAAAGACTATAAAAAAGCCCGGCCGGAACTGTTCCGGTCGGGCTGATTCAAAAGCATTCTGCCTCAGAAGCATCTGCATTAACGCATGTTGAGCAGCTCGATCATCTTGATGACTGCGGTGGAGATACGGGTACCGGGGCCGAAGATGGCGGCGGCACCTGCCTTGTAGAGGGCGTCGTAATCCTGAGGAGGAATGACACCGCCGACTACCACCATGATGTCCTCACGGCCGAGCTTCTTGAGCTCGTCGATGATCTGGGGCACGAGGGTCTTGTGACCGGCTGCGAGGGAGGATACGCCGACGATGTGGACGTCGTTCTCCACAGCCTGCTTTGCTGCCTCTGCAGGAGTCTGGAAGAGAGGGCCCATATCCACATCGAAGCCGCAGTCGGCATAACCGGTAGCCACAACCTTGGCTCCACGGTCGTGTCCGTCCTGACCCAGCTTGGCAATCATGATACGGGGCTGACGGCCTTCCTTCTTCGCGAACTCGGCAACCATCTCCTTGGCTTTCTCGAACTCGCTGTCATTCTTGACCTCTGAAGAGTAAACACCTGTATTCATACGTATAACTGCTTTATATCTTCCTACTACTTTCTCGCATGCATCCGAAATCTCACCGAGGGTGGCGCGGTTGCGTGCGGCCTCGACTGCGAGCTCGAGCAGGTTACCGCTCTTGGTCTCGACAGCCTTGGTGATGGCATCCAGAGAAGCCTGGACAGCGGCATTGTCACGGTTGGCACGGAGCTCTTTCAGACGGGCGATCTGGGACTCGCGCACCTTGGTGTTGTCGATGTCGAGAATCTCGATGGGATCCTCCTTGTCCAGACGGTACTCGTTGATACCGATGATCTTGTCCACGCCTGAGTCGATACGGGCCTGCTTGCGTGCGGCGGCCTCCTCGATACGGAGTTTGGGGATACCGGTCTCGATAGCCTTGGCCATACCGCCGAGCTTCTCGATCTCCTGGATGTGCTCCCATGCTCTGTGGGCGATCTGGTCGGTCAGGTACTCTACATAGTAGGAACCTGCCCAAGGATCTATGCCGCGGCATACGTTGGTCTCCTCCTGGATGTAGATCTGGGTGTTACGTGCGATACGGGCGGAGAAGTCGGTAGGCAGGGCGATAGCCTCGTCGAGAGCGTTGGTATGCAGGGACTGGGTATGTCCGAGTGCAGCGCCCATGGCCTCGATACATGTCCTGGCCACGTTGTTGAAAGGATCCTGCTCGGTGAGGGACCAGCCGGATGTCTGGCAGTGGGTCCTCAGTGAGAGGGACTTGTTGCTCTTAGGATTGAACTGCTTTACAATCTTGGCCCAGAGCATACGGGCTGCACGCATCTTGGCGATCTCCATGAAGTGGTTCATGCCGATGGCCCAGAAGAAGGACAGACGGGGAGCGAATGCATCCACGTCGATGCCGGCCTTGATACCTGTACGCAGGTACTCCAGACCGTCAGCCAAGGTATAGGCCATCTCGATGTCGCAGGTAGCGCCGGCCTCCTGCATGTGGTAGCCGGAGATGGATATCGAGTTGAACTTGGGCATGTACTTGGAGGTGTAGGCGAAGATGTCGCCGATAATCCTCATCGAGAACTCGGGAGGATAGATGTAGGTGTTGCGGACCATGAACTCCTTGAGGATATCGTTCTGGATGGTACCCTGCATCTCCTCGAGCTTGGCACCCTGCTCCTGGGCTGCCACGATATAGAAGGCCAGGATAGGCAGAACGGCTCCGTTCATGGTCATGGACACTGACATCTTGTTCAGAGGTATCTGGTCGAAGAGCACCTTCATGTCCTCTACGCTGCAGATAGACACACCGGCCTTTCCGACGTCACCGACTACGCGGGGATGGTCGGCATCGTAGCCTCTGTGTGTAGCCAGGTCAAATGCCACGGACAGACCCTTCTGTCCTGCGGCGAGATTCCTGCGGTAGAAAGCATTGGACTCCTCTGCCGTGGAGAAGCCTGCATACTGACGTATGGTCCAGGGCCTCATCACGTACATGGTGCTGTAAGGTCCGCGGAGGAAAGGAGGAAGACCTGCTGCATAGTTCAGGTGCTCCATTCCCTCATTGTCCCCGGGAGTGTAGATCTCCTTCACGCCGATGTGCTCCGGAGTCTCCCAAATCTGCTGTGAAGCAGCTGCCTGCGCGCATCCTGCGGCGGCATTGTCAAACTGTATGTCTTTAAAATTAGGACGCATATCTTCTGAGATTAAAGAGATTTGATTCCGAGCTTCTCCTGATAGCCGCGAAGGGTCTCGAGGACGTTGCTCTTGACACTGATAAAGTTCTGGATTCCTTTGGACTGGAGATCCTCCTTGCAGGCAGGTTCGCCTGCTACGACTACGATGGCCTTGTCACCGATAAGGCGTGCGATCTCAGGCACTGCCTCAGCGTACTCGTCGTCGGACGAGCAGGCAACCACGATCTCGGCTCCGGAAGCGAGGGCAGCCTTTACGCCCTCCTCGATGGAAGCGAAACGGTTGTTGTCGATGATGCGGATACCGGCCACTGCGAAGAAGTTCGAGGAGAACTGGGCGCGGGCGCGGCACATGGCCAGGTTGCCGAATGTAAGCATGAATGCCTTGGGCTCCTTGCCGCTGCGGTCTGTAGCCAGACGGAGGGCCTCGAAGGCCTCAGCTGCGCGGTAGGGCTTCAGAGGCTCCACTGCATCCTCTTTCTGGCAGCCGTAGGCGGGAACGACCTGACCCATGCGGGTAAGGATGTCGCGGGACACGATCTCGGGAGTAATCTCGTCACCGGCCTTCTCGAGGAAGTTGGGATACTGGTTGCTGCCGAGGATGGTGTCGCGGCGGGTAGCGTAGTTCTTGTCCCTCTTGTCGGATACGGCCTTGATCTCGGACTGGATGAATCCGGCCTTGAACTGGGCCACATAGCCGCCGGCGGCCTCTACCTTGCGGAAGAGATCCCATGCGGCCTCGGCGATCTTCTCGGTAAGCATCTCCACATAGTAGGAACCGGCTGCAGGGTCAACGACCTTGTCGAAACGGGCTTCCTCCTTGAGGATGTTCTGCACGTTGCGTGCGATACGGCGGGAGAAGTCATTGGGCACTCTGAATGCGAAATCGTAAGGCAGCACTTCGAGGTAGTCCACGCCTGCGATGGCGGCACTCATGGCCTCGGTGGTACCGCGGAGCATATTTACATAGGAATCGTAGACTGTGAGGTTGTACTCGGAGGTGGTGGCGAATACCAGCATCATCTCAGGGCAGCCCTTGGCGCAGCCGTAGTCCTCGACAACATTGGCCCAGAGCATGCGGGCGGCACGGAACTTGGCGATCTCCATGAAGTAGGAGCTGCCTACGGCAAACTCGAAGAAAGTCTTGCGGGCGATGGTCTCCACATCGATGCCCATCTCGGAGAGACGGGAGATGTACTCGCTGCCCTGGCTGAGGGCAAATGCGAGCTCCTGGGTAGAGGAAGCTCCGCAGCTGTTGTAGATCACGGCATCCACTGCGATGACACGTACATTCTTATAGGAAGCTGCAGCCTTTACGCACTCTGCAAGAGCGGCGAAAGCCTTCTCCTCGCAGAAAGAGCCCTTCTTGTTGAGAGGTCTCAGAGGCGAGAAGTCAAATGTAGCGCGGACAGCGTCCTTGTCGATACCGAGAGAGTCAACATATTTGAGGAAATTGTGCAGGCCGTCCACATTCTTGGGGCAGCAGCCGCGGAAGTTCACAGGCACCTTCTCGAGAGAGATACCCTTCAGAAGAGCCGTATAGTCGGCCACTTCCATTACCTTACCCTCGGGGAGGTGGAATGTGAAGGACTCGACACCCTTTGTCAGAAGGGTGATGGCCTGGCTGTTGGCTGCAGCGATATCACCGCAGCATACGCTCTCGTTGATGAACCACTTGTTGTTCTGACGGGTTCCTCTTACAAAGGGGAACTCACCGGGATTCTTCCCTATGTACTTCAGACCCTGAAGGTCCTCAGCGCGATAGTAGGGGCGCACCGTGAATCCGTCGAGGGTCCTCCACACGAGCTTCTTCTCGTAGTCGGCCCCCTTGAGGTCCTTGGTAATCACCTCTTCCCATGCTGACGTAGGGACAGGAGGAAATTCGGTAAATAATTTTTCTGCCATATTTCAAAAATTTGAAAGTTATTTTAATAGTTGCAAATATGTTCTGTCAAAATACTACAGGAGCTTGTCGTCCACCAGATAAGGAATGGTAACCTTCAGCTCGGGAGTGCGCTCCATCTCCCTCTGGATGGCAAACATCGCACCCTTGTTGCGGGCCCAGCTGCGGCGGGCTATGCCGTTGTTGACATCCCAGTGAAGCATGCTGCGGATCTTGCGGTCGGAGTCCTCACTGCCGTCGATGACCATGCCGAAGCCTCCGTTGATGACCTCGCCCCAGCCTACTCCGCCGCCGTTGTGCAGGGATACCCATGTAGCGCCGCGGAAGGAATCTCCAATGACGTTCTGCACTGCCATATCGGCGGTGAACTGTGAGCCGTCGTAGATATTGGAAGTCTCACGGTAAGGAGAGTCGGTGCCGGACACATCGTGATGGTCGCGGCCCAGGACTATGGGGGCTGAAATACGTCCCTCACGGATAGCGCGGTTCATCTCCAGGGCTATCTTGGTGCGTCCCTCAGCATCAGCGTAGAGAATACGGGCCTGCGAGCCTACCACCAGCTTGTTGCGGCCGGCCTCGCGGATCCAGTGTATGTTGTCGGCGAGCTGGTTCTTTATCTCGTCGGGAGCTGTCCTGTAGATGTCCTCGAGCACCTCTGCCGCGATACGGTCGGTCTCGGCCAGATCCTCGGGCTTCGAGGAGGTACATACCCAGCGGTAGGGACCGAATCCGTAGTCGAAGAACAGAGGGCCCATGATGTCCTGCACATAAGAGGGATAACGGAATGCCCCGTTCACGCCCATGATGTCAGCCTTGGCGCGGGATGCCTCCAGCAGGAAGGCATTGCCGTAGTCGAAGAAATACATGCCGCGTTCGGTGAGCTTGTTGATGGCGGCCACCTGACGGCGGAGGGACTTCTGCACCTCCCTCTTGAACTTGTCAGGTTCCGATGCCATCATCTCGTTGGACTCCTCGAAGGTGAAACCTGCGGGATAGTATCCGCCGGCCCAGGGATTGTGCAGGGAAGTCTGGTCGGAACCGAGATCCACATCCACACCCCTCTTGGCCAGTCTTTCCCAGAGGTCCACGATATTGCCCTGATATGCCAGAGCCACAGCCTCCTTCTTCTCGCGTGCCTCCAGAGCCCTGTCGATCAGCGGGTCGAGCTCGGTATACACCTCGTCCACCCAGCCCTGGGAATAGCGGGTACGGATGGCCTTGGGATTGATCTCCGCGATGATGCCGACCACGCCGGCTATCACCGAAGCCTTGCCCTGAGCTCCGGACATTCCTCCGAGGCCCGAGCTTACGAATATCTTGCCCCTGTTCTCCGTCCCGGGACGGGTGTGCATTCTGGCGGCGTTCATCACTGTGATGGTAGTGCCGTGAACGATACCCTGAGGGCCTATATACATGAAAGAGCCCGCAGTCATCTGCCCGTACTGGGAGACGCCGAGGGCGTTGAACTTCTCCCAATGGTCCTTGGAAGAGTAGTTGGGAATCACCATTCCGTTAGTAATGACCAGACGCGGTGCGTCCTTATGCGAAGGGAACAGTCCGAGCGGATGTCCCGAATACAGTACCAGAGTCTGCTCGTCCGTCATCTGGGACAGATACTGCATGGTCAGACGGTACTGGGCCCAGTTCTGGAAAGCCGCGCCGTTACCGCCATACACGATGAGCTCGTGGGGATGCTGGGCGACGGCCATATCCAGATTGTTGGATATCATGAGCATGATGGCCGCTGCCTGACGGCTCTTATGGGGAAAGTCATCTATGCTGCGGGCATAGATCTTATAATCGGGACGCAGGCGGTACATGTAGATCCTTCCGTATGTCTCCAGCTCTTCCTTGAACTCCGGGATCAATGTTGCATGATGTTTCGGCGGGAAATAGCGCAGAGCGTTGCGCAGTGCCAGCTTCTTCTCATCCGCTGTCAGTATCTGCTTCCGGTGGGGAGCATGGTTGACAGAGGGGTCAAACGGTTTGGGTGCCGGAAGTTCGTCCGGAATACCCTCAATGATTGCTTTCTGAAAATCAGTCATATAGTTAATATTTTCGTCTGTGTTGCCTGTTTCGGACAAAATTCTCACAAAAGTAATAAAAACTATTACAACTTCTTCCTTTTCAGCTAACAATTGTGACAAATCTCTGCAGGAGACCTCCCTTCAGCTATAATCTGCCGCATCCGGTCCATCACAGGAGCTATATGCGAATAGAAAAGACGGTAGCCGGAACATAGAGGCAGCTGCCCTGAGGAAGTCCCGAAGCGGTGTTTAGGGCAGCCGCCACGACAAGCCCGCAGCCAGGGACAACGGAGGCAGGACTGAGGCAGGTCTGTTCGCTTGGCAAGGCCGAAACGGGTCAGCAGGGGGGACGTGGCGGCATCCCTAAGAGAGAGCTCCCGGATATTGCCGAGCCGCCAGTCGGGATAGACAAAATGATCGCAGGGATAGATATCCCCGTTGTGCTCTACTGTCAGATTTCCTCCGCAGCTCTCGCAGAAGGTGCAGATACCCGGCTGTACCCCGCACCAGGACGACAGGGCCGCGTCGAAGGTAAGGACAAAGTAGCGCCCGACATCCCGTTTCACCCACTCATCGAAAACATCGCAGAGATACCGGCCGAATGCTTCCGGTCCCACGGACCACGGGGCAAGGACGGTCTCCGGCTCCCGTGGAGAAGCAATCCGCACGGCCTCCCGTCCGGACACGGATGACAGTGCCGGCAGCAGATGCTCGTATACCGGCATGAACTGCATATACTGCGAACCGACGGATTTAAGGAAGCGGTAGACCTCCGCCCCTCTTCCCTCGCCGGCCTTGCTGACTGTCGTGAGGGTATTGAACTCCACCCGCTCCCGATGCATGATCTCCAAAGCGTGCATCACATCCCGGAATGTCCCTCCCCCCGAAGCAGTCCGGCGGTAACGGTCATGAATGTCCTCCGGGCCGTCGAGAGAAAGGCCGAGAAGAAAATCATTGTCGTGGAAAAATTCGGTCCAGTCCCTGTCCAGCAGAGTGCCGTTGGTCTGAAGCGTATTGTGGACAGGACGTCCTCCGGCATATTTCCGTTCAAAGGCCAGTGCACTGCGGAAAAAGTCCACGCCTGCAAGCAGAGGCTCCCCACCGTGCCACTCGACCGTCAGCTCCGGCAAGTCACAGGAAGCACAGAAATCCCGGATGCAAATCTCCAGCAGATCTGTACCCATCACCGGTTCCCGCCCGGAATACACCGAAGAAGCCTTGTCAAGATAGTAGCAATAGTCGCAACGCAGATTGCACTTCGAGCCCACCGGCTTCAGCATCAGGCTGAAAGACGTGTTCCTCCCGCCGAAGCGTGAAGCCTCGGACAGTGTGATGGTCCGGTCTCCACCTACTCCCATATCACATCTCCATCGTAGCCGAAGGAGAATTCATCCACATACATGAGACTGCCTATACCGCCGGTGAAATAATCCGCGTACTGACTGGCCACGGCCACTACGGCACAATAGGTCGGCTTTACGTTCCGTTTGTCCTCCCGGTACTTGATATTGATGGTAAACGGCTTGTACTCCCCTCCTGTTCCCACCTCATCTATAAGCTCGCCATAACCGAGTACGTCGGGGTCGTTGACATCCAGATACCGGTGCTCGGTGGTATTCACACGATAAGGGCCGTCCCAGGCCGTCACGTACACGAAGATGTGACAGCGGTCCGACTGGCCAGCTATGGCAGATGCATCGAAAGGAAGCTCAACACCATCGGGTGGATCCACATTATCGATAGGGACAGGAGAATAGCTGTAATACCCGCTGAGAGTCAAGGGACGGCTCTCAAAAGGACGGCCAAAGAAAACCTCGGCACCAAGCCCCTGCACACTTCCGAAATGGCCTGAGAACACATTTCCTCCAGCCATTTTTATAGCAACTTTGACTGATTCCAAGCGTGCAGCACGCTCGCCATCTCCGCTGACAGCTAAAAACACCTCCTCAGGAGAAGTCGGATTAGCCTCCCCTATCATATTCGCCCCATAATTTCCTGAATCCCACCAATAACCGCTTTCAAGGTCCGGATTTGCATACCAACTTTTTCCGTCCTTTACCCACTGATCAAACCCCATGTTTGGCATCTGCGCCGCCTCCTCCGTAGTGAATGCCACCTCAGAACCTTCAAGATCACCGGAAACTATCTTGTAGACATAGTCCGTCCCCGGAGACAGTCCGCGGAGCAGGGCCGAAACATTCATTCCGTCCACTGTCACATCCTCCGCCGGCACGTCGAGCCACTCGCTGCCGCCGGCCTCCACGTAACGGAAAGTCGGAGTCTCCGCACCCGAGGGCACCATACCGTAAAGGTAGGCAAAGTGCGCCCAGGCATCGGCATCCGAAGTCGTTACCGTAACCTCAGTAGGCATGACCGCTATGGTCCACTCCTCAGTAATATCGCGATACGTGACCGTAAACTTCTGAGGTTGGGTGAAATCATGGACCTCTCTCGGATCCGGAGTTATGACCGAATTCGAGGGGCCGAGCTGTACTTCTGTAATGACAATCTCGTCCAACGGCACATCTTCCGAAATCGGAAGTTTTACACTGAAGGTACTGGCACTGATAACAGCCTCACCCACCTGATTCTCCGCCCTCACATACCGTTCTATAGTCTGCGTGGCCGTCACCGTCCACAAGTACTGCTGGCCCGGCCATGTAGCAAGACTGTACTCGAGAGACGCCGTCATGTCCAGCACATCCCCGCTGTCCGCAGCAGGCTCGGCCACGGCCTTGTCCGACAAGGCAAACTTCAAGAGCCTCACCTGAGCCAGATCCACGGTGTCAGCCATATCGACAGTCACAGTAAGCGCCGCACTGTCGATTACCGCTGCCGAAAGCTGCCCCTCCACCTCGAAGGCTGTGATGTTGCCCTGAAGGCGCGGGTACGGAATGTCATTCTTGATACATCCCGAAACTGTGGCGGCGAGGAGCAGGACACCGAGCAATTTTATCTTTTCCACAGACATGGGCCTTTACTGTTTCTTTACGGCGGCAGTGTCATCCTTGCCCACCGGCAGGACGAAATTGACACCTATGTTTATCGACAGGAGATTGAGCTTGAAATTGGCATTGGAAGTCTCGTACCGTCCTGTGTATACCTGGTCGGTCGTCTGTGAAATGCGTTTCCAGCCCATACCGAGAATTCCGACAGAAGCCTCTACGGACATCTCGTTGGTGATGAACACCGCTATACCCGGAATCACGTCTATGCCCACATCGAGAATATTCTGATAGGTACCCGTAACATTCTCCCCGGTACCGTTGACTGTCTTTCCCTGCCCGGCCCCGAAGTTCAGGGATATGTCACTGAAGAGGCCGAATACCTTGCTCTTGCCCAAAGGGATGTAGTAGCGGTAGGACAGCGAGCCGTAGTAGGTATGCTGGAGCATGTAGAAATTGGAAATGCCGAAGGACAGGTCGGAAGACAGCGAGAGATTGGTCTCGTCGATCCGGGCTAAGGTCCTGTTGTAGGAAAACTTGACTCCCACTGCCATATTCTTGGCAAAGGAGTAGTAAATATAAGGTGTGGCCGCCAGGGTGTAGGCGTTGATGTTCATATCGTCTATGATGAGGAACTTGTAATCGTAGAAATTGTAGTCCCGGTACGACACCGTACCTCCGAACATCAGCTGCCCCTTGGGCATGAACACCGAGGCCTGCTTGAAGCCCATGCCGCGGTCGAACTTCTCGGCCGCCGCTGCACCGTATCCCCCTCCCATGACGAGAATGCAGGACACAAGTGCGGATATTATTGTCTTTCTTGTTTTCATTCGAAGATAAATTCAAATTCGTCGATGTAGAGGGTGCTGCCGTTTCCTCCGGTAAAGTAGTCAGCATAGGCACTTGCTGTTGCTACTACTAATACATAAGTCGGCCTGACGTCCTCATAACGGTAGTCCAGTTCAATGGTAAACTCCTTGTACTCGGAGCCAGTACTCTGGTCAAGATTCAACTCTCCATATGCAATCACATTATCGGCTGAAGGGTCAAAGAGAGTCTTGGGATCAGTAGAATTATTTACCCGGAATGGGCCTGAACTCATCAGTGCAACATATATTTTTCCGACATCAAGCTCTCCCTTTTTATCCCCATGAATTCCTTCAGCATAATCAATTACAACAGGAGCGTAACTGTACCAGCCGTGAAGTTTTGATGGTCTTGATGTATATGGGCGACCAAAATCGATACTTGCGCCACTCATTCCATGCGTTTCTACATAAGCTCCGGAATAGATATTTCCCCCTGCAAATTTTCCTAAAGAACCAAGACCTACAAACTGTGACACCATTTTAACAGCAGACCCGGCCTTAACATATCCTGTCTCCTGCGATGTAGGATACTTATTTAAAGTCGAAGCTCCTTCATTGCCGGAATCCCAGAAAGAAGTCCCCTCCGCATTGGCAGAATGCCCATTGTCTGACCACGAGTCAAAATTGAAGTTGGGCAGCTGGGTTTCCTCCTCGGTGACAAACGAGGCAATATTCGCTTCATTCTGTTCCGCATCAGTTATGGCCCAGACCTCATACCCGGTACCGGGCTCGAGTCCGGCAATCTTCGCCGAGAATTTCCTGCCTTCCTTGACGAGCTGGTCAGCAGGGAAGACTGTCCAGTCGGCATCTCCGGTCTTGCGGTACTGGAATGTCATTCCGGCAGGTTCGGATTCGGTCTTGTATTCGGCGCTGACATTGGCGAAACTGCTCCAGACATTCCCCTCTTCCACCTCATCGAGCTGCACTTCCATATCCGGCAGTACTGTAATCACCATCCGGCACAGCACATACTGGCGCTGACGGTCGAGGGCGCTGACGGACAGATCGTATGTACCCACTGGCAGAGTGGCGAACAACGGTCTGAAATCCACCTGCATCTCTTTTGTACCGGTCTGCACCCCATCGGTCCACGTCATGCCTGCCTCGGCTGCCGAAGCCTTGTAGAGCAGGGCTATATTGGGGTCGAAAAGGTTGAGCGAGTCCGGCAGGCTACCGTCGGAAAAGGCAGCCATGCCCCTTACCACCACTCTGTTGAGTCCGGCCTCGGACTCTATTCTGAAAAGTCCCGGAGTATTCGCCGCAATATCCGCCTCGGTGAGTCTGAGTTCATAGGAAGCAGGGCGTTCGTAATCCTCCCCCGCATCATCCGGACGGGTATCGACCAATCCCGACATCTCACGTATGCGCGGCTCGACGGCTGTGCCGATAGGGATGGTCACGGTGTGTTCGGACTCATTCACCCTGCTGTCGATTGTCACCTTGATGGAAGAAGACGAGAGCCCTCCCTTGTCCACGAATACCTCTCCGTCCACATCGAAGTGGATGTTGTAATGCTCCTTGGGCTGTACATCCTGTATGTCATCCGAAAGGGTATACGAACGTCCGTCGGACGAAGTGATGGAAAGTACCCATGAGAGAGTACCGGTACAGGGGAAATATCCCTCGGAGGAAAGGGTCTCGTCCGCGTACTCCAAGGAGCCATTGGGCAGGCCGTTGGAGACGGTAACCGAGAAGTCTGTAAAACTCTGGGTGACTGTCTCTGACCTGGACACGGTAACTTTCACGTTGGCTATCGTTGCAGTGAGCTCCGCCTGGGCCTCGGCACCGGCCTCCACCGTCACCTCGGTCGTACCCTCATAGTAGGGCGAATCAAATCCGGCCTGGATATTGTCTCCGGCATAGGCCAGTACGGTGTACTTGCCCTCGGGGAGCACCATAGGCTCATCGGCCAGAGTGCGGTGGTCCTCCACCGTCCTGACGACCTTGCCGGTCTCAGTCTCGCTGACCGTCACCGCCAACACGGGTTCCTCCCCGGCACGGGTCACTGCCAACACCTCCTGGTCCACATTGCAGGACAGGGTCAGCAGACCCTCCCCCCGGGAGGCCAACAGGCTGAGTTCGGTCCTCGAGCAGGACAGGGCCGACATCAGAGCCGGCACCGCCGCCACGAGTATTTTCATTGCAAACCTCATGGCTATTCAGTCATTATGATGGTCAGTGTCTTCGAGAGCTTATCCCCGTTGCCGTCGGTTATCACGACCTCGAGTTTATTCGTCTCGTTAGGCATGGCGCTGAGGAATGCGGCTATCTGGAAGGACACCCCGGTTTTGCCTTTGACATCGGCGGAAGTCATTCCGAACAGATTTCCCCAGAATCCCGTCTCTTTATCATTCATATTTGCCAGATCCACTGAATACCCCATCTCCATCAAATCAAGCAGTCCCTGCAGTCCTGCTGAATTGACATTGACCACATACTTGGCGATACCGGCAGGTGCCTCCACTGAAAGGGAGAATTCCTCAGGGAGCGCCGACTTGCTGTAGGTCACCGGAGCATCAATGCCGGCAGTGGCCGAGATGGTGATATCCGGTCCGGCCTCCTGTCCTCCGGCAGTAGTGAAAGTCAGGGAATACGCCTCGCAGGGATCGGCTGTCACTGCGTTGAGCACCGCTCCTGCAGGGACATTGAGAGTGTACTCCGTGTCCTCGGCCATATCCGGCAGAATGACGCTCACCATATTGTTGGAGGCTGTCGCCATGCAGGGTGTGTCATTGAGGGTGATCTGGGCGGAAGCCGATACCTCGGTCACGGTCGACCAGGTCAGAACAAGGATGGAGGTGTTGGCCGGTACGTTTCTCTCCCCGTTCTCTATTGAGGAAGAGGTCACCTCAGGGACAGTCAGTCCGTCTACAGGCTCTTCAAGGATAGCGTCTATCTTGATGGCCTCCTCACGGTTGTTGCAGGTATAGTCGATGGACAGGCCCTGAGCCAGGTCAGTATAACCGGTCTCGGCTGCATCGAGGGTAAACACATGGTGGTCGCGCGGAGCCACATCCGATATCTCCACATGATAGTTGACACGGGGGCCGCCAGTCTGACGGACAGCGGTCAGGTCCATGCTCAACGGAGCCACATCGAAGTAGCCGGAGCGTCCGGCCTCTATCTCCTCCTTACCGAAGATCAGAACACCGTCCTCGGAAGTCACCGTTACGGTATATTTAGCCATTTCATTCCTGAACTTTTCAGTGGTCTGCACAGAGACCTTCATATTGCTCAGGGAGCATACTATTGCGACCTCCTCTACCTTGCCGGGAGTGATGGTCACCTCCAGGGAACCCACGTACATGGGCTGGTCCCACGACACCGCCTTGTCACCGGGGGAACGGGCCTCTATGGTATAGGTTCCGGGGTCCATGGATATCACCTCCGGCACCTCGTCAAACCTGTCCCAGGACCAGTCGGCCACACCTTCCGAATTCAATATCTTCAGGGTAAAGGCATTGATGTCCACCGTCGTCTCCTCGCCGGCCTTTGTCATGGCTCCGGCCCCGTTGTCAACGGTGGTAAACTCCCCCTCCGAGCTGATGGAGAGGGAAAGGCTGGCGGAATGCCCGCTGCCGTACTCTATGTTCTCCCGCGAGCAGCCCGCTGCCACCGCAAGAGCAACAATCATGATTGAAGATACAATAGCTTTTCTCATATCTTTAAATTTCTGTTATTCGTAAATAAGTTCTATGTCGTCGATGGTAAGGGTACTGCCGCCGTGAACATTGGCGGTCTTGTTACCTCCATAGGTAATAGATTGATCATAATCCCATTTATCGCTATCACTACCGCTGACAAACTCGATGTATATCCCGTCTGCTTTCAAATCTGCCCTACTGTATGTTATATCAACTGACAGATCTGTCCAGTTTGCCTTTGATTCTGATGACGTGAATGTTCCTTCACCTATGACAGTATCACCACTTTTAATTGAAACATAAACCTTGAAAATATCAGAATCATTCGGTGAATACTTATACCAGAACTTCATCTTGTCCGGACGCGACGGGAATGAGCGTCCCTGCTCACCTCCGTACACTCCGGTGAATATACGTCCGAAACCGACTGTCGGACTTGGTGCAGTTCCACTCGTCGCTGTATTGCTTATCGCTATGACCATTAACTGAGCAGCCTTTTCTCCGGTTCTGCCAGAAACATATGAGACCATAGGGAAACTTTTATAATCAATATTAGATACCGTCCTATTACCTGGTGTTGTTTCTGAATTGTTGCAGTCCCACCACCTTGTATTCTCATTAATGTAAGGCGCATAATTAGTCTGGTCTTCCGCACCAAGCCCGAATAGTCCTTCAGTAGCACGATATTCCCACTCGCTCCACTCCTCGAACCCTGCATTCTCCACCTGCTGGGTGGCCTCAGTCGTAAACTCACGGACCTCTTCCGAAATATTGGCATTGTCGACGTACGCAGCTACGACCTGATACTTGGTCGAAGGCTCCAACCCGGTGATAGTTACAGTCTTGCTGCCCTCGGAGACGGTCCCGGTAAAGGCGGGACGTACCCATTCCTCGCTGCCCTCAGCCTTCACCAAGGGATAGAGATATTCGGGATTGCCGTCTGTCGTCATCGTCACGTTGTAGACCCTGCGGGCCCAGACATTGCCGTCATCCACTGGGGAGATGGACTTGGATGCCGGCTTGGGAGCCAGTGCCCATCTGCCGTCAGCTGTCTTTCCCAATCCGTCGGTGACCTTAATGCCAAGGCTTTGCCCGGAGCCGTCTTCCAGCACCCTCACCAACATCGCTATGCTGCTGAAGTCTATTTTCTGCGTACGGGAACGGTACAGGTCCGGAACTGTAAAGCCTGCATCGGAGAGTTTCGACTTCTGTTCCTCCGTCAGATCGAGCAGGTCCATGTCCGAGGCCCAGGCAAGCTCGGGATTGGAGCTGGACACCGAAACCTTCAGACTGTAGATTCCTGCCGGTACATTCATATCCACTACGAAAGGATCTCCTTCGGGCAGGACACCCTCGACGAAGGATATGGACTCGCCATCCGCCGTAAAGGCCGCTGTCATTTCCGGAGCATCGGCGGGGAGCATGAAGGACGGCAGGGTCACACCCACATCCTTCCTGTCAGTACTGCTGTCCACAATGACGGTCAACGATACATTTTCCTTTTCAATAGGCTGGGTATCGACTTTGAGGGTTA
This sequence comes from Candidatus Coprenecus stercorigallinarum, assembly GCA_018711305.1. Taxonomy (GTDB): domain Bacteria; phylum Bacteroidota; class Bacteroidia; order Bacteroidales; family UBA932; genus Coprenecus; species Coprenecus stercorigallinarum. Next base: position 35,957 of record DVIL01000076.1, read on the forward strand.
TGTAGTCGCCTGCCGCCGCAGCAATGCTGCTGCTGTTCATGAAATACTTTTTCTCCCCTGCCGCATCCGTCAGCTCGACATACACAGACAACTCCCCGGCATGGATGTAACCCGAGCGGGCCTCATTTTTGCCGAATATCACCGAACCACGGTCGCTGTAGACAATGGTCCTGAAATCAGTATAATCCTCGCGGATATTCTCACCGTATTCTACTGCAAGCCGAGCATTGCCCATAGAGCACACCACAGCCACTTCCGTGGTCTGCTGGGGGACGACAGTGAATTCCTGCTCACCCATAAAGAACAACGCCTGAAAACCGCTCGCGGTAGAATCACCGTAAACGGCCCTGATACGGTAGGGCCCGCCGGCATTCATCTGGAAACCGGCTCCTTCCTGCGACTTGTACTCTGCAAATGTGGACCACCGCTTGAAAATAACTCCCGAGGAGTTGATGACCTCCACCTGGAAGTCATCCGGATCAAGCTGCAGGTCATCCATGACTTCGGCCTTAGTAGCAGGTAAGTCCGTCGTCAGGTCTATCATCACCCCGCCCATGCCGGGTGAGTAGAGGGTCTCCTCCTTACGCGAACAGGAGACCGTGAGTACAAGGAGCATGAAGAGTACTGGAACAAATCTCTTTTTACTCATTCGTGAACCTTTAGGTTTAGCACTAATTTTCCATTATAACCGTCGCAAAAGTAGCATTTTTTTCTCCAGTGGAATCATTCTTCCCGAAATTCTTAATAAATTTGCGGGGTCCCAAAAAGGGGCATTTCAGGATAATGAGCGAAGAATTAAGGAATTACGACAGCAGTACGATAGAGACCCTCGACTGGTACACCCACATCCGCACCCGCCCCGGCATGTACATCGGCAGCACCGGAGACGGCTCGATGCCGGACGACGGCCTGTATGTGCTGGTCAAGGAAGTGATTGACAACTCGATAGATGAATATGCCTCCGGCTTCGGCCGCGAGATCATCATCACCGTGGAGGGCCGTCAGGTGACGGTGCGCGACTTCGGCCGCGGCATACCTTTGGAGAAGCTGGTGGACGCCTCCAGCAAGCTGATGACCGGCGGCAAGTTCGACAGCGGAGCCTTCAAGAAAAGCGTCGGGCTCAACGGTATAGGTATCAAGGCGGTCAATGCCACCTCGGTATATTTTCAGGTAACGGCATGGAGGGACGGAAAATGGCGTAGCGCCACTTATTCGAAGGGTATCCTCGAAAAGGACGAGAGCGGGGAAGGCTCTGCTGAGAAGAACGGCACCCTGGTCAGTTTCATTGCCGACGACGAGGTCTTCCACAACTACTCCTACAATATGGAGTTCATCGAGACCATGGTACGCAACTACGCCTACCTCAACACCGGTCTGACCCTCCGTCTCAACGGCACGGCATATCATTCGCAGAACGGTCTGCTGGACCTGGTCAACGAGACCATGGTCGCCGAGCCGCTGTACCCCCCTATCCATCTGAAGGGCGATGACATAGAGTGCGTCATCACCCACGGGGACAGCAACGGGGAGAACATCGCCTCCTTTGTCAACGGCCAGAACACCACCCAGGGCGGCACCCATCTCGCCGCATTCCGCGAGGCTGTGGCCAAGACCGTCAAGGAGCATTTCAAGAAGGATTTCGAGCCGGCTGACATACGCCAGTCGATAGTCGGAGCCATCAGCATCAGGGTCAATGAGCCGGGCTTCGGCAACCAGACCAAGACCAAGCTCAGCTCCAAGGACGTGCGCCCCGGTCTGTCGGTCCGCTCCTTCATAGGGGATTTCATCCAGGAAGAACTGGACAACTACCTGCACAAGCATCCGGAGACTGCATCGATAATGCTCAAGAAGATCCAGGCCTCCGAGAAGGAGCGCAAGGCCATCTCCGGCATCCAGAAGAACATCAAGGAAAAGGTCAAGAAGGCCAGCCTCTGCAACAAGAAGCTGCGCGACTGCCGCGTACACTACACCGATACCCGCAATCCCCTGGCCGAGCAGTCCTCGATATTCATTACCGAGGGAGACTCCGCCAGCGGCTCGATCACCAAGATCCGCGATGTGAACACCCAGGCCGTGTTCAGCCTCAGGGGCAAGCCCCTCAACTGCGTGCAGAAGAGCGAGAAGGAAGTCCGCGAGAATGAGGAGATGCTCCTGCTCAAGGCCGCCCTCAACGTCGAGGAGGACATGGACAACCTGCGCTACAACAAGATAATCATCGCCACCGATGCCGATGTGGACGGCATGCACATCCGCCTGCTGATGGTCAGCTTCTTCCTGAAATACTACCCCGACCTCATCCGTCAGGGTCACGTCTACATCCTCCAGACCCCCCTCTTCCGCGTGCGCAACAAGAAGCGCAGCATCTACTGCTACAACGAGGAGGAAAAGACCGCAGCCATGAAGGAGCTCGGGGCCGGCCATGAGATCACCCGTTTCAAAGGTCTCGGAGAGATATCCCCGGACGAGTTCAAGGACTTCATCGGAGAAGAGATGCGTCTCGACCCGGTCCGCCTCGATCCGGACGACAGCATTCCTCCCCTGCTGCAGTTCTACATGGGGAAGAACACCATGGACCGCCAGTCATTCATCCGTCAGAACCTGCGTTCCGACTTAATCCTTGAAATCGTATAATGAGAATAATCAGTCCCAAAACCGCCAGGCGCATACTCAACATGATGGGTTGGAAAGGAATGGACGAGGCCATCCCGGCGCCCAAGTGCATCATCCTCGGAGCGCCCCACACCTCGATCTGGGACTTCGTCATATCCTGGCTCTACTACCGCTCCGTCGGGGGCAATGCCAAGGTAATGATAAAGAAGGGCTTCTTCAAATGGCCCCTCGGTCCCGTTCTCCGTCATCTCGGCGGCATCCCCGTTGACCGCACCACCGGCGGCGGAGCCCATCTGGTGCGCCAGATGATAGAGGAGTTCGAGAAGGACGAATACTTCCAGCTGGCCATAGCCCCGGAGGGCACGCGCCGGCCCGTAAAACGGTGGAAGGGAGGCTTCCACCTGATAGCCAAGGCTACCGGAGTACCGGTCTTCCTCGGCTATTTCGACTGGGGTACCAAGACAGTAGGCGCCAAGGAGGAGTTCCACATCACCGACGACGTGGATGCTGACCTCAAACGCATCAGACAGTGGTACAAGGACAAAGGTGTAGTGGGAAAATATCCTGAAAAATTCACTACCGGGGACGACCTGGATTAACAGCACAGCATTATGGACAACATACATCAGCGGTCGCTCAGAGCGCTGCTCGAATTTTCATTTACCAGATACGGAGACAAGCCCTTCCTGCATTTCATAGACGGGCCGGGCTACACATACGCGGAGTTTCACGCCAAAGTCTATGAGGTAGGAGAACTGCTCTCCCGCTACGGGCTCGGCCGGAACGACATGATCGGCCTCCTGAGCCAGAACATGCCCAACTGGGGAGTAGCCTATTTCGCCACCACGGCCTTCGGGAGGATAACCCTGCCGATGCTGCCCGATTTTTCCGAAAGCGAGATCAAGCACATCCTCAAACATTCCGCCGCCAAGGCCCTCTTCGTCTCCCGCAAACTGCTGCCGAAGGTCCTGCCCAAGGCCCTCGACCGGCTGGAAGTGATCATCTGCCTGGACGATTTCTCCATAATCAAGGGAGAACCGTGCCCGGCCGGCCCCGCCCCCCTGCCCTCCGAAGAGGAGATACAGCCCGATGACCTGGCCGCCATCATCTACACCTCCGGCACCACAGGCAGCTCCAAAGGAGTGATGCTCAGCCACCGCAACCTCTGCGCCAACCTCTGGTCCACCGAGGATGCCCGCCCGAGCTTCGACTGGGACGTATGGCTCTCCCTCCTTCCCCTGTCCCATACCCTCGAATGCAGCATGTGCCTCCTCCTCCCGATGCAGGCCGGAGCCAGCGTAAACTACATCGAGAAGGCCCCCACCCCCTCAATCCTGATGAACGCCCTCGCGAAGGTGCGTCCCACAACGATATTGTCCGTACCCCTTATTATAGAAAAGGTATACCGCAGCGCCGTCCTGCCCAAACTCACCGCGACACCGCTGCTGCGTTTCATGCACCGCATCCCCCCTCTCAGGAAGATGATGCACCGCAAGGCCGGGAAGCAGCTCTTTGAGAAATTCGGAGGACGCATCCGGTTCTTCGGCATAGGCGGGGCAAGACTCGACCCCGAAGTTGAGCGTTTTCTGCTCGAAGCCCATTTCCCCTACGCCATAGGCTACGGCCTCACCGAGACATCGCCCCTCATCGCCGCCGCTCCCCCCGACATGGTACGGCTCGGATCCACCGGTCCGGTAGTCAAGGGAGTAGAGCTTCGGCTGCTGGACAAAGACCCCAAGACCGGCGTGGGAGAGATAGCCGTCAAGGGGGACAATGTCTTCAAAGGCTATTTCAACAATCCGGAAGCCACCTCGTCTGCCTTCACCGAAGACGGCTGGTTCAAGACCCGCGACCTCGGCAAGCTGGACAAGGACGGCTGGCTCTATATCAAGGGCCGTTCCTCCACCACCATCATCGGACCCAGCGGAGAGAACATCTACCCCGAGGAAGTCGAGAGCGTCATCAACAGCCACGACATGGTGGCCGAGTCCCTGGTAACCAATCGCAAAGGCCGCCTGACCGCCCTCGTCCACTTCGACTCCGAGAAACTCAAGGCCTTCCTCGAATCCACAGATGAGTTCAAGCGCACCACCCAGGAGAAACTCGAGAACCTCAAGAAAGAGCTCCTCGAATACGTCAACCAGAAAGTCAGCAAATTCTCCCGCATCAGCGAGATAGCCCCCCAGGACCAGGCCTTCGAGAAGACCGCCACCCACAAAATCAAGCGCTACCTCTACGACGGGTCCAAGACTTCCGGCAAGTCCTCCAAGGACAGTAAGGGTTCAAAGTAGCCACTTTCAAGTAGCGGCTTTGAACATCTCACTCCTTCCGAAGGAGTCGGGAATTGTCGGGATTCGGCTACTCCTTCCGAAGGAGTAGGTATTTGCCGGGATTTAGCCGCTCCTTCCAAAGGAGTGGAATGTTGCACTTAAGCCGGTCGGCCTATAACGAAATCCAGAAGGTAGTGGCAAAAGACCACTTCTCTCGGCACCTTCACCTTAACTAACTCACCTTCCGAAGGTGGGACGATTTCGCAGGAAAACTGCACACCTTCGGAAGGTGGGAAAGGCCGGAGCGGAAGGAAAACGCGGCTACAGACGCTGTGGCGGACATGGCGCGAATACTCACCTTCCGAAGGTGGGACGATTTCGCAGGAAAACCGCATACCTTCCGAAGGTGGGAAAGGCAAGAACGGAAGGAAAATGCCGCTACAGACGCTGTGGCGGACATGCTGCGAATACTCACCTTCCGAAGGTGGGACGATTTCGCGGAAAAACTGCACACCTTCCGAAGGTGCGAAAGGCCAGGAGAAGGAGGACGGCTACTTGAAGTCAATGTCGAAACGGCCTACCCACTCGCCCTGGGCACCGGCCTGCACAACAACGACGTCACGGCCGACGCGGTTCTTGTAGACGCGGTCGGTTTTTAGGAAGGTGTGGCTGTGGCCGCCTATGATGATGTCGATATTCTCGGAGTCCTTGGCCAGGGCGACATCGTTGGCCTGGTCAGGATAGCCGGAGTAGCCGAGATGGGAAAGGGCTATCACCAAGTCGCACTTTTCCTCCTTCTTGAGATACTCTGCCCACTTGTCGGCCGTAGCAAAGGCATCCATGTAGATTATACCCTTGAGGTTCTGTCTGGCCACCAGAGTACGGAGCGGAACAGTCAGACCGAAAATGCCTATCTTCCTGCCTGCCTTCTCCACTATCACGTATGGCTTGACTATGGACTCCAAAGCTGTGCCCGAAAAGTCGTAATTGGCACAGACTGTCTGGAACTTGGCCTTGGAGAGGCGGCGGGCCAGTTCATCCACCCCGTTGTCATATTCATGGTTGCCGATGGCCACTACCTCGTATCCGAGGGCATTCATCACCTCCATCTCGAGGTCTCCCCCGAAGACGGTAAAATAAGGAGTGCCCTGATTGTAGTCCCCGGCGTCGACGATGAGCACATGGTCCTTGCCATACCGGTCCAGCACCTGACGGAAATATTCGGCACGCCTGTGTACCCCCCTGGTACCGGCGCCCTTGCCTACACGCACTTCCTCTATCTGGGAATGGGTATCATTGGTATGCAGAATCACAAGGTCCTGGGCACTCGCGGAAGAAACCGCCACAGACAGGAGCAACGCAGCTGCAAATATATGTCTCACTTTCATAATTTTTCCTTAATCATCAATAATTACACGTCCGTCAGTCTTGTTCTCGAGGACAATCCCTGACTCGGAAAGTTCCTCTAAATAGGCGACAGCCGCATCACGCATCACTATGCCGGTGCGCTCTATTGACACGGCCTCACTGCCGATGTGGAAACGGTCGCCGCCATCGAGGAGGAAGTCGATGGTCACAAGATTGTACAAAGCGTCATCCTCGAGTGGATGGCCGTCTATCATACAGTTCTCTATTTCCTTGTCTTCAACGAGAATACGTACGCCACCAAGGGCCTCGAAACGTTCCCTGTGCGCAAAGTTCTCCAAAATCTCCCGCACGTCCTTGCCTTTCATCACGGCCACCACGACCGAATTGTTGAACGGCAGGGTGGAATAGACATCGTAGACACGGACAGCCCCCTTGGGGAAATTACTCCTTATACCTCCCATATTGGTGAGGGAAAGCGTAGGATAGTCATTGTCAATAAACGGCGCGGCGGCATGGATCAGCATATCGGCGACAAGGTTGGTAAGGGCGCTCTCCGGCTGGTCCTCCTGTATCTCCGCATTGGAGTAAATCACCACTTTCATCAGCGGGGCCATCTGTTCCTCATGCTCGGCCACGATACGGTCAACAGGATAAACGGTTGAACTCTCGTAGGTCGAATCCATCCGCACTCTCTGCCAGTGGTACTCAAAGTTCTGCGCTCCAAGAAAAGGGAAGGGGAGCACAGCGGCTATAATCATTAACAGAAATTTTCGCATATCCTTAGTACTTTAACCACTTCCAGATGTCCTTCCAGGAGTACTTCGTGCCATGCATGAGTATTCCTATTCTGTAAACCTTTCCCGAGAAAAATACCGCTATGAGGAATGTCAGCAGCAGCAGACCTATCGACAGCAACAATTCCCAGGTCTGTACGCAACCCTCGAAGGGTACGCGTGCAAGCATCACCATCGGGGATGTGAAGGGAATCATCGACCCCCAGAAGGCCAGCTGGCTGTCAGGGTTCTGGAATGCCTGTAGCATGAGCAGCAGACCGAGGATAAGTGGAATGGTCACCGGCAGTACAAGCTGCTGGGTGTCGGCCTCATTGTCCACTGCGGAGCCTATGGCCGCGAACAGGGATGCGTAAAGCAGGTATCCGAGGACAAAATAAATCAGGAAGCAGCCAATGATCAGGGCGAAGTTGACTTCCTTGAGGGCAGCGAAGGTCTGGGCGATCTCACTGTCCGAAGCCTGGGCTATCTGGCTGATCTGGTCAGAGCCCATACCTGCCATCTGTGTCATCTGCTCCATAGCTTCAGGGTCGCTCACGAGCTGGGGTCCCATGACAAGCTGGAATCCGAAGAAAATGGCCAGCGTAAGTATCACCCATATAAAGAATTGCGTCAAAGCCACGCTTGCAACTCCGAGTATCTTGCCTATCATCAGGTCAAATGGCTTTACGGAGGAGACGATCACTTCGACAATCTTGTTGGATTTCTCGTTGATGACACTGGACATCACCATGTTGCCGAACATAGTCACGAACATGTAGATGACAAATCCCATTATAAAGGAGATGGCCATGTTGATACCGAGTATGGACTTGCGGTCCTGCCCGTCCTCACCTACAATATATGTGTTCAGGTCCACCTCATGATTGAGGTCAGCCTGAATCTCATCGAAGTTCTCTATGTTGTACTGCTGGAGTTTGTATCTTTCCACAATATTGTTCACATCTGCCGCTATGGCCTCGCTCACTTTTGCGTTTATCTGCTTTGTGGCGTAGGCGTCCACAGTCACGTTATTGGCTGTATCGAGGGGGGAGACATACATGACAGCATAGGCGCCGAGACTGTCGAGATGGCTCTTGAGATACTCCATATCGCGGGTATCAGGCATGACATACTCTATCTCGGCCCCGCTCTCCAGAGCCTGTGCCACTATACCGGAATCATCGACGACCAGCACCTTGTTGACATCCTTGTCCCAGTCGGCCATCATGATGAGGGTCGGGACAATCATCAGGGCCGCAAAGAGGATAGGCGTGACGATTGTGGTGATTATGAATGATTTCTTCTTGACGCGGATGGAGAATTCACGTCCCAGTACGAGTTTTATCTTCTTGAAGTCCATATTACTTGTCCTCCCCTTTTACCAGTTGGATGAAAATATCGTTCATGCTCGGTATCAGTTCGCGGTAAGATACCACGTCGATACCGCCTGCCGCCAGTTCTGAAAGTATCCGGCCGGAAGGCGTTCCCTTGACCACATCGTAGACGGCCCTGCGGATATCCTTATGCTCCACGTCAAAGGCCAGAGTCAGAATCTCCGATCCGGCCATCTCTACCGACGCATCGCCGGGACGGTAAAGCACCTCCACCTGGTTCTTGCCGTGCTCGCGGCGGATCTGCTCAACGCCGCCGGTGACCACAAGGTTGGACTTGTTGATCAGGGCTATGTTGTCGCACAGCTCCTCCACCGAAGCCATGTTGTGTGTCGAAAGGATTACTGTAGTGCCCTCATCCCTCATACGCAGTATTTCGTCACGGATGAGCTGCGCGTTTACCGGATCGAAACCGGAGAACGGCTCGTCGAGAATCAGCAGTTCCGGCTTGTGGAGGACAGTGGTGATGAACTGCACCTTCTGGGCCATTCCCTTGGACAGTTCCTCCACTTTTTTGTTCCACCAGCTCTCGATTCCGAACTTCACGAACCATTTTTTAAGTTCGG
>DVIL01000077.1 GCA_018711305.1 Candidatus Coprenecus stercorigallinarum
ATAGGAAGCGGCCTGGCGGGACTGTACACTGCTCACAGGGCCTCCTCTCTGGGCTCTGTACTTATTGTCACGAAACGGGCCTTGAGGGACAGCAACTCGTTCAATGCGCAGGGTGGTATTGCGGCGGTTACCGACATTGAGGACGATCCTGATATCCATTTTACAGATACCATGATAGCAGGGCGTGGCCTGTGTGAGGACAAGGCTGTCAGGGTCCTGGTGCAGGAGGGGCCCCAGCGCATCAAGGAGATAATAGGTGAGGGGATGAAGTTTGACACAGAGAACGGAAAACTTTCCCTCGGTCTGGAAGGCGGCCATCACCGCAAGCGCATCCTGCATGCCGGCGGGGATTCTACAGGGCGCTATATTACGGAGTTTCTGATCTCAAAGGTACAGGCGGACCCCAATATCACTATCCGGGAAAATGTTTCCGTAATAGATTTCCTGGTCAAGGACGGAGTCTGCTATGGGGCACGTTGCTGGGATGAGGAGAAGGGATGTGAGGAACTGATATATGCGGAGCATACCTTCCTGACATCCGGAGGGACTTCGGCAATCTACACCCGCACTACAAATCCCGAGACGACAATAGGGGACGGCATAGCAATGGCCTATAAGGCCGGCTGCCGGATTGTAGATATGGAGTTCATACAGTTCCATCCTACGTCCCTGTATCTTGAAGACTCTCCCAAGGCCTTCCTTATCAGTGAAGCGGTAAGGGGTGAGGGTGCCTGGCTTCTGGACAAGGCCGGAAAGCGTTTCATGCTTCCTGTCCACGAACTTGCGGAACTGGCGCCGAGGGATATAGTCGCCCGTTCTATTTTCAAGCAGATGGCTTTGGACGACAGACCGTATGTAGTGTTGTCCCTGAAGCATCTGGACCCGGAAAAGGTCCGTTCCCGTTTCCCCAATATCCTTGCCAAGTGTGCCGAATACGGTTATGACCTTACCGACTGGATACCGGTCGCTCCGGCAGCGCACTACACCGTAGGAGGAGTGGCGTCCGACCTTTACGGACGTTCGGATATCCACCGTCTTTATGTTTGCGGAGAGATAGCCTCTACCGGTATTATGGGCGCAAACAGGCTTGCCTCCAACTCGCTTATAGAATGTCTGGTGTTTGCTCACAGGGCAATAGAGGTGGCCGAGGAATGCGGTCCTGTGGGGACTCTGCCCCATTTCGACCTGCAGTACACGCGGGACGAGTCCCGGGCCGGGCATTATTACGCCCTCAAACGGCAGATAGCACACATGATGAACAACTGTTCCGGGATCATACGCTCCGAACTGCTGCTGTCCACCGGCCTTAATCTGGTGAAGAAGGAACTTCTCGGACTCGGGGACGTCAGGCATGAGTATTATGACGAGGCTTCACGCAAGCTCCTGACCGTGGCCTGGCTGATCATGACCGGAGCCAGATTCCGCAGAGAGAGCCGCGGGGGACACTATCGGGAGGACTATCCGACGCTCAGGGAAGAGTTTGCCCTCCATACGGTGCAGAGGATAGGGGAAAAACTTACAACCAGGAAAGTAAACGAAGAATAAAATCAGGACTTATGACAGAATTGCAGCGCCACCGGGAAGAACTGGTGGAAAGATTGATTGACTTGGCAATAGACGAGGATGTGTATACCGGGGATGTTACGACTGACTCGATTATCCCGGAATCCACTTCGGCCGTGGCTACGATGACAGCCAAGGCGGACGGTGTGATTTCCGGTCTCCCGGTAGTGGAGAAAGTATTCCGCAGATTCCAGAAGGATGTGGTATTCAAACCATTGGTCCATGACGGGGATACTGTACGCAAAGGAGATGTCATTTTGCGTGTCGAAGGCAGTTATCCTGCATTGCTCAAGGCCGAAAGGACTGCCCTTAACTTCTTCCAGCGCATGTCCGGAATCGCGACCGAGACAGCCAGATACGTGGCAGAACTCAAAGGGACGCACACCCGGCTTTTAGATACTCGCAAGACGGCTCCGGGCATGAGGGTGACGGACAAGATGGCTGTGCGGGACGGTGGCGGAACGAATCACCGGATGGGACTGTACGATATGGCCATGATAAAGGACAACCATATCAAGATGGCAGGTTCCATTTCCGCAGCGGTGGAGCAGGTACGTTCCAAGATTCCGGCAGGTATGCAGATAGAGGTGGAGGCTACTGATCTGGATGAGGTCAGGGAGGCTCTTATGGCAAGGGCGGACATCATAATGCTGGACAATATGTCCACAGCCATGATGAGGGATGCCGTCAATATCATCGGCGGCCGCGCAAAGACCGAGGCTTCCGGCAACATGACTTTGCCGAGGCTGGCAGAGGTGGCAGCAACAGGTGTGGACTTTATCAGCGTCGGTGCTTTGACACATACTGTAAAGGCGATGGATATCAGCATGAATATCCAGCTGACACCGGAATATCTGACCAAGGCGGTTAAGGAACTCAAGCGTAAGAACAACGCTATTGTCCTGGCTCACTATTATGTGCCGGCAGAGGTCCAGGATGTGGCTGATTTTGTCGGGGACTCTCTCGAGTTGTCGCGCAAGGCGGCTGCGGCAGACGCCGGTATGATCGTCTTTTGCGGAGTCAGGTTCATGGCTGAGACAGCTGCAGTGCTTGCAGGAGGCAAGAAGGTGCTGCTGCCTGTGCCCGAAGCGGGATGTTCACTGGCAGACGGGATAGAGGGAGACGATATCCGCACATGGAGGAGAAGGCATCCGGACGGTACAGTGATATCGTATGTGAACACCACCGCCGATACCAAGTCGGTTTCGGATATATGCTGTACGTCGGCCAATGCTGTAGAAGTGACAGAAAAGGTGTGCTCGCAGGCGTCGGGCCCCGTCCTTTTTGTCCCTGACAGAAATTTAGGTGCCTATGCAAATGCTGTTACCGGCAGGAAGATGGATCTTTGGAAGGGCTGTTGCCATGTCCATGACCGCATTACCTCGAAACTGGTCGAGGAGGCCCTTGCCAAATATCCTGAGGCGGAGATTCTTATACACCCTGAGGCAGCCTGCTCGTCGGATTCCAGGATAATCGGCAATCCCCGCTGCTTCTTCTATTCCACCTCCGGAATCATACGTCATGTGCGGGAGTCGGAATGCAGGCAGTTTGTCATAGCCACCGAACTCGGAGTAATGCACCGTCTGCGTCAGGAGGCTCCGGAAAAGGAACTTATTCCCCTGTCAGATACTCTGGTCTGCGAGGATATGAAGAAAATAACCCTTATGTCCCTTTTCCATACCCTTTTGCACCAGAACCCGCGCAATACAGTAACGCTGCCCTCCGAGACAGCTCAGAAGGCAGCGTCGCCTGTTCAGAAAATGCTTGGGTTATAGGTTCTCGGCTATCAGGGCGCGGATTTCCTTTTTTGCGGCTTTCCATCGTGGGATATCGATCTTCGGCCCTATCACCTCCACAACCTTAGAGGCGGTGATGGAGCCGACACGGCCGCATATATCCAGCGGCATGCCCAAGGCGTGGGCGTAGAGGAAACCTGCTGCATAGAGGTCTCCGGCCCCTGTGGCATCCCTGACTTCTGCGGGACATGCATCGATATGGTGGAACTCGTCCCCGCTTCGGATATATGAGCCCTGTGCCCCTATTTTAACCACAGCGATGTCACATATTCCGGCGATGATATCCACAGCTTCCCGCGGACAATGCCTTGTGAAAGTCTCGGCCTCGGTTTCGTTTGCGAAGACGATGTCTACGTATTGCTCTACGATGTCGTGGAGGAAGGTATCGTTGGACTCTACCACATTGTAGGAGGCCATATCGATGGCGATATAGCAGCCGGCTTCTTTGGCAAGCTTTACGGCCTGTCTCAGAAGCTGCTGGTTCTGCACTAAATACCCTTCGATGAAGAAATAGTCGTAACCTGTGAAGTACTCCGGTTTCAGGTCCTCGGGGCAGAGCTCGAGGGCGGCGCCGAGATATGTGGCGAAAGTCCTTTCGGCATTTGGCGGAGTGATGAATACGGAGGCCCTTCCGGAATCTTCCTTCCCTGTCAGGAGAATGGATTTTATCCCATTGCGTTCCTGGTCGGAACGGTATAGGGCTCCTACCTCATCGTCACCGACTTTCCCGATGAATCCTGAGGGCATGCCGAATACAGCCGTGCCTGTGATGGTATTGCCTGCAGCACCTCCGGCTACGTACTGTGCTCCCATGCCTTTAAGTACCTGCCATATCTTGTTGCCTGTCTCTTTATCGACATGCTGCATGCTCCCCACCGGCAGGTGGAACTGCCTCAGCAGACTGTCGTCGGGGAGCACTGCAAGTATGTCGGTAAGGGCATTGCCTATTCCGAGGATGGATTTCATTCCTTAGACGGATTACTGGTCGTTGTTGAGCTGGTGGATGTCCACGTCCTCCTCGCAGTCGCCGATGAGCCAGCGGCTGAAGTAGTCGGCCATTCTCCAGAAGAAGTATTCGTTCATGTCTCCGAAGCCGTGACGCTGTCCGGGCAGATAGAGCATCTCGAAGCGCTTGTTGGCGCGGATGAGGGCGTCAGCTACCCTTATGGTGTTGGCGGGATGCACGTTGTTGTCCATGTCACCGTGAACGAGCATCAGATGTCCCTTGAGGTTCTTTACGAATTCATGGTTGGCCTCGATGCTGTAGTTGAATGTAGTGTCGCCTTCAGCCGTCACCACTTCCTTGACTCCGTGATGGGTCTCGCTCCACCAGCGGTTGTAGATATTGTTGTCGTGGTTGCCGGCGCATGATACCGCTACCTTGTAGAAGTCGGGGTAGGTGAGGATTGCTGCTGTGGACATGAATCCGCCGCCGGAGTGGCCGTGGATACCTACTTTATTGACATCCATGTACTTGCGCTGTGCGGCAAGATTCTGGATTACGTATTTGTGGTCGGCCAGAGGATAGTGGCGCATATCGCCGTATCCGTAGTTGTGGTACCATTTCGAGCGGTCGGGATGGCCTCCTCTGTGGCCCACTGTCACTACGATGAAACCGAGCTGGGCCAGGCGGTCAACGCGGGTCATGCTGGCGTTCCAGGTGTAGTTGGTGGATTCTACCTGAGGGCCGGGATATACATATTCGATGATAGGGTAGAGCTTGGTGGAGTCGAAGTCGAAGGGCTTGTAGATTACGCCCCAGAGGTCGGTCACTCCGTCAGCGGCCTTTGCCTTGAAGATTTCAGGATATTTGTATCCGTAAGCCAGGAGCTGGCTGATATCGCATGCCTCGAGGTCCATGATCTTGGCTCCAGCAGCATTGTAAAGCGCGTTTGTGGGAGCGGCGTCGACACGGGAGGCGTTGTTGACGAAGTACTTCAGGTCTTCAGGCATCCAGCTGTCGTTGTAGTAGTTGCCGGGGTTGAGCATCTTGATTCCGGTGCCGTTGAGGCCCACGCGGAAGAGATGGTTGTAATAGGGGTGCTCGTTCTTGTCATATCCGTTGGCAGTGAAGAACACGGTGGAAGTGCTCTCGTCCACGCCCATGATGGCGGAAACGTGGTATGCACCGTTTGTGAGGGGACGGATGAGCTTGCCGTCAGCTGCGTGCAGGTAGAGCTGGGCCCAGCCGTTGCGCTCGGAGCGCATTACGATCTGGCCGTTCTTCAGGAGCTCGAAGTCGCATACGTCGATATAGGTGTTCAGACGCTCTTCGATGAGTACCTGGACTGAGTCGCTGTCAAGCCAGTAGCGGCAGATGTCCACGCGGTGCTCGTCGCGGCTGGTGCGGGTGAAGTAGAAGGAGCCGTTGTCACCGAGCCATACAGGAGACACATAATCGGCGTACATGTCGCGGGTGGTGTAGGGTTTGCGGTGAATGTCCACTGTCTGGTCCTTGAAGGCCCATACATTGAGCACTTTTGAGGACTTGTCCTGCATGTCGAAGAGCATCAGGTAGCTCTTGGGACCGGGTTCGCCGGGCATCTGGTACTTGTAGGTCTCGAGCTTGGGTCTGGGCTCGGCAGTGGAGTTGATTACCCAGAGCTCGCCGATGTTGCTCATGTCGTATTTCTCCAGAATGAAGTGCTTTGCGTCAGGAGACCACTGGCCCCATGCGGAGTATCTCTTGTTGGTATCCCTGTCGTCTACTCCGGAGTAGCTGTTTCCGCCGTAGGGTACATCCTTGGTGCCGTCAGTGGTAAGGGCATACTCAACGATAGTGGAGTCATTTTCATCCTCCATAGCCTTGCGCAGGTTGTCCATGTCCATGTAGTAGAGGTTGTACCCCTTGGCATAGACTACGTAGCTGCTGTCCGGTGCGATGTTGGCCCAGCGGGGGAAGTCCTTTTTCTCTTCCTGATCCGAGACATCTGTCAGTTTCCTGGTGGCGATGTCGTACTCGAAACGGAAGACTTTCTTTTCCATCTTAGGGTTCTTCTTTGCAGCGGCAGAGGTGTCCTTGTCATCCTTCACGGGCTGTTCTATCGAGGACTGGATGCTGAAAGTGAAGGTGTTGTCATCCTTGAGCTCAAAGTCCTGGAAGGGGATGTGCTGGGCGTCGAACGGATCCTTGATGATCGTAGTAAGCTCCATGGCCAGCTTGTCCATGTCGAAGACAGCGGTCTTGGTCTTGGCTGCGGGATCCACGATCCAGTACTGGACTCCTTCGGGACTCTTCCACTCGTACCAGAATTTGTCCGAGCTGGGGAACCACGAAGGGCGGATGTTCTTGGAGAACACCATGCTGTTGATTTTGTTGGGCGAGAACCTTTCGGCCAGATCATAGTTGGCCTCGGTTACAGGTGTCTGCTGCGACCAGGCGAGAGACGCGGTCAGGCATAGCAGAGCGATGGTTATGACGATATTGCGTTTCATAAGGTTGAGTGAGTTGTAATTAAAAAACGGATGTAAATATAAAAATTATTTGATAAATCTGGGCCATTCGCCGATTTCCATGCCGTGAATATTTCCGTCGTCTATGTGGACGCGGATGGCGGTGCGGACCTGGTGGAAACCCTGGATGCCGGCGGCACCGGGATTGACGGTGAGCATATTGTATTTTTTATCGAAAATCACTTTCAGAATGTGGGAGTGTCCGCAGACGAAGATGTCCGGCAGGTGTGCGTTGATGAGTTGGAAAGCCTTGTAGTCGTACCTGCCGGGATATCCGCCTATGTGCATCATCAGCACCTTCCTGCCCTCGCATTCGAAGTTCTGGGTATAGGGGACGCGGAGACGGACCTGATTGCCGTCGCAGTTGCCGTATACTCCCTTGAGGGGCTTGAACGCCGCTATCTGCAGCAGGGTCTCCTCATTGCCGAAGTCCCCCGCATGCCATATCTCATCCACTGGCTCGAGGAACTTCTTCAGCGCGTCGTCGAACCAGCAGTGTGTGTCGGATATTATACCTATGTACATACTTTCTGTTTGATGGCCCAAATATACTGCTTCCGTGGTTTTTTCCTTACATTTGCATATGATTCTTTAAAATTTTCTGAGATGAAAGTCTTGCCTTACAGAATAGGTCACGGCTACGATGTGCACGCCCTCGGAGAGGGACTGGAGCTGTGGCTCGGCGGGGTGAGGATCCCGCATACAAAGGGGTGCATAGCCCATTCGGACGGGGATGTGGCCATCCATGCTCTCTGTGACGCGATGCTCGGGGCCCTGGCTCTCGGGGACATAGGGCAGCATTTCCCGGATACTTCGGATGAGTTCAAGGGCATCGACAGCAGGATACTGCTGCGCAGGGTCAACGGCCTTATCCGTGGGCACGGCTACGAAGTGGCCAATGCCGACATCACCATCGCAGCCCAAAGGCCCAAACTGGCCGGATATATAGGACGGATGCGGGAGACTTTGGCCGGAGACCTGGAAGTGGACGTCTCACAGGTATCCGTCAAGGCCACCACGACCGAACATCTCGGTTTTACCGGCCGGGAGGAAGGCATCGCTGTCTGGGCCTCAGTCCTGCTGGCAGTTGCGCAAGAGTAACCTCCCTGCAATATGGCGCGTGATGTTGTGGCTGTATGTAGCAGTGTGATACACTGTAGTGCAGTCACAAGACATATCCCTGAAAAAGACTTGCTGCCCTCGGCACTAGAGGGAGGGGCCCGCCGCGAAGCGGTGGGAGGGCCTGGTCTTTTTCAGGGATATGTCTTGTGACGGTCTTGTGACGATTGTCTTATAACCCTGTACTCCTTCCGAAGGAGTAGGGGGTGAACCGCTTGAAAATCAGCAGTCTGCAAACTATGCTGCACATTTGGCCTGTCCCGAAAGAGGGCAGATGTGCAGTGTGTTTTTTGTAACAATCTGATTTACAGTGGTATTTTCCTTTTCTTTGCACCCCGAAGTAAATTCGTCAAAAGCAGGTGCAATATTCTGCCCATCACACTTGCCCAGAATCAAGAGATGTTCATTATGCGGCAGCTCTCTGATCGTGATGCGCTTCTTTAATTGTAACAATATACGGGAAGTACAGAATAGGGCCATTTCTTGCGATGACCGTCGTATGGCAGTTTATGGAAGTGAGGGCCATTAGTTGTCCTGGTAGAGGGCCTGCCAGACCCGGACGGTACGGACCGCTTCGGCCACGTCGTGGACGCGGAGGATGGAGGCACCGCGCTCGAGGGCTGCCAGATGCAGGACCTGGGTCTGCGGGAGGGACTCTTCAGGAGTGATGTCCAGCAGTCTGTATATCATGCTTTTGCGGGAGACACCGACCAGAACCGGACGGCCCGGTGCAGAAAATCGGTCCAGATGTCTGAGCAGCGTGTAGTTCTGCTCTACGGTCTTTGCGAATCCGAAGCCCGGGTCGAGAATCCATTTGCGGATACCGTGTTCTTCGGCTTTCTGTCCGAAAACCTTGAAATATTCCAGCACTTCCTCCACCACATCGCCGTACTCGCAGAGCGACTGCATCGTCTTGGGTGTACCTCTTTTGTGCATCGCCACATATTCCAGCCCCAGCCTTCCGACCAAAGGCAGCATCAGGGGATCGTCTTCTCCGGCCGATATGTCATTGACCAGATAGTCTCCGACAGCATCGAAGCACCGTTCAGCGACGGATGCCCAGTAGGTATCCACCGATATCCTGAACCCGTCTCCAAAATTGCGGCGCAGTTCCTTCAGGAACGGTCCGAGCCGGCGCCATTCTTCTTCCGCTCCGACTCCTTCCGAGCCCGGTCTCGTGGAGCAGGCCCCTACGTCTATGATGTCAGCGCCTTCCTTGAGCATCCGCCCGGCCCTGTCCAGTGCACGGTGTATGTCGGTGTCGCCTGAGGGGGAGAGACAGCGGCTTTCGGCGAAATAGGAGTTGTCGGTAAGGTTGACGATGCCCATGACGGAAATCCGTCGGTTGCGGGGAAATGACTGTATGGCAGAATTTTGTATCATATTTTGTGATTTTAGCAGGATGCAAGATAGAAAAAAAGTAAATAGTCCGGTACGGCAATGGAGACCTGATGAAGGTCATGGTGATTTTAGGGCTGGCAGGATACGCAAAAAAGAGTATATTTGCCGATATGGAAGTTTTTTATTCAAATGATATCCGCGACGGGAGGATCCGTCTCTCTCCCGAAGAGTCCGCACATTGTGTCAAGGTGCTCAGGCACAGGGTAGGAGATGAGGTCTATGTGAGCGGGGGTGACGGCAATCTGTACCGCTGTACCCTCGAGGAGGCGGACAGCCGTGCGGCGGTGGCCCGGGTACTTTCGGTAGAGGGCGGTTTCGGGACGCATCCCTACCGGCTGTGGATGGCGGTGGCTCCTACGAAGAACATTGACCGCTTCGAGTGGTTTACCGAGAAAGCCACCGAGATGGGGGTGGACCGGATCACACCTCTGCTCTGCTCCCATTCGGAACGGAAGGTGTACAATCAGGAGCGCGGGCAGCGGGTCATAGTCGCAGCCGCCAAGCAGTCCCTTAAAGGCAAGGTACCCCAACTCGACGGGCTGACTCCGTTCCGGGCACTGATGGAGGAACTGCGTTCCGCGGGATTCTCCGGGCAGAAGTTCATTGCATATTGCGACAGCGACATTGCTGCCGGGCTGAATACCAGAGTGCCGCTGACCCGAGCGGTTGCTGCCGTGAAGGCGGAAGGGGAGGCGGCAGCCGGAGAGGCCCTGCCCGGAGCATTGTTCCTGATCGGGCCTGAGGGGGATTTTTCCTCGGAGGAGATCGCCGCTGCCATGGAAGCCGGTTTCACACCCCTGTCCCTCGGACCGTCGCGCCTGCGTACTGAGACGGCGGCAGCCCTTTGTGTAGCAGCTGTATACACCGCATTGTGCGTTTGACTTACAGAACCTCAGCCGCATCGGCCTTTGCGGATTCCAAGCCGCATTATGCGATTCTGGACGGACTCCGCGGAGTGGCTGCGCTGACTGTGATCTGGTATCATGTCTTCGAAGGATTCGCGACCAGCCCATTGGACCAGAAATTCAATCACGGTTATCTGGCGGTGGATTTTTTCTTCATTCTTTCAGGTTTTGTCGTAGGCTATGCCTATGATGACCGCTGGGCCGGAAGGAGAGCCGGCGGAGGCATGCGGATGAGGGATTTTCTCAAGCGCAGGATCGTGCGTCTGCACCCGATGGTGGTGCTCGGCTCTGTGCTTGGGACGGATATCGGAAGGTCTGCCGATGAAGGTGTGCAGGTTTCTCGGAGACATCTCCTATCCCGTGTACATCATCCATTACCCGTTCATGTATCTGTTCTATGCGTGGACTTTCACCGGTGTGCCGTTCTCAACGGCATGGCCGTGGGCCGTGGCAGTATTCGCAGGCAGTATCGTTCTGGCGTACATTCTTCTGAAAGTGTACGACAAGCCTCTGAGGAGGTGGCTCGGCAGCCGCATTCTGTAATAGGTGCACTGTTTCCGGTAAAAGTGGTATCGGTGCATGGCTGTCATGCTGTTATTTTTGCACCGTGAAAAAATCCTTACAGCAATGAGAAAGATAACAGCAATAATCCTGCTTGCAGCCGGAGCGATGGCGGCGCTTCAGTCGTGCGCCGGCAACCGGCAGGAAACCGGAAATCAAAAAGACAGCAATATGGAACAACTGACACTTACAACCGAGTGGGACAAGACATTCCCCCAGAGCGACAAGGTCGTGCACAGCAAGGTGACGTTCGTCAACCGTTACGGCATTACCTTGGCGGCAGACATGTATGTACCTGAGAATGCAGAGGGCAGGCTTCCGGCCATAGCGGTCAGCGGACCGTTCGGAGCCGTGAAGGAGCAGTGCTCCGGACTTTACGCGCAGACGCTGGCCGAGATGGGTTTCCTTACCATAGCATTCGACCCTTCCTTTACCGGAGAAAGCGGTGGGCAGCCGAGATATGTGGCATCGCCTGATATCAACACCGAGGATTTCAGTGCGGCCGTGGACTTTCTCTCGACAAATGAGATGGTCGATCCCGAGCGTATCGGCATCCTCGGCATCTGCGGCTGGGGCGGATTTGCAGTCAATGCTGCGGCTGTCGATACCCGCATCAAGGCTACCGTAGCCTCCACCATGTATGATATCAGCCGCAATACTGCCAACAATTATTTCGATGCGGATGACAATGCCGATGCCCGTCACGCCATGCGCCAGGCCCTGAATGCCCAGCGCACGGAGGACTACAGGAACGGCAGCTATGCCCTGGCCGGCGGTGTGGTGGATCCCCTGCCTGAGGATGCTCCCCAGTTCGTCAAGGATTACTACGCCTATTACAAGACCCCGAGAGGATATCATAAGCGTTCGCTCAACTCCAACGGAGGGTGGAACCGGACCTCGGCCCTGTCTTTCCTGAATATGCCTATCCTCTCGTATGCCGGCGAGATCCGCAGCGCGGTCCTTCTGGTGCATGGAGAGAACGCCCATTCCCGCTATTTCAGCGAGGATACCTACAAAAAACTCAAAGGCGACAACAAGCGGCTGATGATCATCCCCGGAGCCGTACACACAGATCTGTACGACAATATGGACAAAATTCCATTCACCGAGATAGCCGCCTTCTACAACCAGTATCTCAAATAGTCTTCAATATCATTAATCGTAAGAACAGTCAGGGTCTTCCGGGTTTGCAAGCCGGGGCCCTGACTTATTCTTTTGCTACCGATTCAAATTTTTCTTACTTTTGTAAGTTGCAACATTAAAGAATACAAGAGATGGGTATAAGTTTTTTCAAAGTCCCCCAACACCGGGTGTTCCACTACGAGCCCCGCTACTGGGATGAACGGAAGGAGCGCCGGGAGATGGTCAAGAACGAGGCTCTCAGGGAGAAGGCACTGCGTGAGGGAAAGGAGTGGAGGGATGAATCGTACAGGCCGGGCATGTATATCAGCGGAAAATTTCAGGAGCAGGCCCGCAACAGCAGGCGCAGTTCGCTGAACAAGACCCTTACCCGTATTATCGGTCTGGTATCGGTGGCTACCTTCATAGCCCTTCTTTATTTCTTCGCAAAATATGCGACGATTGTTCTTGAATCATTGCGTTAGGCTCGGGCGATGCTGAAGATACTACCTCCAGGCATATCCAATCTCATCGCCGCGGGAGAAGTCGTCCAGCGTCCTTCTTCCGTTGTAAAGGAGCTTTTAGAGAATGCGGTGGACGCCGGTGCAGGCAATATCAGCGTGTTTGTCGAGGACTCCGGCAAGACTCTCATCCAGGTAATAGACGATGGCTGCGGCATGACTCCGGAAGAGGCGCGGCTGTGTTTCGAAAGGCATGCCACCTCCAAGATTGACGATGCTTCCGACCTCTCGGCCATCATGACATACGGTTTCAGGGGAGAGGCCCTGCCTTCGATTGCCGCTGTCGCAGAGGTGACTCTCAGAACCAGGAAAAGGGGGACGGAGACCGGCTCCGAGACGGTTTTCACATCTTCCGGTTTTGTCTCCCAGGAGGAAGAGACCATGCCGGAAGGGACAAACATTGCGGTGCGCAGCATATTCTACAGTCTGCCTGCCCGCAGGAAATTCCTGAAATCGGACAGTACGGAGCTGCGGCAGATCATTGCCGAGTTCTGTCATGTGGCTCTCTGCCGCCCGGAAATCGGGGTCAGACTTGTGCACAACAAGAAAGACATTTACAATCTCAAGCGGGCCAATACTCTCAAGCAGAGGATACTGGAAATAGAAGGCAGGGATATGGCCAGGGAACTCATAGATGTTTCCACTTCTACCAGCATAGTCGGCATAACCGGTTTTGTGGGCAATCCGCAGGACGCCCGTCGCAGTGCCGGCAATCAGTATTTCTTTGTCAACGGACGTTTTTTCAGATCCACCTATTTCCACAGGGCAGTGATGAAAGCTTATGAAAAACTCATACCCGAGGGCTCCTATCCTTCGTATTATCTGTTTTTCACCACTGCACCTGAAAATGTGGATGTGAACATTCATCCGTCAAAGACCGAGGTGAAGTTTGAGAACGAAACGGAAATATTCGGACTTGTCACAGCCGTAGTGCGCGAGGCGCTTGGACGTGCTTCTTTTATCCCTACCATAGATTTTGACCATGATACCCTGCCGGATATCCCGGCACCTTCGCATTTCAGCTATACGAAGGGCGGGGGAGCGGGGCCGTCCCGTCCGGCTGTCCGGCAGCGTGGCGGCTATGAGGCTCTGCTGCCTGTAGAAGAGACTCCGTCGGTTGAGGGGTATGGCAGTGAAGGTCCGGCCAATGTGTTTGAAGACAGCGGTCCGGCCGGAGCAGGCATAATGCAGATATCGGGCCGGTATATAGCTACTCCGTTGCGTTCAGGACTGATGATAGTGGATGTGCGCAGGGCGCGCGAGAGGATATTCTATGAGCGGTATCTGAAACAGCTGGACGACCTCGCCCCCATATCCCACCAGGTGCTTTTCCCCTGCAGGATAGAGCTCTCGCCCGAACGCTATTCGGTGTTGATGGAGGATCCCCACAGGCTTGCGCAGCTTGGCTTCGATATAGAAAAGGCCGGAGATTTTACCATTTCTGTCAAAGGGCTTCCGGAAGGATTCGGTACAGACGAGGATGCGGTGCGGAAGGCTGTGGACGATCTCGTCGCTACATTCATGGATGCCGGTCCAGACGGGATGGACAAGGCCGCCGTCAGGGAGGATATGGCCCGTCGTCTGGCCCGTTCTGCCGTGGCAGGCAGAAACGCCAGAATTTCCGGAGAAGAGGCACGACTTTTGGTAGATACACTTTTCTCATGCGCGGAACCCGAGATCTCCCCATCCGGACGCAAGTGCATGTTTGTTTTAACAGAAGATGATATAGAAAGACAGTTATGAACTACGGCTATTACCGACCCGGTCTTCCTTTTGTGGTGAAGAACCTGATAATAATCAATGCAATAGTCTTTGTGGCGACTTTGTTCGCACAGAATTTCATGTACGGGACGTTTTCGCTCTTTTATTTCACGTCGCCGTATTTCAAGCCATTCCAGCTTATTACGTACATGTTCATGCACGGAGGCTTCTGGCATATCTTTTTCAACATGTTCTCGCTGTACATGTTCGGCAGTGTGCTGGAGAACTACTGGGGCGGTAAGAAGTTTTTCCTGTACTACATGGTCTGCGGTATCGGTGCCGGCCTGATCAATGAGCTGGTAATGTACCTGCAGATTGCTTTCGCCGAGACCCCCGGACTGGTGGAGGCTGCCATCAACCGGGTACCCACTGTCGGCGCCTCGGGAGCCATCTACGGTCTGCTGCTGGCATACGGAATGATGTTCCCGAACAATGTGCTGCAGTTCGTATTTCCTCCCATAGCCATGAAGGCCAAGTGGATGGTAATCATTTTCGGTGCGATCGAACTTATTTCCGGACTTTCCGGCAGAGGTGGCAATGTGGCCCACTTCGCGCACCTCGGAGGTATGATCTTCGGTGTCATCATGATTCTTTATTGGAAGAAAAAGAACCGTCTGTATTCCTGATGACCGCCCATAAAGCGAGGAAACGCATCCCGATTTTAAGCCTGTCTTTCCGGGTAGTGGCGACAGTATTCTGCGTACTGTTGCTGCTCAGTTATCTGTCGGCACTGATCGACCCTGGGGTGTTCCCGATTGCAGGTTTTTTCGGCCTGTATTTCATTCCCGTTCTTGCTTTCAATGTCCTTCTTCTGGTCATTGCCTTGCTGCGCTGGTCTTCATCAGC
Organism: Candidatus Coprenecus stercorigallinarum; assembly: GCA_018711305.1. GTDB lineage: Bacteria > Bacteroidota > Bacteroidia > Bacteroidales > UBA932 > Coprenecus > Coprenecus stercorigallinarum. The sequence continues at coordinate 15,046 of DVIL01000077.1, forward strand.
ATGGATTCCTGTGACCGCGATTCTCCCCTCGCTTTTTTTCACGGGCTTTTTCGTCAGGAGCGGTGACAGGAACGCCCTTACCGAAAGTGTGGCATCCGCTACAGACGGGATTACTCTTATGACATGGAACGTCGGAGGCTTCCGCTCCAGCAGTGACGGGGATGCCGGAACGGCTATGGATGACGTGGCCGGACTTATTGAGACTCAGGATCCGGATGTGGTATCCCTTCAGGAATTCAGGATTGAAAATCCCGGGCAAATAAGGAGCATGTTCCCGCAGTATCCCTATATCAGGAATCATTTTTACCGTCTCAGGAACGGGGATTATGTCGGGAATGTGACTCTCAGCCGCCTGCCCATAGGGGAGGAGGGGAACCTGCCTTTTGCAGGGACGACCAATATGGTCCTTTATACTGACGTGAAGTACGGGGACGGAGTGTTCAGGCTGTACAATGTGCATCTGGAATCCAACAACATTTCCCTGACATCCCTGATCAAGGATGTGCGTGGCGGATATGATGAGTTCTCGCAGGAATTCGTGGAGGCGCATGAAAAAGTTAAAAAATCCTCGTCCCGGCGGGGCAGTCAGGTACGGGCTTTGCTTGGGAATATTTCTGAGTGCGGACTTCCGGCGGTGATATGCGGAGATGTGAACGACACCCCGATGTCATATTGTTTCCGGACTCTGTACGAGGGGCGTAAGGATACATTTTGCGAGGCAGGGAAAGGATTCGGAGCGACCTACAGGGTGTTGTGGCCTCTTCTGCGCATAGATTACGTGTTCGTGCCGGAAGATTCCGAAGTGCTTTTCCATCGGACGCCGCGGGTGGAGAGTTCTGACCATTACCCTGTGATAGTGAAGGTACACATGTAAACATAACAGTTATGATGCAGAGAAAAGAACAGATTGAAGCAGCAGTAAGGGTGCTCAGGGAAGGGGGGATCCTCCTTTATCCTACGGACACCATTTGGGGCATAGGATGCGATGCGACTGATGAAAGGGCAGTCGAGCGGGTATTTGAGATAAAGCAGAGGGCCGATTCGAAGAGCCTGATCATCCTGGCCAGCGACATGGATATGGTGGCGCGCTACGTCCGCGAGATTCCCGATATGGCTGTCACGGTCGAGTCTCTAAGCGACAAGCCGCTGACGATCATTTATCCTGAAGGGATCAACCTTGCGCCTAATGTTACCGCTGAGGATGGAAGTATCGCCATCAGGATTCCCAAGAACGATTTTTGCGTAGAACTCGTCCGGAGTTTCGGCAGGCCCATAGTATCCACCTCGGCCAATGTATCGGGTACTCCGGCCCCCCGTCGCTATGCCGATATAACAGACTCGGTAAAGGCATCCGTCAACCTGAGTATCGACCCGTCGTTCGACCAGGGCTCGACCGGAAAGGCATCTTCCATCATCAAGCTGGGGCTGCACAATGAGGTACAGGTCATCAGAGAATAAATTCAAAAAATTTTTTGAAATTTCTAAAAATTGTCTACCTTTGCGCTCCGATTCCAACTGAGCTATGGTGTAATGGCAGCACGACAGATTCTGGCTCTGTAAATCTAGGTTCGACTCCTGGTAGCTCAACAAAATGATGGCGAGATAGCTCAGCTGGTTAGAGCGCATGATTCATAATCATGAGGTCCCCAGTTCAATCCTGGGTCTCGCTACTCGACTTAGAAGCATCTGCATTGGTATGCGGGTGCTTTTTTATTATACCCTTGCTTTTCAGGGATCACAGGTAAAACCGGGTCAGTAGAAAAGTATTGGGTAAATAATCAAGTTAAACGTATATTCCGTTACTTTGCATTATGGAGAAAGATTATGGGCCAGTAGAAATTCAGTGGGGATGCATGTAGCGGTTTGCGGCTCGAGGTAGGAAAACTTTTCTCGGTGATCACCGTAAGATTTGTTACGGACAGTTTGATTCTGGCATTCAAAGCCTCGGACATTGCGTTTGGGCAGGCGGCTGGCGCAACTCTCATCGTAGGAGTTTGGATGTGGTTTATTACCGGCTCGGGCACATGGATAATGGACAAAGGGATTCGGCTGTTGCAGATTCTACGAAGTGTTTGTTTCATCACCTTCCGTACTATTACATAAGAAGTCCGGTTCCTTTTTGCCGGTCCATCTTTACATCCTCTTCTTCGTCCCAATTCCACGATGCCTTTTAGTTGTATTGAAAATGCCTGATTTTCATTTCTTTGTGTATCCGAGTGTTTTGCAAGTAAAGCATTTTACGATCAAAATAGCCGGTTTTCGGTGCACTTTGAATTTTTCTTTTTCGTTAATCTCTTAATTCATAATCAGATGCAGTATAACTAAAAAGCATCGTGGTAATTGTTAAGGACTGCCTGAGACGCCAGGAAGGAAGGTTGCACGAAAAACCGTAGGGGAGGGTGCCCCCGAAACCGCGTAAAACGGTGCACTCTCCGGTGGGGAGGGGTGGCGAGACCTGGTCTATGGTTCTGTAGGGGCACATTGTCGGAAACGTCAGGGGGAGACGATCCCGCACCTCCCGCTCTTCCGCAGGTGAACCGTAACCGCCGTTTTTGGTTTACCTGCGAAAAGTGTCCGGTCCTTGGTCTGCCTCCGCTATAGCCTCTGTAGAGGTGTTTATGGCGTATGTGGTACTGTAACTCCTTCGGAAGGAGTAGAACCGGACGGGAGCTTGCTGCATCGGTGGACATCGAAGTATGTGCGCTACATATTCTTGCGGATATTGCAGAATCACTATAGGGGACTTCTATAAATTAAATCCCTGATTATAAGTTGCATAAGCGGATAAAATGCTTATATTTGCAGAAACAGACAAAATAATCATTGATCATGAACAAGTTAAGCCGCTATCGCAAGTTA
>DVIL01000078.1 GCA_018711305.1 Candidatus Coprenecus stercorigallinarum
ATCGGAAAGCACTCCACCGGAGAGAGCGCACAGGGTACAGAGCACTACGCAGACTGCACTTGAAAGCAGTACCGCGGCACGGCGCTTCATCCTGCATGCCTCTATCAGGTAGGTCACAGATACCTCGAGCAGTGAGATGGACGAGGTGATGGCCGCTATGAACAGTACGAAGAAAAAGAGTATGGCGATGACGCCTCCTGCTGCTATCTGGTCGAATATGTCGGGCAGTACGACGAAGAGCAGGCCGGGACCCTCGCTCGGAGAGATACCGAATGCGAATACGGCAGGCATGATGGCCAGTCCGGCGAGGATGGCGAAGAAGGTATCGGAGATGGCGGTCAGGGACGAGAGCTTGACTATCTTCTCATTCTTCTTTACATACGAGCCGTAAGTCAGGATCGTCGCGCAGCCGATGCTCAGGGAGAAGAAGGCCTGTCCGAGGGCGTTGAGGAAGGTGCTGCCGGTGACCTTGGAGAAGTCCGGCTTGAAGAGGAATTCCAGACCGGCTCCGGCCCCGGGCAGGGTCACGGAACGGACGGCGATGATGATGATGGTCAGGAAGAGCAGCGGCATCATGATCTTGGTATAGCGCTCGATACCGTCCTTTATGCCGGCCAGCAGGACGAGGGCTGTCAGAACCAGGAAAATATAAGTGTAGAGCAATGTCCTTCCGGGAGCAGACACGGCTGCAGCGAAAAAGCCTTCGGACGCACCCTGCTCAGGCAGAGTAAAGGACACGGCATGCACCAGATAGTCTATGGTCCAGCCTCCCACCACGCAGTAGAAGGATATCAGTGCCACCGATGCAAGTACACCCAGCACGCCGACAATACCCCAGTGCCCCTTGGGCGACAGTACTTTAAAAGCCTTGACGGCATTGACCTGGCTGCGGCGTCCCACCACGAACTCGGACATCATGATGGGGAGGCACAGCAGGAACACCAGTACGAGATAGATGATGATGAAGGCTGCACCGCCGTTGGTTCCCATCAGATATGGGAAGCGCCACAGATTGCCGAGGCCTATGGCCGACCCGGCCATGGCTACGAGGACTCCGAAGGAGGATTTGAAATTGTCTCTCATTTTCTGGTAAATATTAGGAATGAATAGTAATATCCGGACTTTTCGTCATACATCCGCTCCGAACGGCTCTCCAGCTTCCACCGGGCCGGATCGATCTCCGGGAAAAATACCTCTGCGTCCTCTATCACCGTCTCCACCTCCGTGACATAGAGGCGGTCTGCGAACGGCAAGGCTGCACGGTAAAGCTGTCCTCCACCTATGATGAATATCTCCTCTCCTTCCGGCATGACATGGTCGGCTGCGGCAAAGGCAGTGTCCAGCGACGGGAAGCACAGCGCGCCGCTGCCTGGTTGGAGAGTATGGTTACGGCTGATGACCATGTTGGTACGCCCGGGAAGGGGACGGGCCCCGAGGGACACCCAGGTGTTGTAGCCCATGATGACCGGATGACCGGTCGTCACTTTCTTGAAATAGCGCAGGTCTCCGGAGATGTGCCACGGCATCCGGTTGCCTTTCCCGATGGCATTGTTCTGGGCTTTGGCGACAATAAGCGATATCATAGGCCTCATCAACTGAAAATGAAGTTCAAAATTAAGGAAATTTTTCGGGAAATTATGCTATTTTTGTCAGGTTATGATACTGATAATCGACGATGACGATGCAATTAGGGCCTCCCTGACCTTTCTGCTGAAACGTTCGGGGATGACTGCCAAGGCCGTGCCCGGTCCTAAGGAGGCCCTGGAGGAGGTCAGACAGCAGGAGCCGGAGCTGATCCTGATGGATATGAACTACTCCCTGTCTACCAGCGGTGAGGAGGGGCTGGAGCTGCTCCGCAAGATGAGAATCCTGGCTCCGTCGTCCCCAGTCATCCTCATGACGGCATGGGGCAGCATCAGCCTGGCGGTGGAGGGCATGCGCCTCGGAGCCTTCGACTTCATCACCAAGCCATGGGACAATATGGCCCTGATGGACCGCATCCGGACGGCCCTGCATCTCAACTCCGCACAGGAGGACAGCGCAGTCCATGGAAACACCGGGCGCGGCTTCGAGAAGATTATCGGGAAGAGTCCCCAGCTCAGGGAGGTGCTCGATGCAGTCAGCCGCGTCGCGCCCACCGGAGCGTCAGTACTCATCACCGGAGAGAGCGGCACCGGCAAGGAGCTCATCGCCGAGGCCATCCACCTCAACTCCCCCAGAAGTTCCGGTCCTTTCGTGAAGGTCAACTTGGGCGGACTCAGCACCAGCCTCTTCGACAGTGAGATGTTCGGGCACAAAAAAGGAGCGTTCACCGACGCCTGGACAGACCGCAAGGGCCGTTTCGAGCTGGCCGACAAGGGCACCATCTTCCTCGACGAGATAGGCGAGCTGGAGCCGGTCTGCCAGGTCAAGCTCCTGCGCGTGCTGCAGGACCGGACATTCGAGCCTCTGGGCGAGAGCATCCCCAGGAAGACGGATGTCAGGGTCGTCTCCGCCACCAACCGGGACCTTTCCGCAATGGTCCGTCAGGGTCTCTTCCGCGAGGACCTGTACTACCGTCTCAACCTCATCCCCATCCACCTGCCCCCCCTGCGGGAGAGACGGGAGGACATTCCCCTGCTGATCAAGTATTTTGCCGGACAATCCGGCAGCCGGGCGGAATTCTCCAGAGACGCGGTGGAATACCTGTGCAGGCTGCCCTGGCCCGGCAATATCCGGGAACTTAAAAATGCGGTGGAAAGGGCCATGATCATGGGAGGAGACAGCCTCATAAGCAAGGAAGACATAGAACGGTGCATTGATTCCGGCCCGAAAGAACATTCCCCGGCCTCCACTGAGTCATCCGCTTCGACACTGGAAGAGATGGAACGCGCCCGCATAAGAAGAGCCTTAGCCGACTGCAACGGCAATGTCACCCGCGCCGCAGCCTCCTTAGGCATCACCCGCGCCTCCCTGTACAGAAGAATTGAGAAATACAAGATCGAACTTTAAACGAAATTCAGAACAATGGGGTCAAGAGGATACTTCCGGCTCATAGCCATACTGCTGCTCCTCGTGGTTGCAGCGGCCATTGCGTTTGCCCTGTTCGCGGGAGAGGGCAGCCCGCAGCCGTGGATGTACGGGGTGGCCCAGCTGATAGTCATCGCCGTGGCAGTACTGCTGATCGTATTGTACCGGAAAACCATAAAACCCCTGAACACCCTCACAGGAGGCATTGACCTTATCAAGGAACAGGACTTCTCCACCCGGCTGCGGCCCGTCAGACAGAGAGACGCGGACCGCATCATAGAACTGTTCAACCGCATGAGCGACCGCCTGCACAACGAGGAACTGCGCATTCAGGAGCAGAACCATTTCCTGGACCAGCTCATCGCCGCATCCCCGGCCGGAGTGCTGATAATGGACATCGACCACCATGTGGACTCGGCCAACCCGGCCATGAACCGGATGCTCGGCATAGACTCCATCGGGCCATACCGGGGACAGCTGCTCCAGGACACTCCCCTGCCCCTGCTGCGGCTTCTGGGCACCCTGCAGCCCGACGAAGGCCGTATCCTCCAGACCGATCCGCTGCACATCTACCGCTGCACGCACTCCTCGTTCATGGACAGAGGCTTCCCCCACCCCTTCTTCATGGTCGAGCCCATGACCGAGGAACTGTACGAGGCCGAGAAACGTGGCTACAGGAAAGTCATCAGGGTCATCTCACACGAAGTCAACAATACGATGGCCGGACTCACCTCCGCCCTCTACGCCATGGAGCAGACCTCGTCCGAGACCGGGGACGGAGACACTGCCGCAATGCTTTCCATACTGCTGTCACGGATAGACCGGATGAGCCGCTTCATCACGGATTATGCCTCGATGGCTCGCATCCCGGACCCTGTATGCAGACCGGCTGATGCCTGTGTATTCCTGAAAAGAGTCTTCCCGTTCCTGGAGAGTCTTAAAGGCAACAGGCAGATAGCCTTTATCTCCGATATAGCTACAGAATCAGGGGAAGTCTCCATCGACCAGGTACTCATGGAGCAGGTTCTGACAAATATAGTGAAAAACGCGGTGGAAGCCTTCTCTTCCGATTCACCCGACAACCGGATAACGGTTACAGCCCGGCCCGGATACTGGTGCGTGGCCGACAACGGAGACCCTATCCCCGAGGAGACGGCAAGCCATCTTTTCACTCCTTTCTTCTCCACCAAACCGGACGGCAAGGGCATCGGCCTGATCGTCATCCATGATGTCCTTACCCGCTCCGGCATACGCTTCAGCCTCGGCACCGGAGAGGACGGAATTACCCGATTCGAACTGTTTTTCAAAACCATTCAATAAACATTTTTTCACATCTTATGAAACAATTTAAAATTATCGCCGCCGCTGCAGCCCTGATCCTGGGTGCATGCACAGTATCAACGGCCCAGACCAACGAGGAGCTGATGGAGGAAATCCAGAAGCTGAAGGCCTACAACAGCAGCCTTCAGCACACATTCGACCAGATTATCAAGAACATCGATGATGTCCTGTGGTATGAGAAAGTCGGGGACGTGGCCTATATCGACAAGGTCTACCTCACCGGCGAGCCGAAGGCCAAGCAGGGCAGTCCCACTTCCAGGGGCTACAACAACCCCTTCAAGTTCTGGAACTACGTATTCATTCCCAAGACCGTGGACCCGGACAAGAAGTATCCTCTTATCGTCTTCCCCCACAGCGGAGTACACGCCGACATGTCCACCTACTATGCACACATCATCCGCGAGCTGATGGCACAGGAGTACATCGTCATAGCCACTGAGTACCGCGGCAGCACGGGCTACGGCTCAGGCACCTACAAGGCCATTGATTATGGCGGACGCGAGAACTCGGACGTGAAGGCAGGACGCGACTACATGATCGAGAACTACGACATAGTCGATCCCAACCGCGTGGGAATCATGGGCTGGAGCCACGGCGGTATGATAACTCTGATGAACCTGTTCGAGTATCCCGATGCCTACAAGGTGGGATATGCCGGAGTACCTGTATCGGATCTCATCGCAAGGATGGGTATAGCCACCGACAGCTACCGCGACCTGTTCTCGGCCTCATATCACATCGGCTCCACCGTATCTCAGAACGTGCAGGAGTACAAGCGCCGTTCTCCAGTATGGAACACCCACAAGCTCAAATCACCCCTGCTCATCTACTCCAACACCAACGATGATGACGTGGACGTACTCGAGGTCGAGCACCTGATAAAGAGCCTCAAGGCCGACGGCAAGAAATTCGAGTACAAGATATACGAGGCAGCTGCAGGCGGACACTCCTTTGACCGCATAGACACCAAGGAAGCTACCGACATCCGCTTCACTGTCTACAAGTTCCTGGAGAAATACCTCAAACCCAACAAGCCTTTCAAGACCCCCGACGACATGCGCAAGGCAGCATACCGCTTCAATTGATGCAAGACTGCCCCACCTGATACAAAAGAGGCTGTACCGTAATCAAGTTTTTTACGGTGCAGCCTCTGTCATTTATCCGTTATACGGCTACGGGAGCCTTTATAGCAGGCCAGGGATCGTACCCTTCGAGGGTGAAGTCCCCGTAATCGAAGTCGAAGACAGAGCGCACATCGGGATTGAGAATCATCCGTGGCAGGGGACGCGGGGTCCGGGACAGCTGCTCACGCACCTGGTCGAAGTGGTTGAGATAGATATGTACGTCTCCGAAAGTGTGTACGAAGTCACCTGGAGTGTACCCGCATTCCCGGGCCACCATCATGGTCAGCAGGGCGTATGAGGCGATGTTGAAAGGCACTCCGAGAAAGACATCGGCACTGCGCTGGTAGAGCTGGCAGGAGAGCCGCCCGTCGGCCACATAGAACTGGAAAAGGGTGTGGCAGGGCGGCAGGGCCATCCGGTCCACCTCCGCCGGATTCCAGGCCGAGACGATGTGCCGCCGCGAGTCCGGGTTGCGCTTCAGCGAGTCCAGTACCTGCGAGAGCTGGTCGATGGTATGCCCGTCCGGAGCCGGCCAGGAACGCCACTGATGGCCGTAGACCGGACCGAGGTCTCCGTTTTCATCGGCCCATTCGTCCCAAATAGAGACCTTATGGTCGTGCAGGTACTTGATATTGGTATCACCCTTGATGAACCATAGCAGCTCATAGATAATCGAGCGCAGATGCAGTTTCTTGGTCGTCAGAAGGGGGAATCCATCCGAGAGGTCGAATCTCATCTGATAGCCGAAAACCGATTTCGTTCCCGTCCCGGTCCGGTCAGACTTGACCGTTCCATGGTCCATGATATGCTGCAGGAGTTCCAGATACTGCTTCATAGTGTATGTGCTTTTTTAGTCCGCCAAAGGTACTCAATTTCTCCGTCTGTACGGAAAAAATCACCTTCATACGGCCAAACGCCACACCAAAATACGGCCAAATGCCATATCAAAATTCAGCCAAATGCCATATAAAAATGAGTTAATATTTTGAATTTTAAAATATTAACTTTATTTTTGTTTTCTAAAATTTTTGAAATGAAAACTTACAAGCCACGCATTGCCGATGCGATTCTGGACGAGTGCAGGCACTATTCTGGCTGATCTGAAAACTCATGAGGGGGATTCGGTAAATGAAAATACAATCTACTCTTACATAAAGGCTCTCAAGAAAATTTTCGTAATCGAGGATTCTTCGGCATGGAATCCCAATCTCCGCAGCAGGACAGCCGTCAGAACATCGGATACACACTATTTTTCCGACCCCTCGATTGCTACGGCTTCTCTCGGCTTAGGCCCGGAGGACCTTCTTAACGACTTGAGGACATTCGGACTGTTCTTCGAGACCTTATGCATCCGGGATCTCCGTGTCTACGCCGAAGCACTCGGGGGAAACGTCTATCACTACAGGGATAAGAACAATCTCGAATGCGATGCCGTCATCCATCTGCGAAACGGCAGATACGGTCTTATAGAAATCAAACTGGGCGGCCATGACCTTATAGAGGAAGGTGCAGCCACTCTTACGGCCCTGGCCTCGAAGATAGACACTGACAAGATGCCCGCACCCTCGTTCTCAATGATTCTCACCGGCACCGGAGACTACGCATACAAACGTCCTCAGGACGGCATACTGGTCGTGCCTATAGGTTGCCTGAAAGTCTGAGCGCATCAGGGCAGCAGCAGGACGATGGGCAGATGGTCGCTTGCCCCGCCGTGCCACTGAGGGCCGTAGTAGGTGCGGAACGGCTTCTGTCCCAAAAACTTCTCATCCTCCTCCAACAGCAGCGGATGCCGGTATATCTCCATACGCGCACCGTCTAAGGCTGGACTCACCATAAAAAGATCGATCAGCTCCCAGCGGCCGTTGTACTTCAAAGTCCCCTCCCCTTTCTGATGCAGGTCCGATGAGGGATTGAGCAGACCGGTCCTGCTTTGCACCGACATCACCGGCTCAGAGTCAGGAGTATCGTTGAAATCCCCTGTGACAACGACGGACGGCAGTTCTCCCGTAGCAGAATCCGCCAAGGCCCCTATCACCCGGCTCAGGGTATCTGCAGCCGCCTGACGGAAGGGCCGTGAGTACTCCTCACCCCCGAATTTGGAAGGCCAATGGCAGACCATAAAATGCAGGCTGTCCGCAAGCCGGCCTGGAAGATGCAGTATCCCCCTGACATGAAGGATATCCCTTGTGGGCCTCTCCCTTCCGGTCATCACTGGTATGACCTCAACCCTGCTGACGGTAAAACATTCCTCGCGATAGATGAATCCAACGTCAATTCCCCTGATATCCGGAGAATCGCGATGCACTACCCCATAACCGAGCTTTGCCAAAGGGGTCTGCGCTACCAGCTGGCGCAGCACCATCCGGTTCTCCACCTCTGCAAAACCCACGGCCAGCGGCCACTCCCCGTACCTGTCGTACATCGACAGGAGGGTCTTGGCGATAAGGTTGCGTTTCACCAGGAATTTCTTCCACGTCCAGTGTTTCTCTCCCATAGGAGTAAACTCATCGTCGAGGGTAAGGGTGTCATCGAAAGGATCGAGGTAATTCTCCAGATTCCAGAAAACGACATAGGGACGGACATTCAAGGTGCTGTCCTGCCCATGGATATACGGCACGCAACATGCCAGAACCATTATCACCGCACAAATCTCTCTCCACATAATGCACATTGATTTATTCCGTAAAGATACGGAAATTATTCAAAAAAATCAGCCGGCTTCCGTCTGATACGGGAACCGGCTGACTGTATGTGAAACGTATTGATGTCTGTTAGTAGAAGCGGGCACGGTTGTCGACGATCTCGCCGCGCTCGTTGAAGATGGAGGCGAGATTGTTGACCTGATAGGCCTCTATCTGGGCCGCACGGATCTTGGCGTCATCCTCGGTGTAGAAGGCTCCTGTCTCGCGGTTGAGGACATTGAAGACATAAACTCCTATGTTGCCTGCCACAGGACCGCTGATGACTCCGGGCTGGGCACCTGCTACGGCTCCGATGAAGGCAGGCTCGGTAGTATTGGTGAGCATCGAGCCGAATGTAATGCCGTCCTTGGTGCTTACTGTCTGGCCGAGGGCCTCGGCAATCGAATTCATGTCGGACAGTCCCTGTATCTTGGAGGCTACCTCTCCTTTTACCTTCTCAGCCCTCTTCAGGCTGGTCAGATAGTAGCTGATGGATGATGAGACGCTGTTTACAGGGGCGTATCCGTCCTCGCGTATGGCTTTGAGAGCTACCACAAAGAATATATCGTTGTTGACAGTAATGATGGGGGATACATCGCCCACCTTGGTCTTGTCATCATATATCCAGCGTACAACCTCACGGACATCGTCGTAACGGGAAAGCTGACGGGCACTTTCAAGCACGTTGTTGGCCGGAACTACAGGAAGGTCCTCCTCCTGGACTATCTTGTCGAAATTCTCGACCTTTCCCTCACTGCGGGAAGCCAGATCGTTGGCCTGGGCGTAGTAGTCCTGGAAGGTTTCCTTGCTTGCAAGGGCCTCTTTGGACAGTATTGCGAGCTGCACCTTCTTTACTGGAGCAGTCCTGTCGGTCACAGACACGATGTGCAGACCGTAATCAGTCTCCATCTTGGCGATGGTACCGGGTCTCATGGTCAGGACGTCCTGCATTCCGGGAATCATGGCGGTCTGGGTCATCCAGCCGATATCACCGGGATTGGGCACGTTGGGATTCTGGTCAAGGGAGTACTGGGCGGCCAGAGCGGAGAAGTCACCGCCGTGGTTCAAAACGTTGATGAGGCTGTCAGCCAGTTCGCCGGCGTCAAAAGAGAGGAGAATATGGCGTACATAGGCTGAATCGGACATATTCTTCACGTCGTTGACACGCACTGCATAGAAAGTGTTTTCCTTCTGGAATACAGGCATAACTCCGGGCCTGCGGCTGAATGCGAACTCGTCTACCTCGGGGAACTGGCTCTCGAGTTCACCCTGCTTGAAGTAGTAATCCTGAAGAGGGGTATCTGAATTGAGAGAGAGGAAGTTCTTCAGATTGTCCGTAGTTGAGAACTCATCGAAAAGGCCGTCAATCTCATCCTTTGCAGCCTGGATATCAGCCTCTGAAGGTACGACTTCGTATGCTACGAATTCCACGTCGCGGGAAGCCCTCTGGCGGTAGTTCTCCTTATGCGCATTGTAGTAATCCTGTATCTCCTTGCTGGTCACTCTGATGGTAGAGTCTGTCTCGAATCCGAAAGGTACGAGGACAAACTCGACATCGGAAGATGTGTTGTTTTCCTCGATCTGCCTGCGGAGTTCTACCGGAGTAAGGATGTCACTGCCGGTGATAAGGGATGTATATTTCTCGAAATACTGCTGTGATGTCATGCTCTGCTGGAGGAAACTCCAGTACTGGGCCAGATTGCCTGATGCGTCACCGGGAATCGCATGAATGAAGTCCATAAGCTTCTCACGGCTGAAGTTTCCGGATGCATCGAGGAATACAGGATCCTGCGCAAGAATGGGGGATATCTCCTTGCCCTGGCTGAGGTCTACGAGCTCATCCTCCCCTACCCTTATTCCGGCCTTCTGCATCTCGGGAATGATGTACCACTCGGAAATGAGGTTCTGCCATGCAGTCTCGTTGATGGCCTGCATAGCTTCCTCGGATACCGACTGGTTTCCCGAAGTGAGGGTATATATGTTCGTGTAATAGTCCACCTTCTCCTGGAATGTGTTGTAACGTACCTTTCTTCCGTCTATCTTACCCACATCGTATTTCGACGAGAAATAGCTGAGGGTCGTGTCCAGGGTTGTCGGGTCGATGATGAATGATAACAGAGCCACTGCGATGAGCACAGTGATAAGGATTCCGAGCTTGACTCGTATTTTCTCTAATACTGCCATTTTATTGTTTCTATTATAACGTTCTGAAAATAGGGTGCGAAGATAGTAATTTTATTTTTATCTCTTGTATATGGGGCCAATAAAATTAACTGTATCCACATATCCCGTTCCGGCCGAATCGTCGGAGAGAATGCCGTAACTGTCAAAGGGTCTGAGCAGCCGGGCATTCCTTGCCCTTTCATCGGATTCCATGCCATAACCTTGCATGAATCCCTGGGGAGAATACAGCCTGACCAGACAATCTGTGTATATGGTGCCTTTCTCCCTGTCCCAATAAAGGGTGTCAGTGGTTATCCGCTCGCCTTTCAGAAAATTGTTTATCACTACGTTGCCATAGGCCGACCACTGCTCCTTTCCGTCAGTGACC
>DVIL01000079.1 GCA_018711305.1 Candidatus Coprenecus stercorigallinarum
AGAACTACCTCAACTGGTTCAAAGTCATTGAGACCAACCTGAAGTTCAAAAAGGACGTCAACAAGGCTATGATGGAATTGTCTATGATTGGGGAAAATGTCCTTTTTACAACGGAAATTTAAACTATAGCCCCGTCATTCTGCAACTTACTGTCATAAAGACACTTGATAAACAGGCGTGATCTTTCTGGCCTGAAAAAACATTGCGAAAAGATCAGTCCTGCTTTACAACATATCCATAATCAACGACATACAAAAACAAGGCGGTGCACAGCATACCGTTGTGAACCGGCCGGTAAAGCATAAGAACTTACATGCTCCAAGATCCTCCCCACCTCCGGTGGGTCCCCTCCCTTTTCAGGAGCCAAAGTCTTGGAGCATGTAAGTTCTTATGCTTTACGCAAGGTAACCGGAAAGAGCCGGTTTACCTGGCGGCGGCAGCCTGATGTCCTGCTGCAGCGGCAGGGGCGGCGGCCGGTCTGGCAGCGTCCTTGCCGAGCTCGGGAATCTCATGAAGGTGCTTGTTGTATTCCTCCTTGGTTATGATATGACAAGTACCGTTGAATACAACTCCTACCTCGATACTGAGTTTCGGAGTCTTGAGAGCTCCGGCAAAATTGGAATTGGCCTTGAAGTTGATGATATCCTCCATGAAGATATCACCTTCCACATGGCCCCAGATGTCGCAACTCTGGGCGAAAACTTTGCCCTTGATGTTGGCGGCCTCTCCGATTACCAGCTTGCCCTTTGTGTAGACTGTGCCTTCAAAAGTACCATCGATGCGGATGTCGGCACTGGAAGTAATGACACCTGTTATCTTGGTGCCCTTGGATATCCTGCACAACTCATTGGTCTGGGGGATTATTTCTGTTTTTGCCATGATATTATGGGTTTTACTGTTGTTTACTGATGTATGCACTCCCCGTGAGAGGCTTCGGCCGCCTCCATTATGGCCTCACTCATAGTGGGATGAGGATGTACCGAATGGATCAGGTCGGATGCCGTCATGCCCGTGTTGCGTCCGGCTACGATACCGGATATCATCTCGGTCACGTTGGCTCCCACCAGATGCGCTCCTAAAATCCTGTCAGTAGCAGCATCCACTATCAGCTTCACGAAACCGTCCTTCTCGCCTGCTGCAGCCGCCTTGCCGGAAGCCAGGAAGAAGAACTTGCCCACCTTGTACTCTATGCCGGCTTCCTTCACGGCCCTCTCTGTCATACCTACCGATGCCACCTCGGGAGTCACATAGGTACATCCGGGTATATTGCCGTAATCTATAGGCTTGGGATTGAGACCGCAGATGGCCTCGACACAGCAGATACCCTCGGCAGATGCCACATGGGCCAGAGCCTGGGTAGGTATTATGTCGCCGATGGCATACACGCCCTCTACATTGGTGCGGTAATACTCGTCCACCTTGACCTTGCGGCCGCGGAGCATCTCCACGCCCACCTCCTCGAGTCCGAGGTAGTCGGTGTTGGGAATCACGCCCACTGCTGAAAGCACCGTTTCGGCCTCGACTGTTTCCGTACCCTTCTTGGTCTCCACAGTCAGCCTGCACAGTTCGCCGGAGGTATCGACGCTCTTGACCTGGGCAGCTGTCATCACCTTGATGCCGGCCTTGCGGAACGAACGGCTTATCTGTGCCGATACATCGTCATCCTCGAGAGGAAGGATACGGTCCAGATATTCTATGAGGTAAACCTCCACTCCGAGACTGCGGTAGAAGAAGGCGAACTCGCTTCCGATGGCTCCTGAACCGATTACGGCCAGACTGCGGGGCAGTTTCTCGGGTACCAGGGCCTGACGGTAGGAAATGATTCTTTCCCCGTCAATGGGTGCGAAAGGCAGGGAATTGGCCCTCGAGCCCACTGCAAGGATTATATGATCGGCCTCATACATGGTCTTGCTTCCGTCCTCGGAAGATGTCACTTCCACAGTATGGCCGCTGCGGAGGACAGCCTCCCCGTGAATGAGGGTTATCTTGTTCTTTTTCAAGAGAAATTCCACACCTTTGGACATCTGTGCTGCGACTCCTCGGCTGCGCTGCACGATTTTGGTAATATCGGCCTTGACCTCGGATGCCTCGAATCCGTATTCAGCGGCATGCAGGGCGTATGTATAGGCCTGAGCGCTCTTGAGCAGGGCCTTTGTGGGGATACAGCCCCAGTTGAGGCAGATACCGCCGATCTCTGAACGTTCTATGACTGCGACTGACTTGCCGAGCTGTGCTGCTCTGACTGCGGCTACGTAGCCACCTGGGCCGGAACCGACCACGATAATGTCAAATTTATCCATATATCATAAAGGTTTAATTATTCTCCAGTCTTCCGTGACAGTTCTTGTACTTCTTGCCCGAACCGCAGGGGCACGGATCATTGCGGCCCACCTTCTTCTCCACACGGACAGGCGCATTGCTCTTGGGCTCGCCTCCGTTGGTCACCATATCGGTACGTGAGGTATGCATACGGCTCATGTCCATACGGCGTCTTTCTCCCTCGTGTACGTCCTGGGGTGCATTTTCCCTTACAGGGATACGGGCTCTCAGGAGGAATGTCACCACCTCGCGGCTGATACGCTCAATGACTCCCTTGAAGAGGTTGAAGCTCTCGAACTTGTAGATAAGCAGAGGGTCCTTCTGTTCGTAGGTGGCATTCTGGACGGACTGCTTGAGATCGTCCATGTCACGCAGATGCTCCTTCCAGGCATCGTCTATCATGATTAGGGTTATGGTCTTGCTGACGGCCCTGACAAGTTCCTTGGCCTGGGTCTCGTACGCCTTTTTGAGATTGACGATGACGCGCATGACCTTGGTTCCGTCCCCTACCGGCACTGCCACATTTTCAAACTGCTGGCCCTGGCGCTCGTAGATGGTCTTGATGATCGGCCATGCCTGGGCCACCATGGCCTCGCTGCGCTGCTCGTACTCACGTCTCAGCTGCGCGTTGAGGGCATCGGAGATCTTGTCCCTTGAAGCGTTTCTGTAGAATTCGGCATCGAACTCAGGATCCACTGACAGAGTCTTCATCACCTCGAGCTTGAAGTCCTCATACTCCATGCTCTCCGACTTGTCGGCCAGCACCTCGCAGCAGTCACCCAACATGTTCATGACATCCACGTCGATACGCTCGCCGTAGAGGGCATTGCGGCGCTTGTTGTATATCACCTCCCTCTGGGAGTTCATCACATCGTCATATTCGAGCAGACGCTTACGGATACCGAAGTTGTTCTCCTCCACCTTGCGCTGCGCTCTTTCGATTGAACTCGAGAGCATGGGATGCTGCAGGGGTTCGCCTTCCTTCAGACCCATCTTGTCCACGAGAGATGCCATACGCTCGCCGCCGAAGAGACGGAGCAGATTGTCCTCGAGGGAGACGTAGAACACGGATGATCCCGGGTCCCCCTGACGTCCGGCACGGCCTCGCAGCTGACGGTCCACACGACGGCTGTCATGCCGCTCGGTACCTATGATGGCCAGACCGCCGGCCTCCTTGACTCCGGGCCCGAGCTTGATATCTGTACCACGGCCCGCCATGTTGGTGGCGATGGTTACCGTGCCGGCCTCTCCCGCATGGGCCACTATCTCGGCCTCACGCGCATGCTGCTTGGCATTCAGTACGTTGTGCTTTATGCCGCGGAGCTTGAGCATCTTGCTGAGCAGCTCGGATATTTCCACAGAAGTCGTACCTACGAGCACCGGACGGCCGGCTTCGGTGAGGTCCACGATCTTCTTTATGACAGCATTGTATTTTTCCTTCTTGGTCTTGTAGATGATGTCATCCTCGTCCTTGCGGATAACGGGACGGTTCGTGGGGATGACTACGACATCCAGCTTGTAGATGGACCAGAACTCTCCGGCTTCCGTCTCTGCCGTACCTGTCATACCGGCCAGCTTGTGGTACATCCTGAAATAGTTCTGGAGGGTGATGGTTGCGAAAGTCTGGGTGGCGGCCTCGACCTTCACGTTCTCCTTGGCCTCGATGGCCTGATGGAGACCGTCGGAATAACGGCGTCCCTCAAGAATACGTCCTGTCTGCTCGTCGACGATCTTGATCTTGTTGTCCATCACAACATACTCTACGTCACGCTCGAACATCGCATAGGCCTTGAGCAGCTGGGTGACGGTGTGTACCCTCTCTGACTTGAGGGCGTAGTCTGAAAGCAGGGCCGCCTTTTTCTCCTGCTTCTCCTCCGGAGTGATGTTCTCCTTCTCGAGTTCCGCTATCTCGTTACCTATATCGGGAAGGATGAAGAACTTGTCATCGGATACGCTGGCAGCGATGAGATCATTGCCCTTGTCGGTCATCTCCACCGTCTTGCTCTGCTCCTCGATGATGAAGAAGAGGTCATCCGTAATCAGGTGCATCTGCTTGTTGTTGTCCTGCATGTAGAAATTCTCGGTCTTCTGCAGGAGCTGCTTCATGCCTGGCTCGGACAGGAACTTGATCAGGGGATTGTATTTCGGAAGGCCCTTGTGCGCCCTCAGCAGCAGTTTTGCACCCTCGGTCTCCTTCCCTTCGGCGATAAGTTTCTTCGCATCGGTAAGGAGCTTGGTCACAAGCTGTTTCTGGGCGTTGTAAAGTCTCTCCACGTAGGGCTTGAACTCGGCGAACTGCTGGTCGTCGCCACGGGGGACAGGTCCGGATATGATAAGAGGCGTACGTGCATCGTCTATCAGCACGGAGTCGACCTCATCGACGATGGCGTAATGATGCTTGCGCTGCACGAGGTCATTGCGGTCGATGGCCATGTTGTCGCGGAGGTAGTCGAAACCGAATTCATTGTTGGTACCGAAAGTGATATCGGCGCGGTAAGCGGCACGGCGGGCTGCAGAGTTGGGCTGGTGCTTGTCGATGCAGTCTACCCTCAGTCCGTGGAACTGATAGAGGGGCCCCATCCACTCGGAGTCTCGCTTGGAGAGGTAGTCGTTGACGGTAACCACATGGACTCCCTTGCCTGCCAGAGCGTTGAGGAATACGGGAAGAGTCGCGACAAGTGTCTTTCCCTCTCCGGTCGCCATCTCAGATATCTTGCCCTGGTGCAGGACTATACCTCCGATGAGCTGGACATCGTAATGAACCATGTCCCATGTGATAGGGTTGCCGCCGGCCATCCAGGTATGGCTCCAAAAGGCCTTGTCACCCTCTATCCTGACATAGTCGTGCTTTGCACTGAACTCACGGTCCATATCGGTAGCGGTCACCTCGATGACCTCTTTCTCCTTGAAACGGCGCGCAGTTGACTTCATCACGGCAAAAGCGTCCGGAAGCACCTCGTTGAGCACCTCCTCTATCTCATCGTCGATCTTCTTGGTCAGCTTGTCCACCTCAGTAGCCAGAGCCTCCTTCTTCTCGACTGCTATATTGACGTCTTCAAGCTGGGCGCGAAGCGCTTTCTTCTGCTCCTCATCCGCAGCTATCCTGCTCTGTATTACTCCTTTTATCCTTTCTGACTCTGCTCGCAGCCCGTCATCCGAAAGCTTGTCTATCCTTTCATATGCAGCCAGCACCTTGTCGAGTATAGGCTTGATCTGCTTCATGTCCCTTTCGGCCTTCGAACCGAAAATTTTCTTCAAAAATCCATTAATTGATGCCATCTAAAAACATATTTTGTACAATCTACAAAGATATGGAATATTCAGAATATTTCGCAAAATTTATCACGACTTGGAACAATATCCGACGCTGCATCCGCCCGGGTAGGACTTGTCCGTGCTGAAAAGCATGCCACCCGCGGCCTGTTAGCGGGAGGGGCCCACCCTGAGTATCACCGAATTACGAAGTAATCAGATGATACTCACGGTGGGAGGGATAGCGCCATAGGCGCGTCCTTTTCAGCACGGACAAGTCCTGCCCGGGCACACAGGCCGCGAATCAGATAAATGCTAAAGGCCGAAGAGGTAGAAGAGGCTGCCGATGAGGATGGCGAAGAGGGCGTTGACGACTTTAGCGACGAGGAAGCTGCGGGTACTTGACGCCAGCAGCGGAAGCGAAGTGTGGCCGTCCTGCGACATGGAGCTGGTCAGCAGAACGGAGAACGGGACATACCCTCCGGCAAAAAGGGTGATGAAGACCATGTGGGGTCCAGACTCCGGAATCATTCCTATGAGCGCTGCAAGAATCAGCAGATAATAGGTATTGTCGCGGAGCCAGTCACCGACATCGACGTACTGCATGCCGACGGTTATTACCGCCAAGGCTCCGGCAGTCCACAGGAAAGTCCTGAGGGCATGCTTGCGGATGACATGATGCCAGAGATGTTCCTTGACAAAATGTTCGGAAGACGCGGCCACCTGCAGGGCGACGAAGAGGCTCAGAATCGCGAAGAGCACATTCATCCATCTCTCGCTCAGGAAATTTAAGGGGACACCGTGTCCATGTACATGATGGGCATGAGCGACGGCATCGGCTGCTGCAACCGCTCCGGCCGCATCCTCCCCCACATGCTCATGCTCAAGCACACCGGTGAACACAGCCACGGCAAATGCAAGTATCAGCCCTATCAGCACCAGTCTCTCCCACCCCGCGGAGCGCATCCCACGGTAGGACGAAAGACGGAAAATCCTGGGGAACTCCCCTTTATTCGCATCATGCAGTTCAAAACCGGGGTCACAGCTCACCCGGATCGGATGCTTTCTGAAAACAAGGTCAGTCAGAAGTCCGCAGATGATGGCCAGGACAAACAGCACGGCAAAAAGAATCAGGGCCTGACGGGGAATCATCGCCAGCATCACAAATGACTCGTCCCCGGAAGACGAGATCATCGCCGCCACCAAAGCTCCCATACTGATGATTCCGTGTGAAAACAGGGAAACTGCGGCGAAACCGCCTATACATCCCGGAATCAGCCCTAACAGCGCCCCTGCCGTAACCTGCCTCAGCGGTGATCCCTGGAGCCGGCCGAACCACCGGCCGGCCGAAGCCACGTTGACATACTCAATCATGATCATCATCACCATCACCAGGGACGTGATGAGCCATGCATTGAGAAGCACATCCTTGAGCAGATGCCAGATCATTTCCTGTTATAGAGCTTTATCAGCTCTCCTGCAGCCGAGAATGAATCGATCCTGCCTTCAAGCACCGCATTCTCATAATCGGGCAGAGCCGCAGCGACCGAGGGATTCTCGTAAAACATGTCCTTGAGAGAATTGTTGATGGTCTCGTACATCCAGTAGCGGTCCTGCTCCAGACGGCGTTTCCAGTAATATCCGTTGCCCTTTACGAGCTTGAAATACTTCTCCATCATGGCCCATATATCGTCCAGGCCGGTCTTTTCCACGGACGATGCTGTAAGGGCCGTAGGAGCCCATCCGGACTCTGTCGGAGGGAAAAGATGCAGGGCGTTGGCATAAAGCGCCCGGGCCATGTTTGCCTTTTCTATATTGGTGCCGTCAGCCTTGTTGACAGTTATAAGGTCCGACATCTCCATCACTCCGCGCTTGATGCCCTGGAGATCGTCTCCGGCGCCGGAGATCAGAATCAGCAGGAAGAAATCGCTCATCGAGTGCACGGCCGTCTCGGACTGCCCCACACCCACTGTCTCGATAAAGACCACATCGTATCCGGCCGCCTCGCATAGCAGAATGGTCTCGCGTGTCTTGCGGGCTACTCCGCCGAGAGAACCTGCGGACGGGCTGGGACGGATAAAGGCCATGGGATTGTTGCAGAGAGTCTCCATACGGGTCTTGTCCCCGAGAATACTGCCCTTGGTCTTCTCGCTGCTCGGGTCAATGGCCAGCACCGCCAGGCGATGTCCCTTGCCTGTAACCAAATTGCCGAAAGCCTCTATGAAAGTGCTTTTTCCGGCACCGGGTACACCTGTGATGCCTATCCTCATCGATTCCTTGCGTTTGGAATGCTCCAGGCAGCGGACGATAAGCTCATGCGCCATGTCCCTGTGCTCCGGCAGGGAACTCTCGACGAGAGTTATGGCCTGGCTGAGCACAATGGTATTTCCTTCCACTATACCTTTCATATAGTCGTCCACGGTCATAGGGGCACGCCGGTGGCGTACCATGCGGTTCAGATAGGGATTCACGATAGGCGGCTGCTCCACCCCGTCGTTCATCACCAGAGCCGAATCGTCATGATGGTACTCATCGAAAAAATCACCTTGTCTGTCTGACTTATTGTTCATGATATCTCTATTTTACGGTGTATATTACGAATAAATTGATTATCGGTCTTGTAGGAGAATTGGTTATCAGAGTGACGATATTCAGCACCTCACCGCTCTGTCCGCTTGTATCCACCCGGACCCGTACAGCCGCCTCTTCTCCGAAAGGCACCGGCTCCGGTATGTCCACTGTCACTCCCCCCTCACTGGCATCAGCCTTGTAAATGCGGAACGGTTCCTTGCCTATATTCTTGACAACAAACTCCCCCGTCAGTCTGGAGCCGCTCCCGACCACGCCGAGCTCGAGGGAAGACGACTCGAACTGAGGCAGGGCCCCGGCGCGTTTCTGCGCTTCGGTAAGCGAAGTGAAATTCTCCTTGACAAGAGCCTCTACGGTAAGTACTTTGGAATACTTCTTCCCGTCCACTACCGCAGAAAACGTAAACGGCGTCTTGCCCCACTTCCGGCCATCCGTACGGCGGGTGTCCACCATACATGTGATCCGTGTCTTCGATCTGGCCGGGATGGTACCGGACGGCATGGACACTGTCAGTCCGGGAGTCATGTCCGTAAAGCTGACTTCGATGCTGCGGCCTGAGGTATTGGCCAGCTCGACCTCTATGCTGCGGGCCAGTCCCTGCTCGATCTGTCCCATGGAGACAGTCCCCTCACGGAATCCGAGAGGGCCGCTTGCTACCGGAAACAGCTCCGAGAGACTCTTGGGCTTGTCATGCACCACGCCCTTCACCTTCAAAATCACCGGTTTGCTGAGTCCGGAGACATATACCGTCACGGATTTGCTGAAAGGATACGGCCCCTGATCATTCGAGAACACCACCTGTATTTCGCCCGTGCCTCCGGGACGGATAGGCTCCTGCGTCCACGTCGGCTCCGTACATCCGCAGGATGTAAGCACGCGGTGTATGACGATCGGTCTGTCGCTTATGTTCTTGACTTTGAAAGAACACTTCTGCGGCCCGTCCGACATCATTATATCCCCGAAATCATGGACTATCTTGTCAAAGGATACGGTCTGCTCGAAAACATTCTGCGCACCGGCGCCCACCGCACCGGCAAAATGGAGGCAAAACAGAATTATAACACTGCATATCAATCGGTTCATATCACGCATGGTCATCATCTTGCATTTATCTCGCAAAGATAGTTTTTTCGGGAGAAAAAATGCTAACTTTGTTGGACATAATTTTACTCACTTCTAACACACAGCATCATGTCCAGAATCACCAGATTACTGACAGGAACGGCTCTGGCGGCCGTCATTCTGTCCGGGGCCACGTCCTGCGGTCCCAAATATGACACGGTGCCGGGAGACCCCACCGGAACCAGAATCTACACTCTCGACAACGGTCTGAAAGTCTACATGAGTGTCAACAGGGACGAGCCGCGCATCAACGCACATATAGCAGTGAGAGTCGGCAGCAAGAACGATCCCAGCAGCACCACAGGACTGGCTCACTACTTCGAACACCTCATGTTCAAAGGTACCGAATCCTTCGGAACCCAGAACTACAGCCTCGAGAAGCCCCTCCTCGACGAGATCGAGAGACTTTTCGAAATATACAGGAACACCACTGACGAAGAGGAGCGCACAGCCATCTACCACCAGATAGATTCCGTATCCTACGAAGCCTCCAAGTACGCCATTCCTAACGAATACGACAAGCTGATGGCAGCCATAGGAGCCTCCGGCACCAACGCCTATACCAGCTATGACGTGACCTGCTACACGGAGAACATTCCATCCAACGAGCTGGAGAACTGGGCCATCATCCAGGCTGACCGCTTCGCCAACAATGTCATCCGCGGCTTCCACACCGAGCTCGAGACCGTCTACGAAGAGAAGAACATGTCCCTGACCGATGACATAGGAAAGATGTACGACACCATGTTCGCATCCCTTTTCCGCAACCATCCCTACGGCCGGCAGACTGTTCTCGGCAGCCAGCAGCACCTCAAGAACCCCTCCATCACCAACATCAAGAACTACTACAAGGAGTGGTACGTACCCAACAACATGGCCATCTGCATCTCCGGTGACCTCGACCCCGACAGAACCATCAGAATCATAGAAAAATATTTCGGGACACTCCAGCCCAATCCGGACCTGAAGAAGCTCACATTCAAGCCTGAGGACCCCATAACCGAGCCCATAGTCACTGAAGTGCGCGGTCTGGAGTCCCCCAAGGTGCTGGTCGCCTGGAGATTTCCCGGAGCAAACGACCCTGACAACACCAAGCTCGGCCTCATGGGAGAGATACTCTACAACGGTACTGCAGGTCTCATCGACATAAATGTCAACCAGCCCCAGAGAGTCCTCAGCCTCTACGGCGGAGTCTACTCCCTGGCCGACTATTCAGTCCTGATGTTCATCGGCGAGCCCAGGCCGGGGCAGACCCTTGACGAGGTCAAGGACATCATACTCGAGCAGGTGGACATCCTCAGGAAAGGCGAGTTCGATGAAAGCCTGCTGACAGCGACCGCCAACAACTACAAGCTCCGCCAGATGCAGATGACAGAAAGTTCGGCCGGCATGGTCTATGCATACGTCAACTCCTTCATCAACGGAGAGGACTGGTCAGCCACTGTCAACCTCGTGGACAATATCTCGGCAATTACCAAGGACGAGCTCGTGGCCTACGCCAACACCTGCCTCGGTGATGACAACTATGTCGAAGTACTTAAACTCCAGGCCCCCGACTCCGATATCGAGAAGATAGAAAAGCCGGCCATCACTCCCATTCTCACCAACAGGGACACTTCCAGCCAGTTCCTGCGCGACATCATGGCCAGGGAAGTGACTCCCATAGAGCCCGTCTTCGTTGACTTCGGGAAGGACATGAGCATTCTCACAGCCAAGTCCGGCATACCCGTCCTCTACAAGCAGAATACCGTAAACGGAATCTTCCAGCTCGTCTATGTATTCGAGACCGGCAGCAACACGGACAAGCTCCTCTCCTACGCCATGCAGTATCTGGACTATCTGGGCACGGAAGACATGTCTCCCGTAGAATACAAGCAGGCATTCTACAATCTGGCCTGCAGCTACTCCATCATTCCCGGAGCCGATGTCACCTACGCCGTGGTTGGCGGCCTCGCGGAAAATATGGAAGAGGCCGTAACCCTTTTCGAGAAACTCGTGGCAGAGGCCTCCGCCAATCCTGATGCCCTCAGCGCCATGAAGACAAATATCCTGCAGCAGAGGGCCAATGCCAAACATGAGCAGGCCTCCAACTTCCGCATGCTCCAGATGTACGGCGTCTACGGCAAGGACAATCCACTCCGCACCGACCTTTCCGAAAGGGAACTGCGGAATCTGACGGACAGGACCCTCCTCGACAGAATCCACAACCTGTTCGACTATGAGCACAAGGTCCTCTACTACGGCCCGCTGACAGGAGAAGAAGCTGTCAGTTCCGTCAACGCCCTTCACCAGGTACCGGAGGAGCTGATTCCCCTCGACGCGACAAAGAAGTACAGGGAACAGCTGACCAAAGAGAACAGAGTACTCCTCGCTCCCTACGAGTCCAACCAGATCTATCTCTTCTCCTTCTCCAACAACGGCGAGACCTATGACCCCGCCAAAGTACCTGCAGCCACCATGTACAACGCCTATTTCGGAGGCGGCATGAACGGCATAGTCTTCCAGGAGATGCGCGAGGCCCGCGGACTGGCATACTCGGCCAGCGCCTACTACAGCCTGCCTTCCGAGAAAGACGGCTACTGCATATACACCGACTTCATAGCCACCCAGAACGACAAGATGACAGACGCCCTCGATGCCTTCAACAGCATCATCAACGACATGCCTGTCTCCCAGAATGCCTTCGATATCGCCAAGGAATCCCTGCTCACCAACATACGCACCCAGCGTACCATCAAGAGCAACGTTCTGTGGGCATACCTCGAAGCACAGAAACTCGGGCTGGACTACGACATCAACCGGGACATCTACAACAGCGTGCTGGACTACACCCTCCAGGATGTCATAGATTTCCAACAGAGTACAGTCAAGGACAGGACCTATACAATATGTATCCTCGGAGATCCTGAAAACCTGGACCTCAAATCGTTGGAAAAATATGGAAAGCTCACGAGACTGAGCACTGACGAAATATTCGGATATTAGGGAAATTTTACTATATTTGCGGAACTTTTAATAACAACACTACTTTTTTATGGCACACAAAATTGATCCTGATGCATGTGTAGCATGCGGCTCCTGCATTGACGAATGCCCTGTTGGAGCTATCTCCGCCGGAGATGTTTACTCGATTGATCCTGATACCTGCGCCGACTGCGGTACATGCGTTGACGCTTGTCCTAATGGAGCCATCTCACCGGCATAACCTATTAAACAAAAATAAAAAGAAAAGGGAGTTCCATCACCGGACTCCCTTTTTTATTTAATAAAGTGTGAAAACGGGAAAAATGCAAGGCGTCAAGGTTCACGGCAAGGGAGTTTACTCACGTAAATGACCGCCGCCGTGATACCGCGGACAACGCAGCATTTTACCCGTTTTCACGCTTTATTCGCCGTTCATGGAGATGAGGAACTCCTCATTGTTCTTGGTACCCTCCATACGCTTTTTCAGGAACTCCATGGCTTCCACACTTGTCATGTCGGCCAGGAAGTTGCGGAGAACCCACAGCCTGTTGATCTTGTCCTTGTCCAGGAGCAGGTCATCGCGTCTGGTACTGCTGAGAGTCACGTCGACAGCGGGGAAGATACGCTTGTTGGCCAGCTTGCGGTCGAGCTGCAGCTCCATATTGCCGGTACCCTTGAACTCCTCGAAGATCACATCGTCCATCTTGGAACCCGTATCGGTCAGGGCTGTAGCCAGTATGGTCAGCGAACCTCCGTTCTCGATGTTGCGGGCCGCTCCGAAGAACCGTTTGGGCTTGTGGAGGGCATTGGCGTCCACACCTCCTGAAAGCACCTTGCCGGATGCAGGCTGCACAGTGTTGAAAGCCCTTGCAAGACGGGTAATGGAGTCGAGGAAAATCACCACATCATGCCCGCATTCCACCAGTCTCTTGGCCTTCTCCAGCACGATACTGGCCACCTTGACATGCCGTTCGGCAGGTTCGTCGAATGTGGAAGCCACGACCTCAGCCTTCACGCTGCGGGCCATATCCGTCACCTCCTCGGGACGCTCGTCTATAAGAAGGACGATCATGTAGACCTCGGGATGGTTGTCCGCAATGGCATTGGCTATGGACTTGAGGAGTATGGTCTTACCTGTCTTGGGCTGCGCCACTATCAGACCCCTCTGCCCTTTCCCTATAGGTGTGAACAGGTCCACAATCCTGCACGACAGATCATTGTGTCCGTTGCCGGTAAGAGTGAATTTCTCGTCGGGGAAAAGCGGAGTCAGGAAATCGAAAGGCACCCTGTCGCGGATATATTCGGGAGTACGTCCGTTGATGGTATGTATCTTCACCAAAGGGAAATACTTGTCTCCCTCGCGTGGAGGACGGATCTCTCCGATGATGGTGTCCCCTGTCTTCAGGGCATAGGACTTGATCTGATTCTGGGAGACATAGATATCATCGGGCGAATTGAGATAATTGTAATCCGAGGAACGGAGGAAGCCGTATCCGTCAGGCATTATCTCCAGAACTCCCTGAGCTTCCACTATGCCTTCATATTCAGGCTTGGGCTCCGGTCTGGTCTCAGGTCTGGGTTCCGGTTTGGGCTGCGGTTTCTCCGGTGTCTGGCGGCGCTCCGGAGAAGCTTCCACTGCAGTCTCGGATGCAGGAGCATTTGCTGCAGGAACATTTGCCGCAGGAGCATTCATACGCTTGCGGCCCCTACGCTGCTGTCCCTTCTGATTCTGGCGGTTGTCCTGCTGCTGGCCTTTTTCCTGTCCGTTCTGGTCCTCTGCGGGGTTCTGCTCTGCCTTTGGAGCCTCGGCCTCTGCCTTGGACTCGGGGGTTTCAGGGGCGGCAGCGGCGGGAACGGCAGCAGGAGCGGCGGCAGGAGTTGCGGCAGCCGGATTTTTCTTGGGACGGCCACGCTTGCGCTTGGGCTGCTGGGGTGTTGTCTCTGCGGTCTCAGGGGCGGGGGTGACAGCGGCAGGAGTTTCCACTACGGCTGTATCCGCTTCGGGCTCCGGTCCGGCAGTATTTTCGGATGACTGTCCGGTCCCGTCGGATATCCGCCTGCGCTTCCGCAGTTTGGGCACCTCCTTGGTCTGCACGGCCTGTTCATCGAGAATCTTGTACACCAGATCTTCCTTGGACATGGAATCTGCCTTCCTGATTTTCAGTTCCTGCGCTATGGTGTTGAGTTCCTCGATACTCTTGGCCTGTAATTCTAAAATTCCGTACATCTGTCAGTGATTTATTTTACAGCGATTACCTCGGCCTCTGCGAGAGCGCCTTTGGGCAGTGCAGCCACCTGATATGCCACACGTGCGGGATAGGGCTCGCTGAAATACTGGGAGTACACCTCGTTGAGAGTACCGAAATCCGCCATATCCTGCAGATAGACTGTGGTCTTCACAACATCGGAATAGCTGTAGCCGGCCTCGGAAAGCACATGTCCGATATTCTTGAACACCTGGTGCAGCTGCTCCTTCACTCCGCCTTCGGGAAACTTGCCGGTAGCGGCATCGATAGGAAGCTGACCTGATACATAAAGAGTGTCGCCGGCCTGGATAGCCTGGCTGTAAGGTCCCACTGCTGCGGGAGCGAGAGGAGAAGATATTACTTTTTTCATTGCAGTAAAATATTTAGTTATTAATGATTTATCAATTATCCCATTGCGAAGTTCCCTTGCGGTAGGACAGAAGGTCTGCCAGAGCCGCGGCCTTGGCATTGATCCTGAAGCTCCACTGTTTCCACTGTCCGATAGGCACCCACGAGAATGATATCTGGAAGCAGTGCAGGTCGTACGTGGCGCTTATCTGGGTAGTGGTAAGTCTCAGCCGGGTTATGTCGAATCCGCTGGTAAGGTTGAGGTTCAGGGCCTTGGTTATCCTCACCTGCCCGGTCACATTGAGGGTCTGCGTATGGTTGTTGCGTACTATCAGCTGGTCGTTGCTGTACTGGTACGACTTGGAGTAGTTGTAGGAATAGTTGAACGACAGGGACCACGGCACCTCGGGATTGAGATAGTAGACCCAGCCTCCCGGGATATACTCACCGGTCACCGGATGGTAGAACACCCTCGTATAGGCAGGAGACTCGCCCGTGACCTTGACGCCGCCTCCGCCTCCTCCGGCCAGCGAACCGTCATTTCCCTTACCCTTGCCCTCGCCCTGCAGGCTGAACCCGAGGGACACATTGGCATTGGTCAGGCGCACAAGACGGAAACCGGGGACTGCCGTCACGTTATAGCGGTTGTACCGCTGTCCCTGACCGTCCACCGCATACGGGTCCAGAGTCATTCCGGCCGAAATGCTTACCTTTTCCAGCACATTCGTCGTCATATTGACATTGATGTTGGAGAGTTTCATCGAATCCGCCAGGAAATTGTAGCTTCCGGAAATATTGAGATTGTCGATCAGTTTTATCTTCTTCATGCCTGTCCCGGTAGTGTCCTTCCTGTCCACCACCTTGGCCTCCAGGTTGTTGCCTATCTGGAAGCCTAACGATGCCGTCTGCCCCGGCGAAGGAGGGGAATACAGCCCGCCGGCCCACTTGTTGTACTCTACGGAATGGTCCACTCCATAGATATCGGTATAGTTGTAGACCCTGTATCCGTTGAGTCTGGTACCCATCTCCGGCGCATAGGATACCGACAAGGAGGGCGATATCATGTGACGTATAGCCTTGAGCTTGCCCCTGCGGAAATTGAACAGACCGTACAGCCTCGTACTGAGGGAGGCGCTGGCCGAGAAGTTGTGGGAGGCTCCGAAGTCCTCGAACAGTCCGGTACGTATCGTCTCGACCTCATCCGTCTCCGGATTGTAATACATGCTCTGGGAGCTGAAATACCAGTTCATGCCGTATGACACCGAAGGGGCGAGAGTCAGATATTTGAGTATGGTAAAGGTGGGCAGACCGATGGAAAAGTTGTGCGTCATGCCTGTCTGCATCTTGTCCCAGAAGTCCGGATCGCGCACCTCGCTGGCCTTGAAGTTGATTTTGTTCTGCAAAGTGGTATTGTAGCTCAGCGCAAACTGTTCGTACCATTTCTCGGGCCCTACCCTGTTCTTCCGCCTGAACGGGTAGAAACGGTTGACATTCAGGGTAATGTTAGGCAGGGTGATAGCATACGAACTGTCTCTGGAATTCTGGCTGTGCAGACCGTTCACCGACACGCTGAGGGCCGACCAGGTCCTGGAATAGGAGATGGACGACGATACCTGGTTCTCGAGAGCCTGGTTGATATCGGTATAGTTGTACTGGTTGTTTGACGGGCTGGAGAAATTCACCGAAGCCCTGAAGGAGGTTCCCGGCCTGGCCTTGGAATCCTGGGCATGGCTCCACTTCACACTGAAGTTCTTGGTCTGGAAAAAGTCAGTACTTCCACGCTCGCCCGTCTGGTCATTGGAATAGGTGATGTCGAGACTTCCGTCAAACTTGTAGCGCAGCTTGTAGCGGGTAGACATATTCACATTCCACGACCCTTTTGAATAAAGGCTTCCGGTAAGGGCCACATCGAAGTAGTCCCCCAACACGAAATACACTCCTCCGTCCTTGATGAACAGACCTCTGGACGCCTCTTCCCCGAAATTAGGAAAGAGAATGCCGCTTGCTCTCTCCGGTCTCTTCGGCACAAAACCGAAAGGAAGCATCAGAGGGTACAGCGGCACGTCTGCGAGCACCAGGTAGGCAGGACCGAAAACTGTCTTCTGCTTTGGCTGTGTCTCTATCTTGGCCTTTGTCATCTTCAGGTAGAAATGCGGATGTTCCGCATCGCATACCGTATATTTTCCTCCGGAGATATTCACAGAGCGGTCAGGCATCATGTTGATATTCTCCCCGCGCAGCACCCCGTCCTCTTCGGATGTCACCACATTCTTGATCCTGGCCTTGTTTGTCTTGAAATTGTAGAAGACATTGTCCATGGAATACGTCTTGCCCCCCTGAGTCATTTCCGGCTTGCCCTTCACCACACCTGCGGTATCGGCCACACCTGCGGCATAGACCACCTGTCTTTCGACATCGTATTCCATATATTCGGCTGTAAGCTTCATGTCCCCGTAAGTCACACTCGCCTCTCCATAATAATAAATCATCTGCCGCCCCGACGAAAAATCTTCAATCACCGAATCCACCGCAGTCGAGAAAGCCGGCATCTCCAGCATTCCCTTCCGGGCCGTATCGGCAGTCATGAGCGAATCCGCCTGCACACCGTCCGCAGCCAATGAATCCGCGGCAGCAAGGGTATCCGCCACTACTGCCCTGAGAGTGTCCTGTGCCACGTAACGGGCATCCGCCTGCCGTCCTGAGGCAAGAAACAACACCGCTACCGCTATGACACACACCAATGGTTTAAGGGACTGCATTAAAATAATGTGGATTCGGATTATTTCTGGAGTAAGTGAATAATTTCGGACAAATATAGTCTTTTTTGAATTTACAGCAAAACTC
This sequence comes from Candidatus Coprenecus stercorigallinarum, assembly GCA_018711305.1. Lineage (GTDB taxonomy): Bacteria > Bacteroidota > Bacteroidia > Bacteroidales > UBA932 > Coprenecus > Coprenecus stercorigallinarum. The sequence continues at coordinate 17,685 of DVIL01000079.1, forward strand.
ATTCCAAAGTTTTACTAACTTTGCTCCCGGTATGAGACGCATTATCCTAATATACCTATTGTCGGCATGGCTTCCTCTGGCTTTCTCAGGACACTCATTATCAGCTCAGAACAGGCAAGTCGTGGAACTAAGGACAGTCGTTATAGACGCCGGTCACGGCGGCCATGACCCCGGAGCCATCAACGGGAAAATATATGAAAAAAACATCACCCTCTCCGTCGCCAGACGCCTCGGGGACCTGATAAAGCGCAATTATCCCTCGGTAAATGTCATCTACACCCGCAGCGATGACCGTTTCGTAGAGTTGTACCGCAGGGCCGACATAGCCAACAAGAACAACGCCGACCTCTTCATCTCCATCCACGTCAACTCGGCCGGAGACCGATCCGCACGCGGCCACGAGACCTTCGTCATGGGCCAGGACAAGAACAGCGAGAACCTTGAAATCTGCCAGACAGAGAACAGCGTAATCGTCCTGGAGGATGACTACACCTCCAACTACCAGGGATTCGACCCCAACAACCCCGAGTCCTACATCATCTTCTCCCTGCTGCAGAACGCCCACCTCGAGCAGAGCCTCGATTTTGCGACCCTCGTCCAGCAGTACGCCGATGCAGGACCGGTAGCGAACAACCGCGGAGTCAAGCAGGCCAACTTCCTCGTCCTCTGGAAATGCACCATGCCGGCAGTCCTCGTCGAGCTTGGTTTCATCTCCAACACCAACGACATGCGCACCCTCACCGACCGCAACAGCCAGCAGCGCATCGCAAACAACCTGTTCAAGGCATTCCAGGCCTACAAGAAAGCTTACGACACCGACATCTACCTTCCGTCATCAGAAGGGAGCAGCCGCCCGTCCGGAGAGAAAAAGGCCACAGCCGACTCACCTGCTGCAGGCTTCGGGATACAGATCATGGCATCCCCCTACCTCCTGCCCGACGGAGCCAGGGAATTCAAGGGCTGGAGCTGCCGCCACATCAAGTCCGGCAAGAACTACAAATACTACATAGGACAGTATCCCACCCGCGAGGAAGCCGCCAAGGCCCTCCCGAAAATACGCAACAGCTTTCCGGAAGCATTCATCATAAAACTAAGCGAGTAAAAAATGAGGAAAGAGGTCAAAACAGGGCTGTACGCCGTAATCGTCATTGCCGTCACGCTTATTGCGGTCGAATTTCTCAAAGGCAAGGACATCTTCTCCAGGACTGACACCTATTATATAATATGCAGGGAGGTGGACGGTCTGGAAATCTCCACCCCCGTAACCGTGGGCGGCTTCCATGCAGGCCGCATATCCGACATAGAATACAACAGGGAATCCATGGACTACACTGTCACCATAAGCATGTCCAGAGAATTCGAATTCCCGGAAGACTCCCGTATGACCGCCTACAGTTCCGACATCCTCGGCACCAAAAAGATCAAGGTTGTCGCCGGAACATCCTCCATACCGGCCAGTTCCGGAGACACCCTGCAGAGCGGCAGCGAGGCCGACATGCTCTCTTCCATTGCAGAAAACATCCAGCCGGCCGTATCTGGACTGGACAGCCTCATCAGAAACATCAACCGGGCTGTCAGCTCCGTCAACCTGATCATGGACGAAGACAACAGGGCCGCTGTAAAAGACATTCTCCTCAAACTCGACAGCACTGCCTCAGCCCTTGCCTCCCTCTCGTCCGCAATAAACGGCAGCAGCCCCGAAATCACCGGAATCATATCCAGGATAGGCTCCATCACCGTCAGCCTGGACTCTGCGGCAGCCTCTGCCGGAAACGCCATCGCAAACGCCGAAGAAGTGACCGCCTCCCTCCGCGACGCACAGCTCGGGGCCACGGCAGATTCTTTGCGCGCCCTCCTTGTCCGGATGCAGGATCCGTCCGGAAGCATAGGGAGGCTCCTCACCTCCGACTCCCTGCACAACTCGGTAACAAGGCTTTCCAACGACCTCGACTCACTGGTGCGCAGCATCAGGAACGACCCCAAAAAATACATAAAAATTTCTGTATTTTGAAATAAAAATGTAACAAGTTTTGAGTTAAAAATTTTTTTAAAATTAATCCTGTTGATAAACAATATGTTTAAAAATCGACAGGATTTTTTATTTTTTTAATTGGATTTTTTTACTCAATTTTGCCTTCCCGAAACAAGGGAAGAGTACTAAATTAAACCAAAAATCAAAAGACTTTTGCGGAATGAACTATAGTGAAGCATGGGATAACTGTCTGATTATCATTAAAGACAACATACCTGAAAGCAGTTTCAGAACGTGGTTTGAGCCTATCAGGCCCGTCAAGCTCGAAGGCAGTACCCTCACTATACAGGTTCCCTCAGGCTACTTCCCCGAATTCATAGAAGCCCACTTCATCGACATACTCAGCAAGACCCTGAAAAGGGTCATAGGCCCCGAGGCAAGACTGGTGTACGAGGTACCCGTCGTGAAGGACTCCACAGTAAGATACCCGGCAGGAAAACCTTCTTCCGAAATCATCAATCCCGACATAGCCCTGCCCAAGGACAAGGTACAGAAGATCGAGGACCCTTACGTGATTCCCGGCCTGAAAGGCATCACCGTCAATCCCAATCTCAACCCGGCCTACTCCTTTGACAGCCTCATAGAGGGAGACTGCAACCGCCTCGGCCGCGCCGCCGGCATGGCAATCGCCGAGAATCCCGGCAACACCGCATACAATCCTTTTTTTGTATATGGCAGTACGGGACTCGGAAAGACCCACCTTGCCCAGGCCATCGGCATAGAGATCAAGGAGAAGTTCCCCGACAAGGTAGTGCTTTACGTGACTGCAAACCGATTCCAGACCCACTACATGGACTCGGTCATCAAGAACGCCGTAACCGACTTCCAGTACTACTACCAGTCGATGGACGTACTGATCATAGACGATGTGCACGAGTTTGCCGACAAGCCCGGCACCCAGAATGCCTTCTTCCAGATATTCAACCACCTGCACAGACTCAACAAGCAGCTCATATTCACTTCCGACAGAGCTCCCGTAGACCTGCAGGGACTTGAGAAGAGGCTGCTCTCCCGCTTCAAATGGGGACTTACCACGGAGCTGCTTCCTCCTGACATGGATACGCGCATCGCCATACTCAAAGCCAAAAGCTTCAAGGAAGGCATCGTGCTGGACGACGACATAATCCGCTACATCGCCTCCAAAGTCACCAACAACGTGCGCGAGCTCGAGGGCACCCTCGCCTCCCTGATGGCACACGCAACCCTGACCAAAAAGAAGATCACGCTACAGCTGGCACAGGAGGTAATAGAAAAGATAGTGACAGTCTCCGACGACGAGATATCCATATCCAGGATACGAAACACCGTCAGTGACTACTTCGGCATCTCCAACGAAGTGATGCTGTCCAATACCCGCAAGAGGGAGATCGTACAGGCCCGCCAGATAGCCATGTACCTGTGCCGCAACATGACCGGCAAGTCCCTTACCACTATCGGCTCTGAGCTCGGAGGCAAGAACCACGCCACCGTCCTTCACGCCTGCGAGACAGTCTGCGACCTCATGGCTACAGACAGTTCGTTCAGACAGTACATCTCAGACATAGAGAAAAAACTCAAGTCCAACCTATAAAACTACCTACAGCCATGACTTCAGAACAAGTGCTATCCCACTTCCGGGAGATAATGACCATTCCCCGCGAGTCGGGACATGAGGAGCATATCATCGCCTGGCTCCAGAAATTCGCCGCAGACCGCGGAATGGACTGCAAGACCGACGAGGCCGGCAATGTTCTCATTTCCATCCCCGCCACACCGGGACGGGAAAACTCTCCCACCATCATACTCCAGAGCCATTCGGACATGGTCTGCGAGAAAAACAGCGGAGTCATGCACGACTTCTCCAAGGACCCGATAAAGGCCGTCGTGGAAGACGGATGGCTGATAGCCAAGGACACAACCCTCGGCGCCGACTGCGGAATAGGCATCGCCGCACAGCTGGCCGTCCTCGAGGACAAGGACCTTCCCCACGGACGGATAGAGTGCCTTTTCACCACCTCCGAGGAGACCGGACTCGACGGGGCCTTCGCCCTCAAAAGCGACTTCCTCACCGGCAGCATCCTGCTCAACCTCGATTCGGAGGACGAAGGGGAACTGTTCATCGGATGCGCCGGCGGCATCGACACCACAGCCAGATTCAGCTACAGCCCTGCGCCGGTACCGGACGGTACGGTATGCATCAGCACGGGATTCTGCGGCGGCATCGGCGGACACAGCGGAGATGACATAGACAAAGGACGTTCCAACGCCGTCCAGTCCCTTGCAAGACTGCTCTACCGCGCATGGAAAGCCATTCCCATGACTCTCTGCTCCATCGACGGAGGCAACAAGCGCAACGCAATAGCCCGTGAAGCCAGAGCCCTGCTGGCACTCGCACCGGAAGACGTTCCGGCACTCAAGGCTCTGCAGCAGGAAGTCCTCGGAGAACTCAGGGACGAGTACTCCATCACGGACCCGGGCATCAGCCCAGTATGGGAAGAAGGTGTCACCCCTCCCCCGCATGCAGTCGACCGGGATACGGTCTTCCGTCTGATCTGCGCCCTGAACTCGGTACCTCACGGAGTTATGGCCATGAGCGCGGAAGTCAAGGGCCTCGTGGAGACATCCTCCAATCTCGCATCAGTCAAGATGCAGGAGGGCAATACGATACGCATAGGTACCAGCCAGCGCAGCTCGACCAACTCGGCACGTCACAATGCCGCCCTCCGTATCGAATCGGCATTTGTCCTGGCAGGGGCAGAAGTGACACACGAGTCGGAATATCCCGGCTGGAAGCCGAGCCTCAAATCGCATATACTCGAAGTCTGCAAGGAATCCTACCGCCGTCTCTTCGGCAAGGAGCCTGTAGTCAGGGCCATCCACGCCGGACTCGAGTGCGGTCTGTTCCTGGACAAATACCCTCACCTGGACATGATTTCATTCGGTCCCACCCTCCGCGGGGTACATGCTCCGGGAGAAAGGCTCGATCTGGCCAGCCTCGACCGTTTCGTCCTGCTGCTTGAGGATGTGATAAGACAATGCAGATAAAAAATACGTATCATGAAAAAGCAGCTCAGGATATCCCCGTCCATCCTCACCTCGGATTTTACCCGCCTCGGTGAGACTATCGACATGCTCAACTCCTCACAGTGCGACTACATCCACCTCGATGTGATGGACGGCGTGTTCGTACCCAACATCTCGTTCGGTTTCCCCGTCATACGCAACATTGCAAAAAGGGCGGCCAAACCTCTGGACATACACCTGATGATAGTGGACCCCGACCGGTACATACCGACACTGCGTGACAGCTCCCCCGAATACGTCACAGTACACTATGAAGCCTGCACACACCTGCACCGCAGCCTGCAGAACATACGCGCCAACGGAATGAAAGCCGGTGTGGTACTCAACCCCCACACTCCCGTCTCCTCCCTCGAATACATAGCGGAATACTGCGACATGATCGTACTCATGTCCGTCAACCCCGGATTCGGCGGCCAGTCCTTCATTGAAAGCACTTACCGCAAGGTGGCCGAGACCCGCGAGCTTCTGCTCCGTACAGGTTCCAAAGCCCTGATAGAAATAGACGGCGGAGTCAACCTTACCAATGCGGGAGCCCTGCGCGACGCCGGCGCCGACGTGATTGTCACCGGCAACGCCCTCTTTGCCTCGGATGACCCCAAGGGAACGGTAGAGCTGTTCAAATCCCTGTAATCCTAAAGAATATACTTGATTTCCTTAAAATAATACTTGACCGGCCGTCCGTCCCCGTGCCTGACCACGAGACGGGCGGTTTCCTTTTCCACCCCGACGATACATCCGCGGAAACGGTGCACCTGTCCTCCGGTAAAGTACTCCGTCTCCTCATACCAGGCCTCCTCTCCCAGACGGAAAAGCATAGCCCCGTACTCCTGGTCCAGACCCGGCACCCTGCCGTCCTCCCCTATCCTGCCGTAAAGGCCAAGGATATGTTCCAGTACCATCCCCAGTTCCTCCCTCAGGTCCATGCGGGCCGGAACCGCCCCCCCGCCGCCAAGTGACAGCAGGACCGATGTGGGATTCGGGAGTTCCGGAGGAAAGGAGACCTGATTGACATTGATTCCGATGCCGGCCACACAGACTGACAGAGTGTCACCGCTGACGGCATTTTCCAAAAGCATGCCGCAGACCTTGCGGGAAGCGACATACACGTCGTTGGGCCACTTGACATAAACCGGAGCGATACCCTTCTCCTTCAGATAACGGGCCACCCCCACAGCACACACCTGTGAAAGCACGAACTGGTCCGCGGCCCTCATCCTCCGAGGCTTGAAGAGGATAGAGAACATCAGGTTCTCCCCCGCCGCACTTTCCCAGCGGTTGCCCCTCTGCCCGCGGCCGGCACTCTGATACTCCGCACACCACACCGTTCCGTCCTGCGCGGAGTCCCTGCCTGCCCAGGCATCTTTGTTCGTAGACTCCGTAATCTTCAACCAATGAATGTTCATGGCACAGTTTTTATAATATAAATGCGTATATTTGCACGGCAAAATTAGAAAAATATTTATGACAGAAGTAGACACCATAGCTGAGGCTATGCTCGAAAAAAAGGCTGAAAACGTCTGCGCCCTCGACCTGAAGAAGATAGGGACGGCCATAACCGACTGGTTCGTCATCTGCAACGCGGACTCCACCACACAGGTCGCAGCCATCGCAGACAATATAGAAGAGAGGATGATTGAAAAATGCGGAAGGAAAGTGGCCCGCATGCAGGGCAAGGAAAACGGCTTCTGGGTCATTCTCGACTACCTCAACATTGTAGTTCACATTTTCCAGACCGAATACCGCAATTTCTACCGCCTCGAAGACCTCTGGGCGGACGCCGAACGTAAAGAATATAAAGATGAGCAATAACGACAAAATGAACACCCCGGACAACAAGCGCCCAGGAGGCGGACGCATGCAGGGTCCCGGCCGTCCGGTAAGAGGACTGATGTGGGTACTGTACGCCATCTTCGCCATCGCGCTGGTATATGTCATCAAAGCCTACTCCGGCTCGGATCCGGTAAAGACCGAATGGCTGACCGTCAAAGAGTCTATGATTCCTGAAGGGGATGTGGAGAAGATAACATACATCACCAACCTGCACCGGGCAGAGGTCTACATCCGCAAGGATTCCCTCTCCAAGTACGTAAACCGCTATTTCGGAGGCCAGACACCCGTCGCAGGCCCCCATTTCTATTTCATAGTGTCCGGCAACTTCAATGCCGAGGAGAACTTCGAGGAGGCCCGTCAGGAACTTCCCCCCGCCCAGCGTTTCACCATCTCGACTGAGGAGCGCAACAACTACTTCGGCCAGATCTTCGACTGGATAATCTTCCCTCTGCTGCTGTTCGGACTCCTGTGGTTCATAATGTTCCGTCCGATGCAGAAGAACATCGGAGGCGGTCCGGGAGGAGGCGGCATATTCAACGTCGGCAAGTCCCAGGCCAAACTGTACGAAAAGGAGAACAACGTAAAAGTCACCTTCAAGGACGTCGCCGGCCTGGAGGAGGCCAAGGTAGAGGTGATGGAGATAGTCGACTTCCTGAAGAACCCCCAGAAATATACCGCCCTCGGAGGAAAAATCCCGAAAGGCGCCCTGCTCGTAGGCCCTCCGGGTACAGGAAAGACCCTGCTGGCCAAGGCAGTGGCCGGTGAGGCCAACGTACCTTTCTTCTCCATCAGCGGTTCCGACTTCGTGGAGATGTTCGTCGGCGTGGGAGCCTCCCGCGTACGCGACCTCTTCCGCCAGGCCAAGGAGAAGGCCCCCTGCATCGTCTTCATCGACGAGATAGACGCCGTAGGACGGGCAAGGAGCAAGAACGTCGGATTCTCCTCCAATGACGAAAGG
>DVIL01000080.1 GCA_018711305.1 Candidatus Coprenecus stercorigallinarum
ATCGGCGAGCACACCGACTACAACGGAGGCTTCGTATTCCCCGGTGCCATCGACAAGGGCATGATGGCGGAGATCCGCCTCAACGGCACGGACAAGGTACGGGTCTACTCAGTGGACCTGGATGACTACGCAGAGTTCGGCTTCGCCGAGACCGACGCCCCCGCTGCATCCTGGGCCCGCTACGTATTCGGAGTATGCAGGGAGACCATCAAGAGGTGCGGCGACGTGCTCAAGGGCTTTGACGCCGCCTTCGCAGGCGACGTGCCTCTCGGAGCGGGCATGTCCTCCTCCGCAGCCCTCGAAAGCACCTTCGCATACGCGCTGAACGACATGTTCGGCCTCGGCATCGACAAGTTCGAACTGGCCCGCATCGGTCAGAGCACCGAGCACAACTACTGCGGGGTCAACTGCGGCATCATGGACCAGTTCGCCTCCATCTTCGGCAAGGCCGGCAGCCTGATGCGCCTGGACTGCCGCTCGATGGAGTACAAGTACTATCCGTTCCATCCCAAGGGCTACCGCCTGGTGCTGCTCGACTCGGTGGTGAAGCATGAGCTGGCCTCCTCGGCCTACAACAAGCGCCGCGCATCCTGCGAGCACGTAGTGGCTGCCGTCAAGGCTGCCGGATATCCGGTAGTAGAATATCTGCGCGACGTGGATATGCAGATGCTTTCCGAGGTCAAGGGCAAGGTATCCGATGAGGACTACATGAGGGCCGAATATGTAATCGAGGAGATCCAGAGGGTACTGGATGTCTGCGATGCCTTGGAACGCGATGATTACGAGACTGTAGGACAGAAGATGTACGAGACCCACCACGGCATGAGCAAGCTTTATGAAGTGAGCTGCGAGGAACTGGACTTCCTCAACGGCATTGCCCGCGAGTGCGGCGTGACCGGCTCCAGGGTCATGGGCGGCGGCTTCGGCGGCTGCACCATAAACCTGGTCAAGGACGAGCTGTACGACGGCTTCATCGCCAAGGCGAAGAAGGAGTACGCCGCGAAGTTCGGCCACGAGCCCAAGGTCTACCCTGTAGTAATCAGTGACGGTGCCCGCAAACTCGAATAGCCATGATACATCTGATCAACAAGAGCGGCGCATCGGTGATGCTGACCGAAAGAGGCGCAGGCATAGTTTCGATAGTAGTTCCCGACCGCAACGGGGTCATGGGGGACGTAGTTCTCGGTTACAGGGACGAGGAAAGCTACCTCGGGGACGGGCCCTGCGCCGGCAAGATTCCGGGCCGCTTCGCCAACCGCATAGCCGGAGGCTGCTTCACACTTGACGGCCGCGAATACCAGCTGGTCAAGAACAATCCCGACTACCAGCTGCACGGCGGACCGGACGGCTTCTCCAACCGGTTGTGGAAAGTCGCTCAGACATCTGAGAGCAGGGCTGTATTCACCCTCGACAGTCCCGACGGCGACCAGGGCTATCCCGGTGCCATGCACGTAGAGGCCACATACACCTGGGGGGACGACAATTCCCTGACCTTAGAAATCAAGGCCACCGCCGACAAACCGACCGTGGTGAACCTGACCAACCACACCTACTGGAACCTCGACGGGGAGGACAGCGGTTCCATCTTCGACCACGTGCTGAAGATCAACGCCTCCCGCTGGCTCGTAACATCCGAGACCCTCATACCCACCGGTGAGCTCGCCCCCGTCGAAGGCACTCCCATGGACTTCCGCACCGCCAAGCCCATAGGCCGCGACATCAAGGCGGACTTCCCCGCCCTGCGCTACGGCAAGGGTTACGACAACTGCTGGGTACTGGACGGCCAGCCCGGACTCAAACTGGCCGCTGAACTGAGCTCGGAGACTTCGGGACGCCGCCTGGAAATCTGGACCGACCAGCCGGCCGCCCAGGTCTACACCGGCAACTGGCTCGACGGCTCGCCCGTCAGCAAGTCCGGCCGTCCCTACCGCGACTACGACGGCGTGGCGATAGAGTGCCAGGGCTTCCCGGACGCGCCCAACCATCCGGGCTTCCCGTCCTGCGTCCTCAGGCCCGGAGAGACCTACTCCCGTACGATAATCTTCAAGCTTACGGCATAGCTACGCCTGTAACAGACAGAAGAAATCCATGTGTAACATCGCGGCACATGGATTTCTTCATTTATATCACATATTATCCCGAATCAGATCGATATAATACAATTTAAGTTTCTCACTCATCATCGGATTTCCTACTGCAATTATTCTATTATCTGAATCCAGAAGGGCTGCCTGAAACTTATATTTCTCAAGAAATGCAGGATTTTCTGATATAAATGACATATTGTAGTCTACGGTCAATGGATAGTGAAACTCCGATAACATTACAGCCTGATGCAATTCTACCAGCTCACTGTCATCTCTTGGAGAAAAAATAAACAACATTTGAAATTTTCCATTACTTGATTCTGCAATTTTTACAAAGTCATTCCATTCATCCATTTGTGAGACTTGACAAGATGTACAATAAATATCCTTAAACAATACTACCATCTTGAGTGACGACATTGAATAATCTACAACAGTATCTTTTCCGCACATTATAGACTGCATTCCTGTTGGAATTTCAACTTCTTTACCGATTATTGCTTCTATCTCATTTTTTATTCTCCCAATTTTACATGACTGTGCCATCTGACACAATAATATGCAGACAAACACCAATAGCAATTTCAATTTCATAATACAGACTCTATCACGGATGTACTGCAATACCTCACACTGTATGATCCGTCTTCCTCCACACCTAAAACGTACAGGACCCCTCGTTCTCCGTTATACGCCACTGAAAGTATCTGAGTTCCTCCCAAAGTAATAAAAACCTCTCTTTCACCATCCCATGTCACTGAGAATATCTTAGTACCGATATCACCAGTAACTCCGGAGCGAAGCATATCTGTAATAGAACGCCCGCTGAATGGTGTATATATTCGGCCAATAGACGATACAGGAG
>DVIL01000081.1 GCA_018711305.1 Candidatus Coprenecus stercorigallinarum
GTGAAGGACCGGATGTATCCTTGAAGGGATCTCCTACTGTGTCACCGACAACGGTAGCCTTGTGGGCATCTGACCCCTTTCCGCCGAGATTGCCTTCCTCGACATACTTCTTGGCATTGTCCCAGGCACCACCCGAGTTGGCCATGAAGATAGCCAGCACGAAGCCGGAGCCCAGAGATCCCACGAGCAGTCCCACCGTACCGGCCACACCGAAGAACAGGCCTACGAGCAGAGGCACGATGATGGCCAGCAGCGAGGGAAACAGCATCTCCTGCTGGGCACCCTTGGTGGAGATTGCCACACAGCGGGCGTAGTCAGGAGTTGCCTGTCCGGTAAGGATACCTTTGATCTCGCGGAACTGGCGGCGTACCTCCTCGACCATCTTCTGGGCAGCACGTCCCACTGCGTTCATGGTAAGACCGCAGAAAAGGAAGGACATCATGGCTCCGATGAAGACTCCGGCCAGGACTGTGGGGTTCATCAGGTTGATATGGTAATACTCCATGAAATCAGGTATGGTGGCCTGGGCGACTTCGACTGTCCGTCCGCCGCCAAGGTCGAGGACGGTCTCCCCTATTCTCTGCAGTCCTATTTTGATCTCCTCGAGATAGGAAGCCAGAAGGGCAAGGGCGGTCAGGGCGGCTGAGCCGATGGCAAAGCCTTTGCCGGTAGCAGCTGTGGTGTTGCCGAGGGCGTCGAGGATATCTGTACGCTGACGTACCTCGGGTTCGAGCTCGCTCATCTGGGCATTTCCGCCTGCATTGTCGGCGATGGGACCGTATGCATCAGTAGCCAGAGTTATACCGAGAGTCGAAAGCATGCCGACTGCGGCAATACCGATGCCGTAGAGGCCGAGGCTGAGATTCTGGGCCGTAAGCATGTTCTGCACGTCAAATCCTATCGCGCAGAGATAGGCTAGGATGATGGCCACAACGATAGTGATGACGGGTACGGCGGTCGATATCATACCGAGGCCTACTCCGGAGATGATGACTGTCGCCGGACCGGTGTTGGAGCTCTCCGCGAGCTTGCGGGTCGGCTTGTAGGAATGAGAGGTGAAATACTCTGTGGACTGGCCGATGATGATACCTGCAACCAGACCCACGATGACGGAGCAGGATACCCAAGCCCAGTTGGGAATTCCGAGCACGTACAGTATGCCGAATGTGGCAACTGCTATCAGGGCCGACGACACATTGGTTCCCACGCTCAGGGAACGGAGCAGCTGCTTCATGCCGGCTCCCTCCTTGGTCTTCACCAGATATATGCCGATTACTGACAGGATAATGCCGACAGCCGCGATGAGCATGGGGGCAAACACGGCCCTGAGCTGCATGGAGGTATCGGCGTAGGAATAGAATGCAGAAGCTCCGAGGGCTGCGGTTGCAAGGATGGAACCGCAGTAGGACTCATAGAGGTCCGCACCCATACCGGCTACGTCGCCTACGTTGTCGCCTACGTTGTCGGCGATGGTGGCAGGATTACGGGGGTCATCCTCCGGAATACCGGCCTCAACCTTTCCTACGAGGTCGGCACCCACGTCAGCGGCCTTGGTATAGATACCGCCGCCTACACGCGCGAAGAGAGCCTGTGTAGACGCACCCATACCGAAGGTCAGCATGGTAGTGGTGATGACCACCAGCTTCTGGGGACCGTCAGCGTTGACGAATGTATCCAGGATGATGTACCACAGCGAGATGTCCAGCAGACCGAGTCCCACAACGGTGAGACCCATTACCGCACCGGAACGGAAGGCCAGTTTCAGACCTGAATTGAGCGAACGGCGGGCAGCATTGGCAGTCCTGCCTGAGGCATAGGTGGCTGTCTTCATGCCTATAAAACCGGCCAGCCCCGAGAAGAATCCTCCTGTCAGGAAGGCAAAGGGTACCCAGCGGTTCTGTACTCCGAAGCCATAGGCCAGAATCGCAAAGAATATTGCCAGAATAATGAAAACGATGGTCACAACCTTGTACTGCTGTTTGAGATAGGCCATAGCGCCCTTGCGCACATGAGCCGCTATTTCGCGCATGGTAGGCGTACCCTCGTCCTCCTTGAGCATCTTTTTGTAAAAATAGAAAGCAAATCCCAGCGCGATGAGGGACGCGGCGGGAACAAGCCAGAATAATAAATCAACCGACATAGTTGTGCACTGAATTTAAATGGTTACTGAATATTGGTTCTGTGAAAATGATCCGGTGTCAGTGACGGGTCTATGGAAAGCACCGTGCGGATCAGACATGCGGGATCTCCAGTGGTATGGAATTCCCTGCGTCCGCAACCGGAGATACCATGAGGCAGATTCTCTACCACCCGCCGGGTCTGTCGCGCCACTGCGGGGGCAGGATTGATGATACGCACCGAAGGGCCTGCCGCTGCGGCTATTTCCTTTTCCAGAAAAGGGAAATGGGTACAACCGAGCACTATGACATCGGCCCCCTCCCCTGTCATCTGTCCGACATAGCTGCGGATAAGCTCTTCCGGGACATCTCCTCTCTCCACCGCCTCCACCAGCCCTTTGCCGACAACCTCCACGATCCTGATCCCCGAAGCATACCTCATCACGGTATCCCGGTAAAGACGGCCCTTGAAGGTATTGGCAGTAGCCAGTACACCCACGACTCCTGTTCTGGAAGCCAATGCTGCCGGTTTGACCGCCGGCTCCATACCCACGAAAGGAATCCTGAAATGCGAGCGGAGATAAGAGATGGCGGCAGCCGTAGCTGTATTACAGGCTACGACCACCGCCTCTGCTCCCTGATCCGTCAGAAACCTGACTACGGAACTTGCACGTTCTATAATGTAGTCCGGGGATTTGTCACCATAAGGGCAATGAGCAGAATCAGCCACATAGACATAGTCCTGCTCCGGCATCTGGGCCGCGAGTTCCCTCCATACGGAGAGCCCGCCGATACCCGAATCATATACGCCTGTCATAATCCCCGGTGTGACGGTACTGCTATTTCAGATGCTCGTCAAGAAAAGCCTCGATCTCGTCCTCAGCCACCTTGCGGCCGATGATGTTGCCCTCGGCATCCACAAATGTATTCTGAGGAATATAGTTTACATTGTAGAGCTTTCCTACCTCACTCTGCCAGTATTTGAGGTCTGAAACATGATACCATGTCAGTTTGTCATCCTTGATACCTTTGAGCCATGCATCATGATCCCTGTCGAGGGATACGCCTACGATTTCAAGACCCATCTTATGGTATTTCTTGTATATCTTCACGAGTTCGGGGTTGAATGCACGGCAGGGAGGACACCAG
>DVIL01000082.1 GCA_018711305.1 Candidatus Coprenecus stercorigallinarum
CTCACTTTTTTCTCAGGTTCCTCAAAGGAGACCTCAACTATTTCCTGTCAGTCAACTCATTCAATGCATTCAAGCGATCATACGATGCTGTCGGCCGCGGTATAGTGGAACAGCCGCTCAATCTGACCAAGGCACAGGCGGCCGAGATATACGCGTTCCTGCTCGACAACTACAAACCTTCCAACAGATACTACCTGTATGACTTCCTGCAGGACAACTGCGCCACCAGGATACGCGATATTTTCGACCGCAACGGATTCAGCGTAAGCGATACCCTGACCGGATACACATACAGGGACGAGCTGCAACGGCTTGTAGGTGACAGAAGATGGATGATGTTCGGCATCGACCTGATACTCGGGGCAAAGACCGACCGGAAGATTACGGTACGCGAATCCACTTTCCTGCCGGACCGCCTCTCCGAAGTCCTTACCGCGTATTCCAACACTGAGATAGACGGAGAACCGCTGGCGTCCTCCCCCTCAAGGATAAGTATGCCGGCCCCCGGACCTGGAAAACTGAAGGAAGTGCTCTCAAAAGCAACCAGTCCTTTCACGGTATTCACCCTCCTTTTCATACTCTATCTGGTAATATACCTGCGTAGCAGCAACAAATGGAAGTTCATGAATATCTGCTCCACCGTCACTTACATCATTCTGGGCACAGGAGGTGTCATCATCTGCCTGATGTGGTTCGCCACCAACCACGTATGGACGGAAAACAACTGGAACCTGATATGGATGAACCCCCTTTTCCTGATTCCTGTCTGCATGCCTGACTGCTGGGCCAAGAACCTGGTCATCGACCTGCTGGCGGCGGTAGCGGCTATCGGCCTTATCGCTTCATGGCTCCTGCCCCAGGCATTCCATCCTGCCGTGGCTGTCATAATCCTGTCAGTAGTGATGCTTGCCATAAGCCGCCGCGCCATTTACAGAAAATACTAAACACGTCATTGATTTATGATACTCGACTCACTCAAAAGTTTCGAAAAATACGTAAACCTGCATGCCTCTTTCGGCAAAGTTCTGGAATTCATCCGCAAAAACGACCTGCACACCCTCTCTGAAGGCAAGCACGTCATCGAGGAGGACAATATCTGGTGCACCATATCCACCGCACAGTGCAAGGACGAGTCCGAATCACCCCTGGAGGTGCACGACTCCTTCATCGACATCCACGTAGTACTGGAGGGCACCGAGATTATCGGGTTCCGCGACAGGGCCAAGTGCATGGGCGTCAACGTAGACTACAATGCCGAGAAGGACGTGGCCTTCCTCAAGGAAGAGCCCGAGGCATACATAAGCTACGGGGACGACAACATGGTCATCTGCTTTCCCCAGGACTGCCACGCACCCCTTATCGGGGACGGGGAAATCCGCAAGGCTGTGTTCAAGGTTCGCTTCTAAACTGTGCCGCTTGCAGTGGGCAGGTACAATTCCTACATAGGATATTTCAGAAAGACCTACGGAGAGCGTCTCCAGAAAGTAGTGGTGGACGCCGGCTTTACCTGTCCCAACCGGGACGGACTGGTCGGGACCGGCGGCTGCACCTACTGCGACAACGCCGCCTTCCATCCCGGCTACAGCACTGCCGGCATACCCATTCACGAGCAGATAGACGAGGGCATAAAGTTTCACAGAGTGCGTTATCGCAAGGCGGGGAAATTCCTGGCCTACTTCCAGCCTTATTCCAACACATACGCCCCTTTGGACAGGCTTCGTACCCTCTACGAGGAAGCTCTCTCCCACCCTTTAGTGGCCGGCATCGTCATAGGTACCAGGCCGGACTGCGTGGATGAAGAGAAACTGAACTACCTCGCATCGCTGGCCTCACGGGGCCACATCGTCATCATCGAATACGGTATCGAGTCGTGCCATGACCGGACCTTGAGGCGTATCAACCGGGGACACACCTTCGAGGATGCCCTGCGGGCAGTGGAGATGACTGCCGCCCGCGGACTTACCCAGGGTGCCCACTTCATCTTCGGGCTGCCCGGTGAATCGGTCGGGGACATGCTCGCCTACGCACCTATTATAAACAGCATGCCGCTGCACTCGGTCAAGTTCCATCAGCTGCAGATAGTGCGCGGCACGGCTATGGAGCGTGAGTTCGCCTCGCGCCCGTCCGACTTCGTCTCATTTTCCCTGAAAGGATACCTGGATTTCATGACCGACCTGCTGGAGCGCCTCCGCCCCGACCTGTACATCGAGCGTTTCGCCGGCGAGGTACCTCCCCGCTTCGTCAACTCCACTCCCTGGGGCCTGCTCCGCAACACCGAACTCATACGACTGCTGGAGCAGCGTCTTGAAGAGCGCGATACCTTCCAGGGCCGGCTCTACCACCCATAGACTTTCCGTGACCGGCAACTCCCCCGGAAAGCCTTTACAATACCAACGTAGCTGCTCTTGCGGCTGCTATAAAGCACATGATCTAACAGTAAGTAGTTGATTGTCAAAATTATTACAAAACAGGTGCGCTTTATGGCCGGAAAAAAGAGACCATAGAGCACGCCGCATATCCAGGAAACACTGTCTATCAAGGGCTTGCGACAGCCATACGTCCTTTATGGATTACACTCAGGCAAAGGTTTAGGGGGATGCTTGAGGAGAACCGAGGCCAAAATCTTCCGATCAGTCATAGTCAGACGAGCCAGCTGACTTATACTCAGCCCATATTTTTTACGCAACCCGGCCGCGAGACGATAGCGGTCCTCTATGCACAGACTGTCGGGCGAGTCTGACCGGAACATGTCCCGGCACATACGCCCGACTGCCCCATACAGTTCCTTATCTCCGTAACGATGTCTGTCAAGAAGACCTGATTCCAACTCCATCTCCATATCCTCGTTGCGCGACAGATAGAACATCATGCGCGCCGGATACCGGAACAGCGCCTCCACCTCCTTATAACAGACATAACACGCCGGGTCCACATACATCTCCCGTGTCAGACGGTAAGTCTCAGGCAGCTCTACACGTGAGGCAAGTATCTTTCTCAACATCCGCTTACTTACATCCGAGACTGGACTCATCTCCAGACTACTGTACATACTGTTGAAATACAATGCCCCCGAACTCCAGCGGTAAGTGACTGGCAGAACATCCAGGCCGGCAGACATCGGATTACGCAGGACATACGCTATCACCCGCCTCAGGTACTCCTCATCACAGATCTCTTTCAGGCACTCGTCCGCCATTGTCATATCAGCCAAGGACGAAAGCCGTCTCTTATAATATTTTATAAACCTGAGGCACTCATCCCGGCTGCCTTTGACTACAAAATGCACATGATTGTCCATCAGACAAAATGCCAGTATCTTCAAACCATATATCAGCGAGAAGACCGCTACCCCGTTCATCCCGTAGACAAAGTCCTCCCCGCTCTTGAAGATCACCTCCTTCTCCAACCCACGCGTGCAGATATGCCAATAATCTCTCATAGCACAAAGCTAACAATTCCCGCCCACATTGCAAACAACTTCAACAAGGTGATTGTCAACTTTTTACAGAATTGGTAATTTAGGGATAGCCTCACTGCCAACAAACGGTTCTACATCCGTAGAGTCACACCCATGAAGCACCGGCCTTAAAACACCTGCTTCATGGGTAAATGCACGCCAGACCCAGTAAGCGAGACATAAAAAGCGTGTGCCCCCAATGTCTGGAAACACACGCCGGATATTTATAACCGTCCGGGCCGTAAGCCGATACCTTCGCCGGACTTGGATCTGTCAGGCACATTCCTGACGGGACGGGACCTACTTGCGGCCGCCTTTGTCTCCGTCGCGGCGGGGACCTCTTCCGCGGTCGCCTCCACGGTCACGGCCTCCGCGGCCGCCATTGGAGCCGGCTCCGTTGAGACGGGGCTTGCGCTCATGCTCTACCCATCCTTCGGGAGCGGGCAGAAGAGCCCTGCGGGAAAGCCTCATCTTGCCGGTCTTCTGGTCGATCTCGAGGAGCTTGACATCCACCTCGTCACCTACCTGAAGCACATCCTCCACCTTGTCGACCTTCTTGTAGTCGAGCTCGGAAATGTGCAGCAGACCTTCCTTACCGGGCAGGATCTCCACGAAGGCACCGAATTCGAGTATCGATACGACCTTGCCATGATAGGTCTCGCCGACCTCGGGCACAGTGGTGATGGCCTTGATGCGTGCCAGAGCGGCATCCATCGAGTCCTTGTTCTCGCCGAAGATATCGATGATACCCTTGTCACCTTCTTCAGTGATGGTGATGGTGGTACCGGTAGTCTTCTGGATATCCTGAATAACCTTGCCGCCGGTGCCGATAACGGCTCCGATAAACTCGGAAGGAATGGTAATCTGAACGATACGGGGTACGTTGGGACGGTAGTCGGCGCGGGGCTCGGAGATGGTCTTGAGCATCTCGCCCATGATGTGCGCACGTCCTTCCTTGGCCTGGGCAAGAGCCTGCTCGAGAACCTCGTAGGGAAGGCCGTCCACCTTGATATCCATCTGGGTGGCGGTAATTCCGTCCTTGGTTCCGGTCACCTTGAAATCCATGTCTCCGAGGTGGTCCTCGTCACCGAGAATATCGGAGAGCACCACGAACTTGCCTGTCTTCTCATCGGAGATAAGACCCATGGCGATACCTGCTACGGGCTTCTTGATCTTCACGCCACAGTCCATCAGTGCCAGTGTACCGGCGCAGACTGTAGCCATGGATGAAGAGCCGTTGGACTCGAGGATGTCGGACACCACGCGGACGGCATAGGGATTCTCCTCACCTACGGGCACTACGGGCTTCAGGGCCCTCCATGCCAGGTTGCCGTGGCCTATCTCCCTGCGGCCCACACCTCTCTGGGGCTTAGCCTCGCCGGTGGCGAAGGGAGGGAAGTTGTAGTGCAGCACGAACTGCTGGGTGTCCTGTACCAGTACCTCGTCGAGCTCCTTCATGTCCATCTTGGTACCGAGGGTGACAGTCGACAGGGACTGGGTCTCACCACGGGTGAAAATGGCCGAGCCGTGCGCTCCGGGCAGATAGCCCACCTCGCACCAGATAGGGCGGATCTCAGTGGTGCTGCGGCCGTCGAGGCGCACACCCTCGTCTATGATCATGCGGCGCATGGCTTCTTTCTCCACTGCACCGTAATATCTTGCCACCATCATCTCCTTCTCCTCTCTCTCCTCCTCGGGGATGGTCTCCATGAACTCCTCCTTCAAGGCATCGAAAGCATCCTCACGCTCATGCTTTGCCAGACCGCTCTTGGCGATGGCGTAGCACTTGTCATAGCAGTAGTCATGAACGGCCTTGCGCAGGTCCTCGTCATTGACCTCGTGGCAGTAAGCCTTCTTCTCCACCTTGCCTGTCTCCTCCATCAGCTCCTTCTGGGCGCGGCACTGGCCCTTGATGGCCTCGTGGGCACACTTGATGGCCTCGAGCATCTCGGCCTCGCTCACCTCGTTCATCTCGCCCTCCACCATCATGATATTCTCTTCGGTGGCGGCTACTATCAGGTCTATGTCAGCATCCTTTACGATGTCGAAAGTAGGGTTGATCACGAACTTGCCGCCGATGCGGGCCACTCTTACCTCCGAGATGGGTCCGTGCCAGGGTATGTCGCTCACTGCCAGTGCGGCGGAAGCGGCCAGTCCTGCATAGGAATCAGGCATGTTCTGCTTGTCAGCTGAAATCAGGAGCACGTTTACAAACACCTCGGCATGGAAATCATCCGGGAAGAGGGGACGCAGAGCCCTGTCCACCAGTCTGGCCACCAGGATTTCCGAATCCGAAGCGCGGCCCTCCCTCTTGAGGAATCCGCCGGGATAGCGGCCTGCAGCAGCATATTTTTCCTTGTACTCCACCGACAGAGGCATGAAATCCACATCCTCCTTGGCATCCTTTGCACATGTGACTGTAGCCAGCAGCATGGTACCGCCGACCTTTACGACTACCGAACCGGCTGCCTGCTTGGCGAGTTTGCCGGTCTCGATCTCAATGATCGTTCCATCACCCATTGTGATGGTCTTCTTAACTATATTCATATTGTCCTTCAAATTGTGTCTGCCTTATGAGAGCCGGTCACAGCTACTAAGAAAAAGGGGCTGCCCAGTCTGTCTTGACAACCCCGTTTCTCTTACGATGCCAAAGCCGTTACTTACGTAAGTTGAGCGCTTTGACAATCTCCCTGTATCTCTCAATATCTTTGGCCTTCAGGTAGTCGAGGAGGCGGCGCCTCTTACCTACAAGACGGAGCAGGGCACGCTGGGTGCCGAAGTCCTTCTTGTTGTTGCGAAGGTGTTCTGTCAGATGAGCGATACGGTAGGAAAATAGAGCAATCTGACTCTCAGCCGAGCCGGTGTCCGTATTAGACTTCCCGTATTTAGCGAAAATCTCCTGCTTCTTGTCTGCTGCAAGATACTCTGCCATAAACCTTTAAATTAAAAAATCAGTTAAACTTATAATTCTTTCCCAAAATCGGGGTTGCAAAGATATGCAATTAAAATCAAATTCCGCTACTTTTGCAGACAATTTTCTTCCAATATCTTATCAAATAGGTCCGACATGCATACGGGAAAAACAGTAAGGATTCCTGAAATAGGGGAAGTCATCATGATCAGGCGCAAAGGCACGGCACGGCTGCGGATAAGCGTGTCGCCGCGACGGGGTGTCACGGTCTCGGTGCCGTGGCTGATGCCTTATGCTGTCGCAGAGAGATTCCTGATGTCCAAGCGGCAATGGGTCACTGATACCATGAAAAGGCAGGCGCTAAGGCAGCAGGAAGCAGTACAGACCGGAAAGACAGCCGCTGTACCGGGTGATCCCGCAGAACTCGAAAGAATGAGGGAGAAGGCACGGGCCCTGCTCGAGCCGAAACTCAGAGAGGCAGCCGCACGTCACGGCTTCGGTTTCAAAGGCCGGGTGGCTATCAAGAACAACGTCACCAACTGGGGCTCCTGCTCTTCCAAAGGCAACATCAACCTCAACATGCGCCTGATCCTCCTGCCCGAGCACCTGCAGGACTACGTCATCCTCCACGAACTCTGCCACCTCCGCCACCAGAACCACGGCCCTCAGTTCCACGCCCTGCTGGACTCCCTGCTCGGCGGCCGGGAAAGGTCTCTGAGCGGCGAACTCCGCGAATGGCGGATTATTTAGAAAATTTGATTATATTTGTAACCGAAAAAGAGGGGTGCCTGCCGTAAGATGACCGGTTGGCTGAGATCATACCCGCTGAACCTGATACGGTTAGTACCGTCGTAGGGACTTTTCAAGGACTTCGTGTACGCATGGCCGGCTTTATCCGCAGCCGCATCTCTCTTTTTCACGGCACAAACAAAGAGAGATATGTTTCAAGTACAGTTCATAACCCATTTCACAGACAGCATCAGCTATTCAGACTCCGTGCGCATCGCCCTCGAAGGGGGCTGCCGCTGGATACAGCTGCGTATGAAACACGCGACGGAAGCGGAAATACGGGAGACAGCCGGAAAGGTACTGCCTCTCTGCAGGCAGTACGGAGCGACACTTATCCTGGACGACCATGTGGAACTGGTACGGGAGACCGGAGCCGACGGGGTACATTTAGGGCTGACCGACATGCCGGTGGCCGAGGCCAGGAAGATACTTCCCAAAGGACAATATATAATTGGCGGCACTGCAAACACCCTCGGGGATATCCGCCGGCACGCCGCATCCGGAGCAGACTACATCGGCTGCGGACCGCTGCGGTTCACCACGACCAAGGACCGGGACAAGCTGGCTCCAGTCATAGGAGTTGACGGCTACCGCAGGATAATGGAAGGAATGAGACTGGAGGGCATATCCCTACCCGTAGTGGGCATCGGAGGAGTCACTGCCGGTGACATTCCGGAACTGGCAGGAACCGGCCTGAGCGGGATCGCACTGAGCGGAAGCATCCTGCACGCCGCAGATCCAGTACAGGAAATGAGAAGAGTGATGGATATCGCCGCCTCCGTCACAATGGAAAGAAAATAAAACCTTATACAATATGAACAACGACAACATCAGAATCACCTATCCGGACTCGGAGAAAGTCTACATGCAGGGCTCGCTCCATCCGGACGTCAGGGTGGGAATGAGGAAAGTGAGCCTCACCCCCACAGTGACCGTCAAGGACGGGCAGAAATTCATGACAGAGAATCCGCCCGTCTACCTATACGATACCAGCGGGCCGTACAGTGACCCGTCTGCGGACATTGACCTGCGCCGCGGCCTGCCACGGCTCCGCGAGAAGTGGATCCTGCAGCGTGAGGTGGAGCAGCTGCCCCAGGTCTCCTCCGAGTACGGACGGGAGCGCCTTGCAGACAAATCGCTGGACCATCTGCGCTTCGAGCACATCCGTCTGCCCTACAGGGCCAGGAAGGGCTCGCAGATAACCCAGATGTACTACGCCAAACAGGGTATCGTCACCCCGGAGATGGAATACGTGGCCATCCGCGAGAACATGAACTGCAAGGCCTTAGGCATCGAGACCCATATCACCCCCGAGTTCGTGCGCGACGAGATAGCCGCCGGACGGGCAGCCCTCCCGGCCAACATCAACCATCCCGAGGCAGAGCCGATGATCATCGGCCGCAACTTCCTCGTGAAGATCAACACCAATATCGGCAACTCCGCCACCACCTCGACCATCGAGGAAGAGGTAGAGAAGGCCGTATGGAGCTGCAAATGGGGCGGAGACACCCTTATGGACCTCTCCACCGGAGACAATATCCACGAGACCCGTGAGTGGATCATCCGCAACTGCCCCGTACCCGTAGGCACCGTGCCCATGTATCAGGCCATGGAGAAAGTGCGCGGCAGGGCCGAGAGACTGACCTGGGAGCTGTTCCGCGACACCCTGATAGAGCAGTGCGAGCAGGGAGTGGACTATTTCACCATACACTGCGGCATCCGCCTGAAGAATGTACACTTAGCCGACAGCCGCCTGTGCGGGATGGTCAGCCGCGGAGGCAGCATCATCGCCTCATGGTGCCTGGCACACAACCGCGAAAGTTTCCTCTACGAGCATTTCGACGACATCTGCGACATCTGTGCACAGTACGATGTGGCCCTGTCGCTCGGTGACGGTCTGCGTCCCGGAGCCATCCGTGACGCCAATGACGCGGCCCAGTTCGCCGAGCTGGACACCATGGGCGAGCTGGTAGAGAGGGCCTGGGCAAAGAACGTACAGGCCTTCATCGAAGGTCCCGGCCACGTGCCCATGCACAAGATAGCCGAGAACATGCAGCGGCAGATCGAGAAATGCCACAATGCCCCCTTCTATACCCTCGGTCCCATCGTCACCGACATAGCCCCCGGCTACGACCACATCACCAGTGCCATAGGAGCCGCCCAGATAGGCTGGCTCGGCACCGCCATGCTCTGCTACGTGACCCCAAAGGAACACCTGGCCCTGCCCAAAAAAGAGGATGTGCGCATCGGGGTCGTCACCTACAAGATCGCAGCCCACGCCGCCGACCTGGCCAAAGGCCATCCCGGAGCCCAGGTAAGGGACGATGCCCTGAGCAAGGCCCGCTTCGAATTCCGCTGGAAAGACCAGTTCAACCTCAGCCTCGACCCCGAACGGGCCCTCGAGTACTACAAAGAGGCCAACCACGTGGGCGGCAAGTACTGCACCATGTGCGGCCCCAATTTCTGCGCCATGCGCATAAGCAGCCAGCTGAGAGACTGCGGAGTCTCCACAGAAGGCGAGGAAGTATCACAGAATCAAACAATTTAAATCCATAAAACAATGATTGAGACAAAAGTATCCAGAGGTATCATCAGTACCTATTTCGACAAACTCCAGGAGTGCCTCGAGCTGGACGCCGCCATCGTGGGCGGAGGTCCCTCGGGAATTGTAGCCGCATACTATATGGCCAAGGCCGGACTCAAGGTGGCCCAGTTCGACCGAAAGCTGGCCCCCGGCGGAGGAATGTGGGGAGGAGCCATGATGTTCAACCAGATCGTAATCCAGGAAGAGGCGATGCACATCGTAAAGGATTTCGAGATCAACCACACTCCCTACGGAGACGGCCTCTACACCATGGACTCTGTCGAGAGCACCTCTTCCCTGCTCTATCACGCCGTACACGCCGGAGCCCGCATCTTCAACTGCTACTCGGTCGAGGACGTGATATTCAAGGACAATAAAGTCAGCGGAGTAGTGGTCAACTGGACTCCCGTCCTCCGCGAGGGGCTGCACGTGGACCCGCTGAACATCCTGGCCAAGGTCGTAGTGGACGGCACGGGACATGACAGCGAGATAGCAGCCACCGTCGCCCGCAAGAACGGCATCCGCTTGGACACCGAGACCGGCGGAGTCATCGGCGAGCGTTCCCTCGACGTAGCTTCCGGCGAGCAGGAAGTGGTAAACGGCACAAAGGAAATCTATCCCGGCCTCTACGTCTGCGGCATGGCCGCCTCGGCTGTCTCCGGCACACCCCGCATGGGGCCCATCTTCGGCGGAATGCTCCTCTCCGGAAAGAAAGTAGCCGACCAGATTATAGCCCGTCTCGGAAAATAAGCCGTGGATATCATAGTCATCACAGATCCGGATTTTCTGCCAGGCGAGGCGGAAATCATCATGAGACTGCTCGATGAAGGAGCATACCGGGTGCATGTGAGAAAACCGGCCGCGGATACCCGCAGTACAGCACACCTCATAGAGGAGCTGCCTGCGGGATATCGCAGCCGTTTGTCACTCCACGACCACCACTCCATCGCCACTTGCCTAGGCATCGGCGGAATACATCTGAACAGCCGGGATCCGCAGCCTCCCGAAAGTTTTTCAGGTCTCATAAGCCGTTCCTGCCATTCTCTGGAAGAAATCAGAAAATACCGCGATGAATGCAGCTATATGTTTCTCAGTCCCGTATTCGACAGCATATCGAAAGAAGGGTACAGATCGGCCTTTTCCATGGAAGATCTCAGGAAAAGCGGCATCAGCCTGCATAACGTCTTTGCCCTCGGAGGAATAAGTCCGGACAATGCGGCTCTGGCTGCCTCCACCGGCTTCGGAGGAGTGGCTGTCTTAGGTTGGCTCTGGCAACAGTACCGCCACGATCATGACGCCGACGCGTTGTTGGAGAGATTCCGCTGCCTGTTCTTCCTCCAAAGCTGCCAGGAATTGAACAGGTTCTGCCAGATGGCATAGGTACCGGGTGCAAGCGAGGAAATGGGGGTGAGATAGGTATAGGCCATCCAGATAGCAAACACCGTATTCTTCTGTCCAAGGGCCTGGCCGGCGGTGATGACATCTCCATAACAGCGTCCGGTACGCTTGCCGAACCAGTACTGCACGATACAGCTGAGCAGGGCAGCACCGGCTATCATCCACAACACCAGTGCGGTAGCCGTACTGTTGTGCAGGGAGCGCACAGTCTGTCCTATAGCCAGGGCAAGAGCGCCTGCCCACAGGTAAAACGCGACTCCGGCCTTCGCCTTGAAGAAATCATGGGCCCGGGGCCAAAGGTACTTGAGCAGTACTGCCAGCAGGAACGGGCATATCAGCAGCGGGAATACTTTAGAAAGTATCTTGAGAAAAGCGACGAAGAATCCGGAACCGTCGTGGATCTCCACCAAAGGAAAGACGACAGGCGCGAAGACGGCCGCAAGAATATTGGACATCAGATTGTACACAGTGATACGGGCCGCACTGCCCCCGAGTTTGTCAGTAACCACCGCCGCTGCAGTGGCGGTAGGACAGATGAGGCAGACCATCGCACCCTCGAATATCTCACGGTAAGCCTCATTCATGGGGACATATCTCAGAACAGCCGCTATCGCCAGCGCAGACAGACACTGGAAAGCCAGCACTATCCAGTGCCACCGCATCACGCGCAGATCCTTCAGCTCTATCTTGCAGAACGTCAGAAACAGCTGGATGAATATCAATGAAGGCGTAAGAATCTGCACTGCCGTCCACACCGCAGGCTTCAGCGGAGCAAGCGGTCCGATACCGTGGAACAGGAAGTAGCCCCCTGCACCCGCCGCCATGGCGATGGGCAGGGTCCAGTCCTTGAATATCTGCTTCAATGTCATTTTATTTCCTGCACATTAAGAGAACGGCCATGCCACCCCGAAAGATAAAGCAGGACCTTGGACGGACGGCTCATGCGAAGTTCCACCCTGCCCCCCGACGCACGGTTCAGTGCCGCCTTCCACCACATGTCGAAGCGGACGCGATCCGTCGGATACTGCAGACCGGTACTGACAATGTTCAGTTCCTGGTCAAAGGCAAAAATAGACAGGGACTGTCCCTCCGGCAGCTCAAAAGTGCATGATCCGAGCACCGGTACGAATACTCCGTAATCAGTCACCAGTTCCAGACCGGCCCTGACCCCGTTACGGTCAAGATATTCGGCAAAATCAGCCAACAGGGAGATATTGCCCAAGGTATGGTCCTCGCGCTTGCCGGTGGCTCCGAAAACGGTTATGGAAAACTCCGGCAACGAGCGGCCTTCCTGCCCTATTCTGAGCATCGAGCAGATACAGCGGAAAGCCTTGGAAAGGTCATTGCTCTCCTGCTCGCTGACCTGGAAAAGCCGGTCGGAAAGATCTTCCATCACTCCTTCGGGCAATGAATCCATATCCCCGACCACGAACTCGGGTCTGCGGAAACGCATGAACTGTGACGCCGCCCCATCGCAGCAGACCACTACGTCGCACGAGAGCAGACGGTCACGTACCTCCTGACTGCCCGGGAAATCCCCGTCGCAGAGTATTCCATAGGACACGGCAGGTCTCATTGCTGCACGCCCCTCCAGCCGGCGAGAAAACTCTGCACGGGCATACGCTTCCTGGCAGGTGCCTGCAGCTCCAGAATACTGAGCAGCCCGGATCCGCAGCGTACGAGAATATGCGAGCGGTGATCGGTCCAGGCCGTTCCGGGACGCGAGGAAAGGAAATCTTCCGAAGCCCCAGAACCGGCCGCATCCGCATCAGAAAGGACCGTCGTGGAATATATTTTCAGCTCTATCTCCTGTCCGTCGAGAAGCAGACTGCCATGAGCCCCCGGGCGCGGTGAAAGGCCCCGGACAAGATTGTGCAGGGAGACCGCATCCCGGCCCCATTCCATCAGACCGGTCTCGCGGCTCAGCTTGGGGGCACTCATCTGCAGCGGTGTCAGACCGTCCGTATTCTGCGGATGCGGCACGGCGGTGCCGTCTGCCAGAGCGTCCACTGTCTTGAGTACCAGATCAGAGCCGACTTTCTTCAGCCTGTCGTACAGACTGCCGAAGTCCTCCTCCGGCCCGATAGCCACCTGCTCCTGAAAGATTATTGAACCGGTATCCATATGCTCGTCGAGAAGGAATGTCGTGACCCCCGTACTGGTCTCACCGTTGATTACCGCCCAGTTGATGGGAGCGGCCCCGCGGTAGGCAGGCAGAAGCGAAGCATGCAGGTTGAATGTACCCATGTGAGGCATGGTCCATACCTCGCGCGGGAGCATCCGGAAAGCCACTACGACAAACATGTCCGCATTCCACTCCGAAAGTGCCTGAAGGAAAGCGGGATCTTTGAGAGATTCCGGTTGCAGCAGCGGAAGGTCCTGGGACACTGCATAATCCTTGACAGGAGAAGTACCTGTCTTCTGTCCCCTCCCTATCTTTTTGTCAGGGACGGTAACTACGCCGGCGACCCTGTATCCGCCCTCCACGAGAGCCCTGAGAGAATCCACTGCAAACTCAGGGGTTCCCATGAACACTATGGCAGGCTTGCCCACCCGGCTCAGGAAGCCGTCGGTACTGCCGGTAATATTGTTTTTTTTCATTGACAGTTTTGCAAAAAATTTCTTTATCGGTATCAGATATGTTTCCAGATTGAACATCGACGAATCCTTTGTGGATTTCCACGTCAGGAACACGCCTATAGGCAACAGCACTATCGTGGAGATAAAAGCGCCGAGCTCGGGGGAGATCACTCCGTCCCTCGCCAGTTTCTTGCCGGATATATCCACCACCCAATAGAGGACGAAAAAGAGTGCCGAGACAATGACAGGAGTTCCCAGTCCGCCTTTCCGGATAATGGCGCCGAGAGGGGCTCCGATGAAAAAGAATATGAAGCAGGCAAACGACAGCGTGAATTTTCTCAACGACTCCAGGTCTATCCTGCGCAGGAAGAAAGTAAACTGCAGTGCCTCCCTGTCATAGCTCTGCATGGTCTGTATCGCCTTCTGCACTCCTTTCAGGGACTGCTGCACCGCATCCAGTTCGGCTGCTGCAGTGGCCCATACGAGAGTGTCTATCGGGAAATTGTCCCGGTAGCCCTTGTTTAGGGAGGTGTCCAGCTGACGCGGGTTGCCGAGGGAGATGTTGTAGACTATCTTCTTCCGCTGCTCGTCCACTGTCTTCAGGTGGAGGGCACCGATAGAGTCCCTGTCATGGTGCAGCTGCTCCAGGTTCCTGGCCATGATATCATTGCCATAACGGGTCTCCTCCGATTTCTGGAAAGCGTAGTTTTCCAACGGTATCACCACTTCCTGCATATCGAAGTCCACCTGCTGGAGCTGGTACACCGTGTCCCGGTAATTTCTGGTATTGTCCTCCTCATAGGATACTCCGTGATAGAGGGTGAATACCAGAGCCTGCTTGTCGGGAGTGGAACGTATCATTCCGGAATCGGCTACGGCAAGAGAGATATTGCCCTTGTTCTTGGTGTGGTTGTAGACCATGACATTGTACATCATGTCAGTCTCCTTGTTGCGGGAGTCCACCCGGAGGGAATATCCGTCTATACCGTTGTAGAATGTTCCGGTCGGTATCTTTATCTCGTCCTTCGTACGGGCTATGTCATACTGGAGAGTATATATCTTGTTGTATGCCAAAGGGATGAGATTGTTCGACACAAAAAACGCAGCTACACTGATGCCGAATGCCACAAAAATAAGCGGCAGGAATATCCTCTGCAGGGAGATGCCGGCAGCCTTCATGGCCAGCAGCTCGTTGTTCTCGCCCAGGTTGCCGAAGGTCATGATAGAGGCCAGCAGCGTGGCGAGAGGCATGGACAGCGGCAGGATAGTAGCCGAACCCCATGCCAGGAATTCCATGATAACCCAGAAACTGAGCCCCTTGCCCACCAGTTCGTCTATGTAAAGCCACAGGAACTGCATCACCAGTATGAATACCGTGATGAAGAACGTCATTACGAACGGGCCGAGAAACGACTTGAGTATGAAGAGGTCCAGTTTCTTCATCCGGGAGTGCTTAGCCTATGTTGTTGACAGACTCGATCATAGCGGTAAAAGCCGCCATCAGGCCGTCGGGATCCTTGCCTCCTGCTGTCGCAAGGAAAGGCTGGCCTCCGCCACCGCCCTTGATGTGCACTGCCGCAGCCTTGACATCCTTGCCGGCATGCGCTCCGGCTGCCACCAGATCATCGGTGTACATCATCAGCAGCGACGGCTTGCGTTCGGGTGTCATGATCGCGGCCACCATGGCTGCACGGGTATTTTCCTTGCGCAGCTCGAATGCCACTTCCTTTATGATATCGGGAGAATAAACTCCTGTAATACTGAACAGACGTACGCCTGCCGGTGTAGTCTCTACCTTCTCCGTCAAGGTTTTCTTGAGAGCCGCCGCCCTTTCCCTGGCGACTTCCTCAAGAGAATGGCGGAACGATTCGTTTTCTGCCACCAATTTCCTTATGGCGGTGATTATATCGGGAGTATTCTCGAAGAAGGAGCGCACGGACGCTATCTGGTCCTCCACCCCGTCTATGACATCCTCTACATAACTGCCTGTGACTGCCTGTATACGGCGTACTCCTGCAGCAACTGCCGACTCGGACACAATTTTCAGCATTCCTATGCGTCCGGTAGATGCAGTATGCGTTCCGCCGCACAACTCGATCGAGTCCCCGAAACGTACTGCACGGACCCTGTCTCCGTATTTTTCTCCGAAGAGGGCCATGGCACCCATTGCCTTTGCCTCGGCAATAGGTATGTCGCGGTACTCCTGACGGGGGAAGTCGGAGCGGATCAGACGGTTGACCATCCTTTCCACCTCACGCAGCTTTTCAGGAGAGACTTTCTCGTAATGCGAAAAGTCGAAGCGGAAATACGAAGGGCATACGTAGGAGCCCTTCTGCTCGATATGGGTTCCGAGCACGGAACGCAGAGCCTGGTGCAGAAGATGGGTAGCCGAATGGTTATTGGCCGTCTCCTGACGTTTCTGTCCGTCCACCACGGCATGGAATCCACCTTCGGGCTCAGCCGGGATGCGGTCGGCAATATGGATGCTCAGATTGTTCTCCTTGACGGTATTGACGATATTTATCTTCTCTCCTGAAGTGGAAAGTATGTATCCGCAGTCTCCTACCTGACCGCCGCTCTCGGCATAGAAGGGCGTACGGTCGAACACGAGCTGGTAGACCTCCTTGCCTTTTGTTTTTACTGTACGGTACTTGACTATCTGCACATCGGTCTCAAGCAGGTCATAACCCACGAAAGAGTGCTCGTCGGTATCGTTGAGGACCACCCAGTCGCCGGCCTCCACGGCTGCCGCATTACGCGCCCTGGCCTTCTGCCTGCCCAGTTCCACCTCGAATTCCTCCAGATCGATGACATATCCATGCTCACGGGCTATAAGTTCGCTGAGGTCTACAGGGAATCCGTATGTGTCATAGAGGATGAATGCATCCTTGCCGGAGATACGCTTTGTTCCGGCATTGCGTTCCATGATAGAGCTGATCAGACCAATGCCCTTTGCAAGAGTACGCAGGAAAGCCTCCTCTTCCTCACGGATAACGTTCTCGATCAGAGCCTGCTGACGTCCCAGCTCAGGATAGGCGTCACCCATCACGTCGACAAGTACGGGAACGAGCCGGCACAGGAACGGTTCTGTCAGTCCGAGGAATGTGTAACCGTAGCGTACGGCCCTGCGCAGGATACGGCGTATGACATAGCCGGCCTTTACATTGGACGGCAGCTGCCCGTCCGCAATCGAGAAGGAAATGGCCCTTATGTGGTCCGCCACAACCCTCATGGCAACATCCACATCTTCTGACTCTTTTCCGTACACATGCCCGGAGATTTCACCTATCCTGGCTATGATGTCCTGGAACATGTCCCCGTCGTAATTGCTCTTGTTGCCGTTTACCGCCATGACCAGACGCTCAAAGCCCATACCCGTATCCACATGCTTGTGAGGCAACAGTTCGAGAGTACCGTCAGCCTTGCGGTTGTACTGGATAAACACGAGGTTCCAGATCTCTATGACCAGGGGGTCTCCCTGATTGACGAGATTGCGGCCGGGTACTGCCCTGCGGTCAGCCTCGTCACGCAGATCTATGTGGATCTCGCTGCAGGGGCCGCACGGGCCGGTATCGCCCATTTCCCAGAAATTGTCTTTCTTGCAGCCATATAGGATCCTGTCCTCCGGAAGATATTCCTTCCATATCTCCAGAGCCTCCGAGTCCGGTCCCAGTCCGTCCTCGGCACTACCCCCACATACAGTGGCATACAGCCGCTCCGGGTCAAGTTTATAGACCTGTGTAAGCAGTTCCCAGGCCCAGGCGATGGCCTCTTTCTTGAAATAGTCCCCGAAGCTCCAGTTGCCGAGCATCTCGAACATGGTATGATGGTATGAGTCGTGGCCCACCTCTTCGAGGTCATTGTGCTTTCCGCTTACCCTAAGGCATTTCTGGCTGTCCGCAACCCTCGGATACAGTATGGGAGTATTGCCAAGGAACCAGTCCTTGAACTGGTTCATTCCGGCATTGGTGAACATTAGCGTGGGATCTCCCTTGACCACCATCGGGGCCGAAGGGACTATCCTGTGACCCTTCGATGCGAAGAAGTCCAGGAACTGTTTTCTTATCTCTTTAGATGTCATATAATAGCGAACTGATCAGTTGAAACTGCAAATATAAATATTATTTCGGTGCCAGACGGTAGAGGACCGCGGCAATAACTGCATACAGGATGTTGGGCAGCCACAGGGCCAGCCAAGGCGGAAGGGTGTCGGTGATAACGAACATCTGGCTGAAACGCAGGAAAAGGATGTAGGAGAAACTCAGCGCGATGCCTATTCCGAGATTGAGTCCTATGCCGCCCCGGCGTTTCTTGGAGGAAAGCGACACCCCTATCAGTGTAAGGATAAACGCCGAGAAGGGCACCGCAAAACGGGTGTTTTTCTCTATGAGGGAATATTTCACCATACTGTCACCCCTCATTTTCTGCATGGAGATGAGATCTTCCAGCTCTCTGTAGTTCAGCGTTTCCACGGTGTTTTTCCGTCTATAGAAGTCATCCAGCTTGAGACTGATGACTGTATCCAGCTCTTCCCCGTATGTGATACGCTGCTGCGAGGTGGAGTAATCCCTGATGGTATAGTTCTTCAGCCTCCAGCCGCCCGTAGTAGAGTCCCATGCGGCACTCTCTGCCATCAGCTTGGAGACCAGATGACTCTCGCGGATGCTCTCGAGGGTGAACTTGTATGCCGTATTGTTCCACGTACTGAACGACTCGACATAGACGAATTCGCCCGGAGCTATCTGATAGTGTATGTCACGGTTCGTGTTGTAGAATTTCTGTCCCTTTATGTACTTTTCCTCGAAGGCGATACGCCTCTCGTTGGCATCCGGTATAACAAACAGGTTGAGACACAAGCTCATGGATGCAATGAACAATGCCGACAGGAAATACGGGTACATCAGGCGGCTGAAACTGACCCCTCCCGACAGCATGGCTATGATCTCACTGTTGCCGGCCAGCTTCGAGGTGAAGAATATCACGGTAATGAACACGAACAGCGGACTGAACATATTGATGAAATACGGGATGAAGTTGAGATAGTAATCGAATACTATGACCTTCAGTGTCGCCTCCTTGTCCACGAAGTCGTCTATCTTCTCACTGATGTCGAAGATGATGACTATCACGATTATCAGCAGCAGAGCCATGAAGAAAGTCCCTATGAACTTCCTTATGATGTACCTGTCAAGTAACTTTATTCTGAATGTGCTGAGATCCATCCGTGATATTGCTTCGTCTTCTATAACCTGTTCTGTAGTTTCTTTACAGCTGCATTCTTCCACTGCAGGAAATCGCCTGCCTCGATATGCAGCCTGGCCTGCTTCACGACATCCAGATAGAAAGCCAGATTGTGCTCGCTGGCTATCTGGGCGGCCAGCATCTCGCCGGCTATGAAAAGATGCCGCAGGTAGGCTTTGGTGTAGGCAGTGTCAACAAAGGACGTGCCATAGGGGTCAATCGGGGAGAAATCCCTCTCCCACTTCTTGTTGCGCATGTTCATCCTCCCCTCCCAGGTGAACAGCATGCCGTTGCGTCCGTTGCGGGTGGGCATCACGCAGTCGAACATGTCTATGCCGCGGGCAATGCCCTCGAGCAGGTTTTCGGGAGTTCCCACTCCCATCAGGTAGCGCGGTCTGTCTTCAGGAAGTACCGGATGTACCGCCTCTATCATCTCGTACATCACCTCTGTAGGTTCGCCTACGGACAAGCCGCCTATGGCGTAGCCCTCGCAGTCATACGAAGCCACGTCCTCTGCCGCCTCGACCCTCAAGTCCGGATAGACGCAGCCCTGGACTATAGGGAAAAATGCCTGGGAATACCCGTAGAGCGGTTCCGTCTCCCTGAAACGCGCAATACCCCTCTTCAGCCACTGCTTTGTCAGGTCCAAAGACTTGCGAGCATAATTCCTGTCCGCGTCTCCGGGAGTGCACTCATCGAGGGCCATGATGATGTCGGCTCCGATGATGCGTTGCGTATCGACATTGTTTTCCGGTGTGAAACTGTGGGCGGAACCGTCTATATGCGAACGGAAAGTACACCCTTCAGGTGTCAGTTTCCTGCTGTCTGCCAGAGAGAAAACCTGAAAGCCCCCGCTGTCGGTCAGAATGGGACGGTCCCATCCTGCGAATTTGTGCAGTCCGCCGGCCATACGCAGGGTTTCAAGTCCGGGCCGCAGATACAGATGATATGTGTTCCCGAGGATTATCTGTGCCCCTATGTCCGATTTAAGGTCTCTATGATACACTCCTTTAACAGAACCGACGGTACCCACGGGCATAAAGACCGGTGTCTCTATGATCCCGTGGTCCGTCCGGATCTGTCCTCTGCGTGCATTACACGCAGGGTCTGTCTTGAGAAGCCCGAATCTCATTTATTTGCCGAGCTTCGCTGCAATGGCCTTGAGCATATCGTCCACCATGGCATCGATGTGCCACTGGGGATTCCAGCCCCACTCTTCCCTTGCGCAGCTGTCATCCATCATGTTGGGCCATGAATCTGCGATGGCTGCCTTGACAGGGTCTACATTGTAGTCGAATGTAGCTGAAGGGATGCGCTCTTTGATCTTGGCGAAAAGCTCGCGGGGGCAGAAGCTCATGCAGGTGATGTTGAAACTGTTGCGGTGTTTCAGCTTGGAAGGGTCGGCCTCCATCAGCTGTACCACTGCATTCAGTGCGTCAGGCATGTACAGCATATCCATGTAGGAATCCTCGGGAATGGGGCATGTGTAATGGCCTGTCTTCAGTATCTCATAGAACACCTCTACGGCATAGTCGGTGGTACCGCCTCCGGGCAGACAGCCGTTGGAGATGATGCCGGGGAAACGCACGCTCCTTGCGTCGACTCCGAAACGGTGGAAATAGTAGTCGGAGAGAAGCTCGCCGGTCACCTTGCAGACACCGTATATCGTGTCAGGTCTCATGACTGTATCCTGAGGAGTCTTGTCGTGGGGAGTGCTTACACCGAAGGCTCCGATGGAGCTCGGGGTGAATACCGCTGTCTTGAACTCCTTGGCAAGGGTAAGGGAATTCACCAGCGCACCCATGTTGATCTTCCACGCGAGCTCGGGATTCTTCTCGCCGGTAGCGGAAAGAAGGGCTACAAGGTTGAAAATGGCGTCTATGTTGTTGTCTTTGACAGCCTGCCCGAAAGCGTTGAAATCAAGGGCATCGAGTTTTATGGCCCTGGCATAGGTCCCTATCTTGGCGACAGCTTCATCCTTGAGGTCAGCACCGATGACGTTGTCATGACCGTAGACTTTCTGAAGGTGGGGGACAAGTTCCGTTCCGATCTGTCCGCCGGCACCGATAACTAATATGCGTTTCATATCTTCAGTATTTTTAGAGTGTTTTCCAAAAGGCAAAAATAGCATTTTTCTACTAATCTTCTACAAAATGGTTCACTTTCCAATCTCTTCTGAAAAACGCTGCCAGACAGTATCTATGGCATCCTGATTAGGATGGGCGCCGTCGGCCTCGAACCAGCTGCGGTCACGGAGTTCGTCGATGATGATTTCATAGGAAGGGAAATATTCCGCATTGGGATGCGAGCGGACAAGAATATCCTCTGACAGAAGGAGGGTGGCCTTTGAGAGCTGGTTGCCGTGAAAACCGTCCCGAAGATGACGTATCGGCGAGACCGTAAGGATAAAGCGTTTGTCTCCGAACCGGCTCAGGATGGGAGACCACAGGCCTACTGTCTCTTCTACACTCATGCGTACGCGGAGGAATTCGCTTGCCGGGTGCTTGTGACAGTTCGATACGATCATGTCCCTTTCCATGTGGCGGAACACCCATGAGGTACCGAACGTGACTATGACTGTCGCGGCCTGGCGGAAAGCGGCAGAGGCTTCTGCCAGGGCCCTGTTCGCATTGTCCAGAAACTCTTCGGGGGTCTTCCTGGCAAATGAGCCGTGATGCCAGAACGACACGTACCCTCCCCCGTCCGGGGCTATGGGCCGGTGATCCGGAGACACCGGTCTTGGCCTGCGCCCTTCCCGCACCGGATTGGTATCTCTCGGGATTACATCCTCCTGTTCAAAAGGCCTTCCGTCAGCAAGCCGCAACAGGGACGAGGCGACCGATGCAGGATTGTACAGCACTCCGAACGGATTTACGCACATCCGGTAGCCGGCCTCCGACATTCTCCTGCCGATCTCGGCAGAAAAGCAAGAGCCGAGGGATACCGTGATACTTTCCTTGTCAATTTTCATGCAGGCAAATTTACGCAATTTTGAAATAAAAAACCGGACCGCGGATGGCACGGACCGGTTTTTTCAATGTCGGGACAGACCCTGACTACTCTGCCTTGGGAGCCTCTGTCTCAGCTGCAGGCTCTGCTGCGGGAGCGGCCTCTGCCTTGGCTGCGGCTTTCTTACGGCTGCGGCGGGTGGATGTCTTCTTCTCGGCTGCCTTGGATGTTCCGAGAGCTGCCTCGTTGAAGTCTACCAGCTCTATGAAAGCCATGTCAGCGGCATCGCCCTGACGGAAGCCTGTCTTGATGATGCGGGTGTATCCGCCGGGACGGTCGGCGATCTTGGGAGCCACGTTACGGAAGAGCTCTGTCACGGCCTCTTTCTGCTTCAGATAAGCGAAGACTGTACGGCGTGAGTGGGTGGAGTCATCTTTCGACTTTGTGATCAGGGGCTCTACATACTCTCTGAGAGCTTTTGCCTTGGCGACGGTGGTCTCAATCCTCTTGTGGAGGATCAGCGAGCATGCCATGTTTGCAAGCATGGACTTGCGGTGACCGCTCTTGCGTCCTAAATGATTGATTGTCCTATTGTGCCTCATTGTTTTCTACGTCTGTTTTCTTCTTTTTAACTTCAATATTGTATTTGCTGACATCCATGCCGAAATTGAGTTTCACACGGTCCATCAGGACGTCTATCTCGTTCATGGACTTCTTTCCGAAGTTTCTGAAACGGATGAGTTCTGCTCTCTGGTGGGATACCAGATCGGCGAATGTCTCGATATCGGCTGCTTTCAGACAGTTCAGAGCCCTCACTGAGAGTTCCATGTCAGAGAGTTTGGTCAGCAGCAGATGCCTCATGCGCAGTGCCTCCTCATCGAGTGCCTCGGGAGCGCTCTTCTCGGGAGGGGTCTCAAGAGAAATCTTTTCGTCTGAGAAAAGCATGAAGTGGTAAATGAGAATCTTGGCAGCCTCGGTCAGCGCATCCTTGGGATGTATCGAACCGTCGGTGGTGATCTCGAGGTTCAGCTTGTCGTAGTCGGTCTTCTGCTCCACCCTGTAGTCTTCTACAGAATAGTTGACATTCTTGATGGGAGTGAAAATCGAGTCGATGGGGATGGTACCCATAGGTGCTGAATCCACCTTGTTCTCATCGGAAGGCACATAGCCGCGGCCCTTGCCGATATGAAGCTCAACGACGAGCTTTACGGAAGGATCCATGGAGCAGATGTGCAGCTGGGGGTTGAGCACAGAGAAATTGCACAGGTTCTTGGATATATCCTCGGCTGTGAACTCCTGCTTTCCGGTAACTGTAAAGTTCACCGTCTCGCTCTCTTCCTCCTTGACTTCCCTCTTGAAACGGACCTGCTTGAAATTCAGGATGATGTCTACTACACTCTCAATAACGCCGGGGATAGTGTCAAACTCATGGCTAACCCCCTCAATCCTTATGGAAGTGATGGCAAATCCCTCCAACGAGGACAACAGGACCCTGCGAAGTGCATTGCCTATTGTAATCCCGTATCCGGGTTCCAGCGGGCGGAACTCGAACTTTCCGAATGTATCGGTCGATTCGAGCATTATAACTTTGTCCGGTTTCTGAAATGCTAAAATTGCCATGACGTTAATTATTATTTGGAGTACAGTTCGACGATCAGCTGCTCGTTGATATTCTCAGGAATCTCAGTTCTCTCGGGGAGATTGAGGAATTTGCCGGTAAGATCGGCACGGTTCCACTCGATCCATGCGTACTTGCATGTATCAGCCACACTGTTCTGAATGACCTCAAGGCTCTTTGACCTCTCGCGGACACATACAGTCTCACCGGGCTTGACGATTGTGGAAGGAACATTGCATACATCGCCGTTGAGGACAATGTGGCAGTGTGACAC
Source organism: Candidatus Coprenecus stercorigallinarum (assembly GCA_018711305.1). Taxonomy (GTDB): domain Bacteria; phylum Bacteroidota; class Bacteroidia; order Bacteroidales; family UBA932; genus Coprenecus; species Coprenecus stercorigallinarum. Next base: position 23,802 of record DVIL01000082.1, read on the forward strand.
GAGCTGGCGGGCAGCCGCACGTGTGGGAGCTATGCCCATACGGTAAACGATGTTGTCAAGACGGGACTCGAGAAGCATGAGAAGGTTCTCACCTGTACGTCCCTGCATCCTGCGCGCCTTGGCGTAGGTGTTGCGGAACTGTCTCTCGAGGACACCATAGGTATATTTTACTTTCTGTTTCTCTTTCAGCTGGTTTCCGTACTCGGAAATCTTTTTGCGCTTCTTGGCCATTCCGTGCTGTCCGGGAGGATAGTTTTTCTTCTCGAAATACTTATCCGGACCGTAGATCGGTTCACCGAACTTGCGGGCTATCTTGGTGGTAGGTCCTGTATATCTTGCCATAATTCAATACTTTTAAAATCTGTCGTGTTAAACAATTTATACTTTACGGCGTCCTTTAGGGCGGCATCCATTATGAGGAAGCGGAGTCACGTCGATGATCTCGGTTACCTCAATACCGGCTCCGTGGATTGTACGGATTGCTGACTCACGACCGGCACCGGGACCTTTGACATATGCCTTGATCTTACGCAATCCCAAGTCATAAGCAACTTTTGCAGCATCTGCGGCAGCTACCTGCGCGGCATACGGGGTGTTCTTCTTGGAACCTCTGAAACCCATCTTGCCGGCCGAAGACCAACTGATAACCTGACCGAGGCTGTTGGTCAAGGTCACGATCACATTGTTGAAAGTCGATGATATATGGGCCTCGCCGTAGGCGTCGACCTTTACGACTCTCTTCTTATTGGTTGTTCCTGTTTTCTTTGCCATATTCAGTTACTTGTTACTTAGTTGCTTTTTTCTTGTTGGCCACAGTCTTCTTCTTACCCTTACGTGTACGGGCATTGTTCTTTGTGCTCTGTCCGCGTACAGGAAGTCCGAGACGGTGACGGATTCCTCTGTAGCATCCGATATCCATCAGACGCTTGATATTCATCTGTACGGATGAACGGAGTTCACCCTCGATCTTGTAGTGCTCAGCGATAGTGGACCTGATCGCTGCGATCTGCTCGTCGTTCCAGTCGCTCACCTTGGTGTCGAAATCGATACCGCAATCGGTAAGGATCTTACGGGCGGAACTACGGCCGATACCATAGATATAGGTAAGTCCTATCTCTCCTCTTTTGTTTTTAGGTAAATCTACACCGGCTATACGTGCCATACTATATTACTTTTTTATTTGTTTTACACATTTATTAACCCTGGCGCATCTTGAACTTGGGATTCTTCTTGCAGATGATATAAAGGCGGCCTTTGCGCCTTACTATTTTGCAATCCTCACTGCGCTTTTTGATGGATGCTTTAACTTTCATTGTCGTAAATTTTTATTTGTACCTGAAAGAAATTCTTCCTTTTGATAAATCATAAGGGGACATCTCTACTCTGACCTTGTCGCCGGGCAGAATCCGGATGTAGTGCATCCGCATCTTGCCGGAGATGTGGGCTATGATCACATGGCCATTGTCCAGCTCCACACGGAACATGGCGTTGGAAAGTGCCTCGATTATAGTTCCATCTTTTTCTATTGCAGCTTGCTTGGGCATAAGTACTTGTCTCTTACAACTTAATATTGTCTTTTACCTTCTATAAAGTCAAAAGTAGACAGAATATCGGCTTTCTCGTCCCCGACGGCGACAGTCAGTTCGAAATGGGCCGAGTTTTTCTTGTCGATTGTGCTCACTGCCCATCCGTTGTCGTGGAGGTAAATTGCCTTGCCTCCGGCATTGATCATCGGCTCGATGCAGATCGTCATACCCTTGACGAGCTTCTTGCCGGAGCCCGCCTTGCCATAGTTGGGAACCTCGGGATGCTCGTGCATATCCTTGCCTATCCCGTGTCCCACCATCTCGCGGACTACCGAGAAACCGAAACTCTCGGCGTAGGACTGTACCGCATGGCCGATATCCCCTATCCTGTTGCCGGCGACTGCTTTTTCTATGCCGCGATACAGAGACTCCCTGGTAACTCGGAGGAGGAGTGCAGTCTCCTCGTCCACCTCCCCTACAGGGAAGGTATAGGCCGAGTCACCATAGTAGCCTTTGTATATAGTTCCGCAGTCGACGGACACTATATCCCCTTCACGGAGCTTGTAGTCGGACGGGAAACCGTGGACCACGACATCGTTGACAGAGATACAGAGTGTATAGGGGAAGCCGCCGTATCCCAAGAAGCCCGGCTCTGCTCCGTTGTCGCGGATAAAGGTCTCGGCAATCTTGTCGAGCTGCATGGTGGTGACACCGGGAGCCACGTGCCTGCCTACTTCCGCCAACGTCTTGGAGACGAGTATCGCATTCTCTCTGAGAATCTCGATTTCTTCTTCGGATTTTATTCTTATCATACTCAAAGAACTTTTTGAGAATTACATTCCCGAACGGCCTTTAAGACGTCCGGTCTTCATCAAACCGTCGTAGTGACGCATGAGCAGATGCGATTCGATCTGCTGCAGAGTGTCGAGCACTACGCCTACAAGGATAAGCAGCGAAGTTCCGCCGTAAAACTGCGAGAACTGGTTGTTTATCCCGAACATCATAGCAAATGCCGGAAGTATCGCCACGATTGCCAGGAAAATGGAACCGGGCAGGGTGATACGTGACATGATTGCATCAAGGTAGTCGGCTGTCTTCTTTCCGGGCTTCACTCCGGGAATGAATCCGCCGTTCTTCTTCATTTCCTCAGCCATCATGGTAGGATTCACGGTTACTGCGGTGTAGAAGTACGTGAATGCTACTACGAGGAGACCGAAAATGAAATTATACCAGAATCCGGTATAGTCGCTCAATGTAGCCGCGAGCCCCTGGGAAGCGTCGAAACGGGAAAGGAGGAGCGGGAACATCATCAGGGCCTGTGCGAAAATAATCGGCATTACGCCGGCCGCGTTTATTTTCAGAGGTATGTACTGACGGACTCCACCGTACTGACGGTTTCCTACAACTCTCTTTGCATACTGTACAGGCACTTTGCGCTGTCCCTGCACGAGGGCGATGGTGGCGATGAAGACGAGGAAGAGAATCACGATCTCAATGAGGAACATGAGAGCTCCGCCATTGGTCTGGTTGAATCTCTGTGCGCCTTCAGCGAAGAGGGCGAAGGGCAGACGGGCGATGATACCGACCATAATGATCAGGGAGATACCGTTACCGATACCCCTGTCGGTAATGCGCTCGCCGAGCCACATCACGAACATCGTACCTGCCATCAGCACGATGGTTGCAAAGATATTGAATCCGAAACCTTGTACTAAGAACGCATCTGCAGGCAATTGTGCGTGAAGGTTGGTAATATACGCAGGTCCTTGAAGCAGAAGGATTACAATTGTGAGATAGCGTGTCCACTGGTTCATTTTTCTACGTCCGCTCTCCCCTTCTCTCTGCATCTTCTGGAAATAGGGGACCATCACACCCAGAAGCTGGATGACGATGGACGCGGAGATATACGGCATCACTCCCAACGCGAAGATGGAAGCATTGCCGAAAGCGCCGCCGGAAAACATATCCAACAGACTGAGGAGGCCTGTCGAAGCCTGGGCCTCGAGCTGCTCGAGCTTGGTAGGGTCGATACCCGGCACTACGATGAAGCACCCGAGGCGGTACACAAGCAAGAGGAGAAAGGTATATCCCAACCTTTTCCTCAGCTCTTCAATCTTGAAGATATTCTTGATTGTCTGTATAAATCTTTTCATCGGCCGCTTTGCTTATTAGAGTACTATTGCCTTACCCTCGAGAGCCTCGATTTTCTCCTTGGCGGACTTTGAGAATGCATCGGCAGTAATCTCAAGCTTTGCCGTGAGTTCACCGTTGCCGAGAATCTTCACCTTCTCGTTCTTGGAAACGAGTCCTGCCGATACAAGAATATCGAAGTCAATGACCGATACGCCCAGCTTCTCGCTCAGGGTCTGGAGTGTTGAAAGGTTTACTGCCTTATACTCCACTCGGGTGGGGTTTTTGAATCCGAACTTGGGCAGACGTCTCTGGATAGGCATCTGACCGCCCTCGAATCCGATCTTGTGACGGTAACCGGAACGTGACTTTGCACCGTTCATTCCGCGGGTAGACTGTCCGCCATGACCGGAACCTTCTCCGCGACCGACACGCTTGACATTCTTGCGGGAGCCTTCTGCAGGTTGTAAATTATGTAGTTTCATGTCTTTTTACCTTGGTTAGTTTATTTCTTCAACTTTTACAAGATGTAGAACCTTCTGGATCATACCGTTGGTAACGGGAGTAAGTTCTATTTCCACTGACTGGTGCATACGGTGCAGTCCGAGGGACTCGAGATTGGCTCTCTGCCTCTTGGTAGAACCGTTCTTGCTCTTGATCTGGGTTATCTTAACTTTTGCCATTGTCTTGCCTCCTTATCCTTTAAATACTCTCTGCATGGGAATACCGCGGACTCCGGCTACTGTATAGGCGTCACGGAGCTCAACAAGGGCGGCGATAGTGGCCTTCACCAGGTTGTGAGGGTTGGACGATCCCTTGGACTTTGCCAGCACGTCCTGAACTCCCACTGACTCGAACACGGCACGCATCGCACCTCCTGCCTTTACTCCGGTACCGGGAGCTGCAGGCTTCATGAACACTCTTGCACCTCCGAACTTGGCTTCCTGCTCATGAGGGATGGTCCTCTTGTTCAAAGGCACCTTTACAAGATTCTTCTTGGCGTCCTCTATTCCCTTGGAGATAGCGGTGGTAACTTCGTTGGCCTTTCCGAGACCATAACCTACGACACCCTTCTCGTCGCCGACTACTACGATAGCAGCGAAACTGAAGTGGCGGCCGCCTTTGGTTACTTTCGTAACCCTCTGTACTGCTACCAATCTGTCCTTGAGCTCCAGATCGGTGGTTTTTACTTTCTTAACATTGATATCTGCCATAGTCTCTTAGAATTTAAGACCGCCCTCGCGGGCAGCGTCTGCCAAACTTTTAACTCTTCCGTGATAGAGGTAGCCTCCGCGGTCGAAAGACACGGTAGTAATACCTTTCTCAGCAGCACGCTCAGCGGCAAGCTTGCCCACCAGTGCAGCAACTTCAGTAGCGGTCTTGCCCTTTACAGCCTCTGCAAGAGACTTGTCGGTAGAACCGGCGGATACGAGGGTGTTGCCCTTAGTGTCATCTATGATCTGAACATATATCTGCTTGTTGCTTCTGAATACTGACATCCTGGGTCTCTCAGGAGTACCGCTTACCACTTTACGGATACGGTAACGTATTCTCTGTCTTCTTTCTATTTTAGTCATTGCCATATTCTTATCCTCCTATTATTTAGCTCCGGCTGACTTACCGGCCTTGCGGCGAAGCTGCTCGCCGACAAACTTGATACCTTTACCCTTATAAGGCTCGGGAGCACGCATAGAGCGGATCTTGGCGGCTACCTGGCCGAGCAGCTGCTTGTCGCAGCTCTTGAGAACAAGAACAGGGTTCTGTCCCTTCTTCACAGGCTCAGCCTCGGCCTTGATCTCCGAGGGAAGCATGAAGTGGATGTCGTGAGAGTAACCGAGAGAGAGCTCGAGGATCTGGCCCTTAACCTCAACACGGTAGCCGACACCGATGAGTTCCTGCTTGATGGTAAAACCGGTGGAGACTCCGGTCACCATGTTGTGAATGAGTGCGCGGTAGAGTCCGTGCAGGGAACGGTGACGGGGCTGGTCCGTAGGACGGCTGACCGTAAGAATATTCCCTTCAACGGATACTTTGATGTCAGGATCAACTTTCTGACTCAGTTGTCCGAGCGGTCCTTTAACCAGTACCACATTGTCGGCGCCGACTGTTGCGGTCACGCCCTGCGGCAGGTGTACAGGCAATTTTCCAATTCTTGACATTGTATTCTGACTTTTTTAAATTTTAATAAACATAACAGAGGACCTCGCCGCCGACATTCATATCCTTGGCTTCCTTGTCGGTGATGATACCCTTCGATGTGGAAAGGATGGCTATACCCATACCGTTGAGTACACGGGGCATATCCTCCACGCCTACATACCTCCTGAGACCGGGAGTGGACACTCTCTGGATCTTCTTGATAGCGGCCTGCTTGGTAGCGGGATGGTATTTGAGCGCTATCTTGATGGTGTTGCAGGGGGTTCCTTCAACAAGTTTGTAGCTGAGGATATAACCTTTCTCATGAAGGATGCGGGTTATCTCCATTTTCATCTTTGATGCAGGGATCTCGACTATCTTGTGCTTTGCGAGATATGCGTTTCTGACTCTCGTCAGGTAATCTGCTATTGGATCAGTCATTTTGTTTGTTTTGTTTTTAGTGGTTCGACGCATTTCTGCGCCCGATATCCAATGGTTTATAAATAAGTTAATTTAAGTTAATTTATCTTCACTACTTGCTGTACTTTATTCGGGCGATTTTCAAGGCCTGCGAGCGAGGAGACACCGGAGTTTACTATCGTAAATGAGGATGTCGCCGAGTGAGCAAAACGCAGAAAATCGTTCGAAGAAAGTGCAGCGGCTTACCATGATGCCTTCCTTACTCCGGGGATCAGACCCTTGCTGGCCATCTCGCGGAACTGAATACGGCTGATACCGAAAATACGCATATAGCCTTTGGGACGTCCGGTAATGGAGCAGCGGTTGTGCTGGCGGCAGGGACTCGAGTTCTTGGGGAGTCTGTCGAGAGCGGCCCAGTCGCCGGCTTCCTTGAGAGCTTTACGTTTTTCTGCGTATTTAGCGCACATTCTCGCACGTTTCACTTCGCGAGCTTTCATTGATTCTTTTGCCATATCTTAATTACGATTTTTTGTTCTTAAAAGGCAGTCCGAATTCGCGGAGAAGAGCATATGCCTCCTCATCCTTCTCTGTGGATGTCACAAAAGTGATCTCGAGTCCGAAGATCTTGGTAATCTTGTCGATGTCGATCTCGGGGAAGATGATCTGCTCCTTGATACCGAGGGTATAGTTTCCACGGCCGTCAAACTTCTCGTTGATACCGTTGAAGTCACGGATACGGGGAAGCGATACGGCGATGAGCCTCTCGAGGAATTCATACATACGGGCACCCCTGAGGGTAACCTTTACTCCGATTGCGGTACCGCGGCGGAGTTTGAAGTTGGAGATATCCTTCCTGGAATATGTGGTAACGGCTTTCTGACCTGCGATGGCGGTAAGCTCCTGCTGGGCCACCTCTACGAGCTTCTTGTCTCCGGTAGCATCCCCGATACCCTGGTTGAGGGTTATCTTCATAAGCTTGGGAACCTGCATTACAGTTGCAAAACCGAACTCCTTCTGGAGCTTGGCCACGATTTCCTCTTTGTATTTTTTCTGAAGGTTAGGAACGTATCCTTCCAAGCTGACATGCTGTTCCTGCTTGGCCTCTTCTGTTTTTTTCTTTGCCATTATTTAATCTCCTCTCCTGATTTTTTAGCGTAACGGACCAACTTTCCATTCTCGCCCATACGGCGGCCGATCCTGGTAGGGCCTCCCTTGGCGGGATCCACTACCTGAAGGTTGGAAATATGAATTCCGGCTTCCTGTTTGATAATACCGCCCTGAGGATGCTTTGCATTGGGTTTGGTGTGCTTGCTCACCATGTTGACACCCTCCACGATAGCGCGGTCCTTCTTGGTGATGATCTCGAGAACCTTTCCGGTCTTGCCCTTGTCATTGCCGGCGTTGACGTAGACCATGTCGCCTTTCTTGATATGTAATTTCTTGTTCATGTCTGTACCTCCTATTATTATAGTACCTCGGGTGCAAGAGAGACAATCTTCATATAGTTGTCGCGCAGCTCGCGGGCAACCGGTCCGAAGATACGTGTGCCACGGACCTCACCCTGGTTGTTCAAAAGCACGCAGGCATTGTCATCGAAACGGATGTACGAACCGTCCGGACGGCGGATCTCTTTCTTTGTACGCACTACTACGGCCTTGGATACCGATCCCTTCTTGGCGTCACCGCCGGGGATAGCGCTCTTGACAGCGACAACGATCTTGTCGCCCACGCTTGCATAACGGCGGCGGGTACCTCCGAGAACACGGATGCAGAGGACCTCTTTAGCTCCGCTGTTGTCAGCTACCATTAAACGTGATTCCTGTTGTATCATTTTACTTCACTTTTTCTACGATTTCTACTAATCTCCAGCGTTTTGTCTTGCTCAGGGGACGGGTCTCCATGATGCGGACAGTATCGCCTTCGTCGCATACGTTCTTCTCGTCATGAGCGACGAATTTGGTGGTCTTGTTTACGAACTTTCCGTAAACAGGGTGTTTTTCCTTTACTCTTACAGCCACTACGATGGATTTTTCCATCTTGTTGCTGACCACCACCCCGATTCTTTCCTTACGTAAATTTCTTTCCATAACTGTTACTCTGCTTTAGCCTGGTTTTCCTTTTCAGTCAGGACGGTGAGCATACGGGCGATGTCCTTTCCTGCCTTTCTGATCTTTGAGGTATCCTCAATGGGGGAGACGGCGTGGTTCAGCTTCATCTGCGCAAGATTGGCCTTCTCGGTCTCTATGCGCTCGCGCAGGTCCTTGATCGACATTTCTCTGATTTCCTTGGGTTTCATTTCTTCTCCTCCATTTTATTACTGTTCTACATAATCTCTGCGCACCACGAACTTGGTGGTAACAGGCAGCTTCTGTGCTCCGAGACGGAGAGCCTCCTTTGCGACTTCCAAAGGCACACCCTCTGCTTCGATGAGCATACGGCCGGGAGTGATGGGTGCTACGAATCCCTCGGGATTACCTTTACCTTTACCCATACGTACCTCTGCCGGTTTCTTTGTGTAAGGTTTGTCAGGGAAAACGCGAATCCAAATCTTACCTTCACGTTTCATGTAACGCACTACAGCCTGACGGGCAGCCTCTATCTGCTGGCCGGTAAGCCATGCGGACTCGAGGGTCTTGATGCCGAAAGAACCGAAAGAGAGCTCAGTACCACGGTGAGCATTACCTTTCATACGGCCTTTCTGCTGCCTTCTGAACTTGGTTTTCTTTGGTTGTAACATTGTCTATACTTTTTGTAAGTCTATTATTTTCAGTCAACTAAATACAATTCTCCCATTAAACGGGGCTGCAAAGATATTACAAATTCCTGTAACACCAAACTTTTTTGGTATTTTTTTAAAAAATTTACAAACATTTTCGACCGTAAAATTTCAATGTCAAAAGTGCCATGTTCAGCAACTTATAAAAATCAGAAAAATTCCGGGAACGGCATTTTCGACCGGAGCACGGACTGAATCTCCGGTTGTCTGGCGGCAGCACAAACCGGACAAGTTCATTTGCATTGCTCTTGGGATATCATTATATTTGTAGCTTAAAAAAGTTTTTGGTATGTGTAATAATTTCACAAAAGTAGAGCAGACCTTCATCGGCTCTGTAAAACACAGATTCCCAAGCAATATTCCCTACATCACCGTAGAGAACTTCCCAAAGCTCGGCAAACTTACGGCCTTCCGTTTCCTCGAGTGGGCCGCCGGGCATCCTGAAGGAGTCATCAGCCTTCCTACTGGCAAGACTCCCGAATACTTCATCGCATGGGTACAGAAAATCCTGAAAGAATGGGACACGCCGGAAGGCGCCTCCCTCAGGCTTGAAAGCGGACTCGATCTGTCCAAAAAGCCTGATCTCAGAGGCCTGCACTTTGTTCAGATAGACGAGTTCTATCCTATTGACCCCAGACAGCACAACAGTTTCTACAACTACGTACAGAAATACTACGTAGAGGATTTCGGACTGGACGCCTCCCGTGGCATCTTCATCAACTGCGACCAGATTCCTCTGGTTGACGGCAAGCATTTTACCGAAGTGTTCCCTGACGGAGTCATCGATCTGAGCCTCCGGTACCGTGACGCCAAGACCTCTGCCGAAAAGATGCAGCAGAAGTCCATCTTCATGATAGACAACTGGTGCGCTGAGTACGACCAGAAAGTAAGGGATCTCGGCGGAATAGGATTCTTCCTCGGCGGTATAGGCCCTGACGGACATATTGCATTCAACGTCCGCGGCAGCGACCCCCACTCCACCACCCGCCTGACCCACACCAATTATGAGACCCAGGCTGCCGCAGCCGGCGATCTCGGCGGTATCGAGATATCCAGAATCAAGCCCGTGATCACCATCGGTCTCGACACCATCACCCACGACCCCGAAGCCGTAGCCATAATCTTCGCTGCCGGAGAGGCAAAGGCACCCGTAGTTGCAGACGCCCTGGAGAAGACCCCCTGCAACCTCTACCCGGCATCCGTGCTTTCAAAACTGCCCAACGCCCGCTTCTATCTTACAACCGGCGCCGCATCCATGCTGCACGAATCAGTCTACCACTATTATGCAGACTCCCCCTGGTCGCAGGAAAAGACAGACCGCGCAGTCATCGACTGCTGCAACCGCATCAACAAATACGGCGACAAGATCACTCTCGAGGACCTCAAGGCCGACGAGTACTGCAGCATGATTCCTGACCTGAGCGAGGACACAGTGCAGAGCGTCATCGACTCCCTCACAAGGAAGATTGCACGCGGAACCTCTACCTGGAGCAACCAGGTGTTCTACTACACGGGCCCTCACCACGATGACATACTCCTCGGACTGCTCCCGCACATCCACAGAGTGTCACGCAACGAGACAAACGAATCGCATTTCTCAGTCATGACCTCCGGCTTCAACGCCGTGACCAACCACTTCCTGATCGATGCACTCGAAGAGACCCTGGGCTTCCTCGATGCAGGCAAGATAGAGATGACCGACTACCCCGATTTCTTCACAGAAGGATGGAAGCTCAAGAGGGAAAAGGATATCTACCACTCCCTCATCAATGTGGCTTCCGGCAATATGGAAGAACGCCTCAGGGGCAGGTCCCACCGTCTTGTCCGCGACTTCATCGAGATCTACGGAGTGAAGAACAAGGAGGAGCTGCGCAAGAAAATACTCGACGTGATAGACGAGACCAGACACAGCTATGACGGACAGAAGATGTCTGCCGATATCCGTCTGCTCAAAGGCATGATCCGCGAATTCGAGGAAGAGCTGGTATGGGGATTCTTCGGAATAAAGAACGAGAATGTCCACCACCTCCGCTTAGGTTTCTACACCGGAGACATATTCACCGAACAGCCTAACCGCGAGAGAGACGTAGAGCCCATCCTCCAGGAGCTGCGCACAATCAAACCTACCGTAATCAGCATCGCCTTCGACCCTGAAGGAAGCGGTCCTGACACCCACTACAAGGTACTTCAGGCCATTGCAGACGCCATTCGCGAGTGGGGCAAGGAAGAAAATCTGAGCAACCTCAAGATCTGGGGCTACCGCAACGTATGGTACCGCTTCCTGCCTTCCGAAGCCACCCACATCGTACCTGTGTCCCTCAATGCAATGAGCGTGTTTGACAACGCTTTCTGCAACTGCTACGCCTCACAGGTACATGCCGACTTCCCCAGCTACATGCTCGACGGCAAGTTCAGCGACCTGGCCAAGATCATCTGGGTTGACCAGCTGGCAAAAGTGCAGAGGGTTCTCGGCAAACCGTTCTTCTACCAGAATCCCAGCCCGAGACTCAGAACCACTCACGGTCTGCTGTTCTTCAAGGAGATGAACGTGGAAGAGTTCCTCAAATCAGCACGCGAGCTCCAAAAGTCGATGACAATCGCTTAAGGAGCCCGCAAATGAGTTTCAAAATACGGCGTCCGGCTACACCTTTGCCGGCACGCCGTATTTTTTAAATATACCTAAGGCATTTCCGATAGTTTTTTCAGAGGGTGCTGCCATCGGCACATTATCTCTGTTGTACACTGTACCCATACGGGTGTGCTTGTTCTTACCTATATCATGATAGGGCAGGAGCTCGACATAAAGCGGCAACCTGTCCAGCGATGCCAGGAAAGAGGCCGTAGCTTCTATATTCCCGTCATCGGAGTTGACCCCGTCTATAAGGGGAATCCGCACCAGATAGTCAGCAGCTCCTTCGGAAGCAACCATCCGGACATTTTCCAGAATGACTTCATTGGGCACACCGCAGAATTTCCGGTGCTTTTCCGAATCCATAACCTTGATGTCCACCAGAAAGAGCTCGCACCTGTGTGCCACCTCCCTGACAAGTTCCGGCTTTGCAAAGAGGGTCGTATCGACAGTCCTATGCAGCCTGTACCCGTCCTTTTCCGCCGCACGGCCGATATAATCCAACAGCTCCGGCAATGCCTCCCCCTGATAGAGAGGCTCCCCGCCGCTGAAGGTCACGCCACCGCCGGAAGCAGAAAAAAACGGACGTTCCTTGGCAATCTCCGCATATACCTGAGCGGCCGTATAGGCCTTGGCTGCCATTTCCACAGCCTTAGTAGGACAGACCTCGGCGCATTTTCCGCAAAGGGTACAGAGACCGCTGTCGCAAACCACCCCGTGCCCCCTGACGATCCTGAGGGCATGTGAAGGGCAGAAATGCACGCAGGCACCGCACTGGATGCACTTGGAAGCGGTGTACATACGTGTCTGGCTGCGGGATATTCCCTCCGGATTGTGGCACCAGATACAGGACAGCGGGCATCCTTTGAAGAAAAAGGTGATACGGATGCCCGGTCCGTCGTTTATCGAGTACCGTTTGATGTCAAATATGCGGTATCCGGCTTCACTCATAACCCTGAAATCAGAATGCAGTGTTCTCGGTACGTGCTATGATCTCCTCCTGGTAATCGGCGCAAAGATCATTGAAGTAGTCGCTGTAGCCGGCCACACGTACCATCAGGTCACGATACTGTTCGGGATGCTTCTGTGCATCGCGGAGAGTAGCGGTATCCACAATGTTGAACTGGATATGATGTCCTCCGAGTCCGAAATAGGCACGGATAAGCTGACCGAGCTTATTGAGGTCCTCTTCTTTCTTGAGGATCTGGGGAATCAGACGCTGGTTCAGCAGCGTACCGCCCGAAAGACTCTGGTCCAGCTTGCCGAGTGACTTCACGACTGCTGTAGGTCCGTGAGTATCCGCTCCGTGCGAAGGGGATGTTCCGTCCGAAATGGGAAGGGTGGCGTGACGTCCGTCCGCAGAAGCTCCGAGCACCTTGCCGAAGTAGATATGGCATGTGGTGGAAAGCATATTCATGTGATAGCAGGAGCCCTTGATGTTGGGACGTCCCTCGATGGCCTTGAACAGGTCGTCATACACCCTCACGGCTATCGAATCTGCATAGTCGTCATCGTTTCCGAAGAAAGGAGTATGGTTGACAATCCATTGACGGTCGAACTCATAACCCTTGAAATCAGCCTTGAGCATCTTCAGCATCTGGTCCATGGTATAACGGCCCTCCTCGAAGACATGCTTCTTGACTGAAGACATGGCATCTGTAACTGTACCGAGTCCGGTGCACTGGATATAGTTGGTATTGTACCTCGGACCGCAGTTGTAATAATCCTTGCCCTTTGCTATGCAGTCATCGATAAGCACTGACAGGAAAGTCGCAGGAGCATATTCGGCAAACATACGGTCGATGTAGTTGTTGACCTTGATCTTCTCCAGTACCACATATTCGAGCTGCTTGAGAAATGCCGCATACAGGTCCTCGAAAGTCCTGAACTCCCTGGAATCGCCTGTTGCGATGCTTATCTGCTTGCCGGTAACGGGGTCCACACCGTTGTTGAGGGCCAGTTCGAAAAGCTTGGGCACATTCAGATATCCTGTCAGCAGATACGCCTCCTTTCCGAAAGCACCTACCTCTATACATCCGCTGCATCCTCCCTCGCGGGCATCCTCAAGACTCTTGCCCTGACGGACAAGTTCCTTGACATAGGTATCGGGATTGAACAGGGAAGGATACCCGTAACCGAGACGGATAACCTTGCATGCTGCCTTCAGCAAGTCGTCGGAAGTCTTCTCGCTCACATGGACAGAGCAGCCGGGCTGGAGGATATGCAGTTCCCCGAGTACTTCCAGAAGGATATAGGATACCTCGCTCTCACCCGAGGTTCCGTCGCGCTTCACTCCACCTATATTGATATTGGTGAAATCGTTGTATGTGCCGCTCTCCTTTGCGGTAATACCCACCTTCGGAGGAGCGGGATGATTGTTGACCTTAATCCAGAAGCAGCTTATGTACTCCTTGGCCTGTTCACGGGTAAGGGTTCCGGCAGCAATCTCCTTCTCATAGAACGGAGCCAGATGCTGGTCGAAATGTCCGGGATTCATGGCATCCCATCCGTTCAGTTCCAGAATGGTGCCCAAATGGCAGAACCAGTACATCTGGACGGCCTCCCTGAATGTCCTCGGCGCCTCCTCGGGTACGCGGGTGCAGACCTCTGCGATGTCCTGCAGTTCCTTGATCCTGCGCCGGTAGGCATCCTCCTGTGTTTCTCCGCTGAACGGAGTCACTTTGAAGGCAGGGCCTCCTGCAAGGGCCTTCTCTATCTTCGCTATCTGCTTGCGTGCCTCTGCGGCATGACGGTGTCCGAACAGGATAAGTGCATCGCACGAGATGGACATGGCATTAAGCTCATCCTGCTTGTCGGTAGCCTCCGGGTCATTGAGAAAATCCAGCTTGGCGAGCTGGGCTGCAATCTTCGCCTTGAAGTCATTCATACCCATGTGGTACATCTTGCCATCCAAGGCAGTATGGCCGGGAGCCCTCTGCTCCATGAACTCGGTGAACACACCTGCTTCATAGAGGGATTTCCAGCTTTCGGGAACGTGGTTGAAAATACGGTCCCTCTGGGTCCTTCCCTTCCAGTAGGGGATCACCTCGTTCTTGTACTTTTCAATTTCTCTGTCAGATATGGAATAGTGCTGTATCTCGCGGCTGCGGAGCACCTTGAAATCCTCAACCGAGTGGCAGTTGAGCTCCGGGAATGTAGGCACGGCCTTGGGCTTGGGTCCGCGTTCACCGACGATGAGCTCATTGTCGCCGATGTATATCTTCTTCTTGGCACAGAGGTTATAGAAATTCTTTGCCCTCATGACGGGTATGGAATACCTGCCGTCATTTTTTTTGTAAAATTCGGTTTCAATCAATGCACGCTCGATTGTAAGCGAGGGCTCGGCATTGACAGACTGCTCGCGCAGCATGTTTATCCTTTCAGTCATAGTTATGTGTTTTTTTGTATTGTCGATGATAAAGAAAACAGTTCAGGTTGCATGAAGCGACATGCGACCACTCCTGGAATGTACGGCTGTCAGCAGATACAGCACGAGAACAGGCCGCGTCCGGGCTTGTGATACAGGTTGACTATGTAGTAATATCGAATCATCTGTGCAAAATTAAAAGTTTTCCCTTATATTCGCAACACATTGTGATGAAAGTTTTTGTATTGATAATAATTTTTTTCGCGACTGCCTCCGTACAGGTCCGCGCACAGGACAAGGAGACGCAGCTCATGCAGTTCATCATCGATGACAGGGGGGACACCGTGTACCTCGACAGCCTCGATCCGGTGGTCAAGACTGCAAAGCGTAAAGGCAAAGAATGGCGGCGCTACTACAGGCTGGTACACAATTTCGCGAAAGCCTACCCCTACGCAGTTCTGGCCCAGGAGAAACTGCTTGAAGCCGACTCCACCATAACTGCCGGAGAGATGAACAGAAGGAAGCGCAACAGATACATCCGGATCCTCCAGGACGAGCTTTTCGAGACTTTCAAGAAACCGCTCATGAATCTGACCGTCAGCCAGGGACAGCTCCTGCTCAGACTCATTGACAGACAGACCGGAATCACTCCGTACGAAATCATCCACACATATAAAAACAAAGCCGCTGCCGGTTTCTGGCAGGGCATCGCACGCATCTTCGGATCCGACATGAAACGTCCATACGACCCGGACGGAGAAGACCGTCAGACCGAAGAGCTTGTGCAGCTGTATCTTAAAGGAGAATTCAATATCCTCTACCGTTCCATCTTCGGGAAGAACCCACCCGAGCCGGTAGTCAGATCCCGTCTTGACATCCCGCAGAAATGATCCTCAGACCGTCCTTTCTGCTGTATACGGCATACTCTCCGCCGTCTACCCAGCACCCGAGAATATGCATTTCCCCTCCGGAAGGGATCCCAATGGACCCGGGAGTATGATAATGCCCGAAAATATAATAATCCGGCGTCACTCCTCCATGGGCAGCCCCGTATTTCCGGCCGAAATTATCGGCAAAGCGGTAAAGAGGCTCATCCTTTCCACGGAAGACATACCTGCCGGCCCGTCCCGGCTCGTTCTTCACTTTGCGGGAGTGGGACGCCCAGGCATAGCCTAAGCCGAATGCCCAACGGGGATGAATGGCTGAAAACAGAATCTGGAGGACACGGTTGTGGAACATCCAGCGGATAAAGCGGAACATCGGCTCGGTCCGGCCCAGACCGTCTCCGTGTCCAAGACAGAACCTGCGTCCCTCTATCTCCACCACACAGGGCTGTCCGAGCACCTTCATACCGAGTTCCTGCTCAAAATACCCATAGGCCCATACATCGTGATTGCCCTTGAAAAAGAACACCCTGGTACCGCTGTCGCACAGCCTTGCCAGCGCTCCGAGCGCCCTGGTGTGACCTCTGGGTATCACATAACGGTACTCATACCAGAAATCAAAGATATCACCGAGAAGATACACCCCGGCCGCTTCCGGCCCTATACTCTCAATGAAAGAGACGAAACGGTCTTCCAAAGCCCTGCGGTCACAACAGGACACACCGAGGTGCACATCTGAAATGAAATAGTATTTATCCTTCATAGGCTACACGGCCTTGGTCATCTCCAGCACGAAACAGAGTACTGCAGCCGCACAGCAATATATGGAAAAATAGCGAAGGCGGGCTTTCTGGACAATACGGATCATCCAGCGGCATGCCACATAACCGGACCCGAACGCAGTCAGAGTACCTAAAATCAGCGACAGCGTGGAAATTCCGGAAGACTCAGCCGCAAAATCCCCTCCCACAAGCTGCAGGAAGGCCTCACCCAGAATAGGTATAAGGACCATGAGGAATGAGAACTGGGCCATTGCGCTCTTCCTGACTCCGAGCATCAGACCAGTGGCGATGGTAGTACCGGAACGGGAAAGTCCGGGCAATACGGCGAATGCCTGGCCTATACCTATTATAAATGCCTCTTTATAGCCCACTTCCTTGCCCGGTTCACGGCCCTCGAGTGCCGCCTTGCGGGCCTGCCTGTTGGATAGGACCTCGCCCACAAACAGGAGCACGGCCGTCAGAAGCAGCATGGCGCCTACAATGACAAGCCCGGAACCGAATATATCGGTCACGAAATCCTTGAAAAACACGCCTACGATAAACACCGGTATCATGGAAACGCATATTTTCAGAAAATACTGCGTCTGCTCGTTGTACCTGAACTTGAATACACCGCCGATGATATCCCATATCTCCTTGCGGAAGGCGACTATAGTACTTACCACGGTAGCGGCATGCACCGCCACTTCAAAACTCAGATTCTCGGCATCTATGCCGAAAAGCGCCTTGAAAATCGTAAGATGACCGCTGCTGCTCACCGGCAGAAACTCTGTAAGACCCTGGACAAGACCCAGGACCACAGCCTGAAACCACTCCATATCCTATCTGCCTATTTTGCTTTTTTAAACAGTCTGACCGGCTTCTTTCTCAACAGCACTACGATCTCTATAACGAAGCCTGCAAGTATCAGCAACGGGGCCACATACATTCTGGTAAAACTGAACAGAGCATAATTGAACACCTCCGGACTGTCGGCCCCGCCCCCCATCAGGAACAGATAGCCTATGACCATGATGCACAGCCCGGCAATAAGCCAGACAATGTTTTCTTTGGGAACAGCAAATTTATCCATAATACAATTCATTTTTATTCAACGATATCATAGTTCTTACCCCGGCAGACGTGGATACCATGCATATCACCACTCCGAGAAGGACCACAGCCGCCATGACCATCCCGAGAAGCATGGCGTCGAAAAGCGAGAAAAGCTGATAGAACTCATTGCGGATCAGGTACAGGGCCCCCAGGATGAACACATCCGCGATTGCCCCGGAGATAAGTCCCTGGAAAAAGGCCTGTCCCACAAACGGGCGGGTAATGAATCCCTTGGTCGCCCCGACAAGCCTCATAGTATGGATGGTAAAACGCTTGGAGTAGACATTGAGACGGACTGTGTTGTTGATCAGCACCACCGAGATGAACAGAAGCAGAAGCACGAACACACCGGCGACAAGGCCGATACGCTCCAGATTGGCGTTCAGGAGCTCTACCAGAGACTGCTGGTACACCACATCATCCACCGCAGGGAAATCAAGCAGCGAACTCTCGATGACACTGAGACTGTCGGTAGAGATATAGTCCGCCGATATCTGCAGCTCGAGCGAGACCGGAACCGGATTGACCTCGAACACATCCATAAAATCGTCCCCGAGTATCTCCTTCATCTCTTCGACCCCCTCCTCCCTGGTCACGATACGTACATCCTTGACGTACCCTGTGCTGACAAGTTTGTCCGCCAGAGCCGAAGCATCCGCCTCATCCGCCTCGACGGTAAGAATCGCAGACACCGTAATATTTTCCTTGAAATAATTGGATACAGAACGGGCATTGACGATGAGCACACCTACCATACCTACCAGGAAAAGCACCAGGCTGATGCTTATCACGGATGAGAAGTATGATCTCAACAGTCTCCTATACAAAATGTTACTCTCGCTTTTTCCCATTGACTTTCGTCTGATAAATCTTCCAAAGATAAATAAAAATATAATAATTTTAGATTTTTTATTATTATATTTGCAAAAAATGTATCCAGAATGAAAGATCCCAAAAGAGTACTTTTCGTAAACTCGGAGATTTACCCGTATCTGCCGGAGACAACCATCTCCATCGTAGGCAGATATCTCCCTCAGGGCATACAGGAGTCCGGCAAGGAAATCCGAACATTCATGCCGCGCTACGGCTGTGTCAACGAAAGACGCAACCAGCTCCATGAGGTAATCCGTCTCTCAGGGATGAACATGGTCATAAACGACATCGACCGCCCGCTTGTGATCAAGGTGGCCTCGATATCTTCGGCCAGGATGCAGGTCTACTTCATAGACAACGACGACTATTTCCACCGGAAAACCATCTACGAGGACTCCGACGGGACATTCATGGAGGACAACGACGAAAGGGCCATCTTTTTCGCCCGCGGCATTCTGGAGACTGTCAAAAAGCTCAGGTGGAAGCCCGACATCGTGCACTGCTCGGGCTGGATCTCGCAGCTGGTCCCCCTCTATCTCAAAAAAGCATACAAGAACGACCCCATATTCTCAGATTCGAAAGTGGTGCTGTCACTGTACGGTGAATATCAGGAATGCGATTTCGCCGCTGACATGAAATCCAAAATTCCTGTAACCGGCATCAAGGCCAAGGACATCGAACTGCTCAAGACACCCAATGGCATAAATCTTGCAAAACTCGCCGTTCAGTATGCAGATGCCGTCATCATGGGCTCAGAGAACATAAGCCCCGAGATTGTAGAATACATCGGCTCCAGAAAACTCCCGGTGCTCGATTTTACGCCGATTGACCATCCTGACGGCACGTACATACAGAAGTACAACGAGTTTTACGACAAATTACTTGACCAAGATGCCCTTTAAAACAGCATTTTACACCTTTATTGCCATCGCGGCCGCAGTCCTGGCCGCATCCTCCTGCGTGGAAAACGACCGTACAATGGGACAGAGCCTTGTTCCGGATGAATACAATCTGGCGTTAGGCACAAAGACATTCGACCTTCCGGTTACCAACCGCATCAGCGACTCCACACAGGCATCCAACACCAACAACATGCTCATCGGCACTCTGTCCGACCCCATATTCGGCACAATCACCGCCAACTCGGCGTCCTACATCCTGCCATACTCGGACTCGACAGACTTCGGAGACAACCCCGAGCTGCTCTCAGCCTATATGACACTGCAGATAGACTCGACCTACTGCCTGGAGGACAACCAGAAGGGCATACACCAGAGGATTCACATCTACAAGCTGACAACCCCCATAGACAGCACCAAGATATTCTGCAACTCCATTACCCCGGACGACTACGACCCCACCCCGGTGACTGTCAGTGATCCCGTCATATACGGAAGCGGATCGGTAAGACTCGATCTGACCGACGAATTCGCCCAGGAACTTCTGGATACCACCCCTGAGGAATTCGAGGACCTCAATCTCTTCATCAAGCGTATCCACGGCCTGTACATAGAAGTTGAACAGCCGCTCAACACACAGTCGGGAGGAAGGCTCAACTACCTCACACTCGGATACTCCACCATCAACGTCAACTACAGGCTCAATGATCCCGACCGCGGAGCCATCGACACCACCGAATCTTTCGTATTCGGATACACCACCGCACTCAACAATTACACAACGACTTCCGCCCACCTGGCAGACAACCAGCCAGGGGACTCCCTCTTTCTCGAAGGTCTCTCAGGTGTAAAACCGCATATCGCGGCAATGGACCTCAAAAGGATGTTCGAAAAATGGATCAAGGAAGAAGGTCTGGAAGGACGCACCATATTCCTCTCCCGTGCACAGCTGACATTCCCCTACGAAATGCCGGAAGACTACGAGAGATTTGACCTGGAGCATCCTGCTTCCATCTATGCGTTCACTAGCACTCCCTCGGCCACCGACACGCTGAGACTGTTTGACCCGCTGCCTGAAGTCTACGACGTCAGCAACAGGGGCGCCATCAACCGTTCGCTCAAAGAATACTCTCTGGACGTGACAGCCTACATGCAGGACCTCCTAATGACCGACTCCACCGACATAGACAGCTCAATGGACCTGTGGATAGCCCCGCTTGCAGAAACGACAGACAGCTACTACAGCACAACCTATTACAATTTTGACACCGGTAACTACAACAAGATAATCCTCAACGGCCCCACATCAGAAAGGAAGCCGACTCTCACAATTACTTACGGAGTGATGGATGAATAAAGGCCAGGCAGGAATTGTGGCCTCCGAAACCGAACGTATTGTTCAGTGCCACGAGGACTGACCTTTTCTGCACTCTGTTGAGTGTCAGATTCAGGCGGTAATCAATATCCGGGTCCTCGTGCTGGAAATTGATTGTAGGCGGAACAGACGACGAATCTATTGCGTGAATGCAGGCCAGAGCCTCCACAGCCCCTGCAGCTCCGAGCAGATGCCCGTGCATGGACTTGGTAGAACTGATATTCAGCTTATAGGCATGCTCCCCGAATAAAGACAGCACCCCTTTGAGTTCAGCCACATCCCCGAGCGGGGTAGATGTGCCGTGCACATTGATATAGTCCACATCTTCAGGAGCAAGACCGGCATCATCGAGCGCGAGCCTCATCACCTTTGCAGCACCGCTTCCGTCCGGTAACGGCGCAGTGATATGGTAGGCATCGGCACTCATTCCGGCACCGGCTACCTCGGCATAGATCCTTGCACCCCTGCGCAGAGCATGCTCCCTCTCCTCGAACACGAGCAGCGCAGCACCCTCACCCATAACGAAGCCGTCACGTGTGGCATCAAAGGGACGGGAAGCCGTCTTGTAGTTGTCATTGTTTGTAGACAGCGCCTTGGAGGCGTCGAATCCGCCGATTGAGGGAATGGACACGGGAGCTTCGGCTCCACCTGTCAGTATCACATCTGCCTTGCCCAGACGGATGAGATTGAGCGCATCACCCATGGCATGTGAAGAAGAAGCACATGCAGACGTGGTGGTATAGTTGGGCCCCGCAAAACCGTAACGGATCGATATCAGACCGGGAGCCATATCCGATATCATCTTTGTAATAAGAAAAGGGCTAAAGCGGGGGATACATCCTCCCTCGCAATAACCCATTATTCCTTCTGTAAGGCTTTCTATGCCTCCGATCCCCGAGCCGAGTATCACGCCCGCCCTGTCCAGATCGATGGACTTCAGATCCAGGCCACTGTCCTCTACCGCCTGAGCGGCCGCCGCCATTGCGAACTGGGCGAAACGGTCAATCCGTCTCAGTTCCTTGCGGTCAATTCCATGCTCGGATGGATCGAAATTTTTAACAGTACATGCAAATTTGGTCTTGAAGAGAGAAGTATCGAAAGTCGTTATCAGTTCAGAACCGCTTACCCCCGCATCAAGGTTGGAAAAATACTCTTCTACAGTAGTGCCAAGCGGGTTGATCGTTCCAAGTCCTGTTACTACTACTCTCTTCAGCCCCATGCACAAACACTATTTGGTATGCTCTTCGATGTAATCGATGGCTTCGCCTACTGTAGATATCTTCTCGGCGGCGTCATCGGGAATCTCGATATTGAACTTCTTCTCGAACTCCATAATCAGTTCCACTGTGTCGAGAGAGTCAGCACCTAAATCATTTGTAAAACTTGCATTGCGGGTTACCTCGCTTTCATCAACACCGAGTTTGTTGACGATGATGGCTGTTACATCTGAAACAATATCTGCCATGGTCTAAATTTTAGTTAATGAATAAATGTTAAATCAAATTTGGCTGCAAACTAACATATAATTTTTGAAATAATGAAATTTTTATGAACTTTGCAAGAATCCAACAACGAAAAAAATGGGGACAAATATTCCGAATATCGTCGTATTCGCCTCAGGCTCAGGCACAAATGCAGAGAACATCATAAACTGGTCTGAAAACCGCAAGACATATCGCGTCAAAGCCGTATTCTGCAACCGTACCGACGCCTATGTCCTGACACGCGCAGAAAGGCACGGCATCCCATCCTGGACATTCTCGGCACGGGATTTCAAAGCGGACACCTTAATATATAAAGGCAGACAGACTTCCCTTACGGAGACTCTCGCCGGGCTGTCCACAGACTACATTGTCCTGGCGGGTTTTCTGCTGAAAGTACCCGATTACCTCCTGGCTGCCTACCCTGAACGGATTCTGAACATACATCCGGCCCTCCTGCCCTCATACGGAGGCAAAGGCATGTACGGAGATCACGTACACAGGGCAGTCATCGCCGCCGGAGAAAAGGAATCCGGAATCACCATCCATCTGGCCGACAACCAATACGACCACGGACGCATCCTCTATCAGGCCAAGTGCCAGGTCACGCCTGAAGACACCCCTGAGACCCTGTTTGCCAAGGTACACGAGCTCGAGAAAGCATACCCGCATGTCATCGAGGACTATGTATACGGACGTATCTGAATCTTTATTCTAAAAAAAGTTTATACTACATACCCCTCAGGTTCTTTTCTTAAAATTTGTTGAAAATAAAATAATTTACCGCATTGGATTATCCATAGCGGCATTTATTGAATAATTACCCTTTCGGGTATAGGATAACCAAATCTTTTGAACAAACTTTGTCAGAACAAGAATTCTGAACTATGGGACGGTATGATTACAACAGGATTTTCATCTCTGACGAAGATCAGGAGAAAATCCGCAACTGCAGGGTATTTATTGGCGGTGCGGCTTCAGGCAGTATAATCGCCGAA
>DVIL01000083.1 GCA_018711305.1 Candidatus Coprenecus stercorigallinarum
TATTTCCGTGTTGACCGCTGAGTTGCATGAAACACTTGTAAGAAGCATTAGAAAAAATGAAAAGACACGTGAGTAAATACTCATATCAAAAGCTTATTGGGTCTCTACTTCACCAGGGTAAATTCCCTTGAGACAGTCTTTACCACTTAAAGAAGCACAAAAAAAGTTCTTTCCGTCATTGACGCATCTTCCATTATTAATTTCTTTGCCTTGCGATATACATCCGTGAGGACTCGAAGCATGCAATACTATGCCTCCAATAAGAACAGATGCCAGCAATGCAATACAAAATGCTGCAATTACGATAATCTTCTTTTTCATATCTGTAGAATTTAAGGGTTAGTGTTTTCTAAATGATGACGCAATGACCGCAGTCCGAATTCTTTAGTAGACTGAGACACTAAAGCCGCAGCCTTTCCTTCCTTCATTATTATCACGTTAGGATATATCCTGTTCCCACGAGGCAACATCGACAAATAAATATTCGAACTATCTACAATGGTATTCTCGTTATTAATATTCAATTTACTATGAAGCATTTTATATGACATGACATTACAAAAAACGAACATAATATCATCTCTAAGACTGTAATCCCGATAAAACGCCTCTGCTACCGAAACACACCCGCTACACCCTTGTTCTGGAATAATTATCATGTACTTTACATCTTTTACGAGCTGCGTTACGCCATCATTTTCCGATAAAAATACATTAATTTTATTGAGACTTTCTGAATACGATTTAATATCAGAACAAGAATATAGCGACATAAATATGATGAAAAGAAATAACTTTTTCATAAACCTTTACTTTACTTGAAATACTCCTTCTGCATAAATTATCGGACTGTCAATTATCAGCCAGTACCTGCCCGGCAGAACCGGAGCACTAAGCTGATACTCGCTTTCGATTTCTCCGAAGTAAGCTGTACCTGACGCGACGGGATTTGAGTTCGCATCATATACATAGATATAGGTGTCATTTAGACCGGAACCCACTATTGAGATCTGACCGGAAAGATTATCTATCCAAGCATCTACCGATACTATTGATACGGATTTGTCTCTTCCAGTATTTTGTTCTTTCCTAAGCTCTATCTCTGTTCTATCCTTTTCCGGTGCCGAGATGTCTTCCGCATAAAGAAACGGAATACATAGAGTCATGAGAATTGAGACTGCGATAAAATATTTCATAGGCTACATTCGTTTTTGCGAATATAGCACTTGGAATATTTCATTTCCAAATCTTTCATTTCATCATTGCCGACATTTGTCTCTTGACTTTCAGCAACTTACAAAAAATAGTTTCATCAATTCGAGTTACCTGTGACTTTTGTTTCATTTTCAGGAGAAAGCAACGACCTTATGTATAAAGACAGATTGGAATCCCTTTCTTTAAGTCCTACTTTAGAACGGACTCTGCTTGCTATGTTATAGTGGCTGTTACTTCCGAAAATCACACTTATATCTTTACCACTAAGACCGGATGCATAGAGACAGCAGTATCCTATTTCCTGATCCGTCAGACCTTTCATTCGCAGATTCTGAACAAATTCATGGTGGGTGAGAGAATATGAGGCGAGCATGACCGATATCAAGGCGTTCCTGTCGTTTAGAAATTGCTTAAGGCTGCCCGCCGTACTTCTGTCTGAAAAACTCCGCTCCTTTTCCAGAGAGATAAATGTCAATAATGACAACACATTATTTATGGATTGTATCGATTTTTCATCTGCCGTATGGGATGACAGAGATTCGAGTTTTTCCTTTTCGTCCTTCAGAATTGAATAAAGCCTTTTCATCTCAGACATTTTATTGTCCCTATCAATTATCTCTGCTCTACTATGTTCCAGCTTTTTTCTATACAGGTGCAGGACATGCAGCAACAACAGAACTACTATTACACTCAATGATGACAGCAACAATATGGAATACCTTTGCCGGAGGCGCTGAATCTCATTCTCCAGACGTTCCTCGACAAAACGGGTGTCCTGCCTGTAAATCACCTCGTCCTCTTTATCCCGCAGGTCAATATACTTTTCCAAGGCAATCACCGCATGCCTGTAGCGGCCTTCCGCCTTTGATATCAGATATTGCAGGAGATGATATTGTATTGATTCCTGATAATCCGGAAATGCGACCTCATAATTATCCAATGCCACTCTTGCCGAATCGGTTTTTCCGGCAAGCAGATACACGCGGGACACAAGTCCCCATTCGATGTCATGAATATCCGTAACAGTGCGAAGGTAGGCATGCAGGCAGTCCATTGCATCCCCTATCCGGGTATCCTGCAGTCTGACAATCCCGGACAGATAATAGCGTCCTCTCTGACTGTCATCCATACCTTTCCACAACGAATCACGGACATAGCTCATAATACTGTCTGCCGCAGAGTCCATTTCCATGATGTCAGCCACATCCACCGCTGTTATCAGTGACTTGCTTTGAAGAACGGTATCTTTTGATCTGGCATAGCTATCTGCTGCTTTCAGCGCATAATCATATGACCGCGCGAACTCATATATTTCGTAATAAATTGATTTCATCGCCGAGTACAGCCTTCCGACCGCCTGATGGTCCGATGCCTTGTCCGCATACCGCCCGCCACGCAGAAAGCACTCCAGTGCCTCGTCCAAGTCTCCGGCATTCCAATGGATACAGCCTGAATAGTACTGCGTCAGCAGCCTCTCATCTGCTGTCCCGTGATGCCTGTAGTACCGCACAGCAGGGGCTATCACACTGTCGGTCTCGAGCAGTATGTCATTCTTTTCCAATGCCTGGGAGTATAGCAATGAATAACGTGCCGTCTGCTCCCGTCCGTGCAACGTCTGCCGGCTCACCGTGTCCAGAATGGCCAGAGCCGAGTCGGGGTACTGCTCCATCACCGACTCCGCCCGTGACAGCAGATCCTCTGTCTCGTTTTTCTCCACACTTCCGGTACATGCCGACAGACATCCTGCCAGCGCGAAAAGGCAGATATAAGGCAACAGTTTTCTCATACCGCAAATTTACAATAAAATCCGCTATTCCCGTCAGCCGATGAGCTCCAGCGCAATGCGGCCCCGCTTGAGGTCGACTTCGATGACGCGGACGCGGACGTGCTGGTGGACTTTGAGGACATCGGATGGACGGGCGACCCGGCGGCGTCCGTCGGGACCGGCGGCACCCATACGGGAGACGTGAATCAGGCCGTTCTGCTTGATGCCGAAGTCCACGAAGGCCCCGAAGTCGGTCACATTGGTCACGATACCGGGCAGCTCCATACCGGCCTGAAGGTCCTCTATCGTGTGGATATCCTCGGCGAACTCCAGCACCTTGTAGGAGGCGCGGGGGTCGCGGCCCGGCTTGTCCAGCTCCTGCATGATGTCTGTCAGGGTAGGCATGCCCACCTCATCGGACACGTAGGCTTTCAGGTCTACGGCATCGCGCAGGTCCTTGCGGGCTATCAGCTCGGCCACACCCACACCGGCATCGGCGGCCATCCTCTTCACCAGCGCATACCGCTCCGGATGCACGGCAGTGTTGTCCAGCGGGTCAGCCGCCCCGGGTATGCGCAGGAAACCGGCGCACTGTTCGAAGGCCTTCTCCCCAAGCCTCTTTACATGCAGCAGATCCCGGCGCGAGGTAAAGGCCCCGTGCTCGTCCCGGTACTCCACGATGTTGCGGGCCATGGCCGGACCGACACCGGAGACGTATGCCAGCAGGTGCCGGGAAGCGGTATTGAGGTTGACCCCCACACTGTTGACGCAGTTCTCCACCACCTCGTCCAGACGCTCTTTCAGCAGTCCCTGATCCACATCGTGCTGGTACTGCCCCACTCCTATCGACTTGGGGTCTATCTTCACCAGCTCGGCCAGAGGGTCCATTATGCGCCGTCCGATGGACACGGCTCCACGCACGGTCACATCGTACTCCGGAAACTCCTCCCGTCCCACCGGCGAGGCCGAATAGACCGATGCCCCGTCCTCGCTCACCGAGTAGACACGGACACCCTCGGGCAAGGCAATCTTCTTGATGAACGCCTCGGTCTCGCGGCCTGCCGTGCCGTTGCCGATAGCTATCACCTCTATCCTGTAAGTCTCCACCATATTGGAGATCTTCTTCATCGCCATGGTGCGCTCATTGCGCGGCGGATGGGGATATATCGTATCATTGTGCAGCAGCGCTCCCTGCGCGTCCAGGCAGACCACCTTGCAGCCGGTGCGGAAGCCGGGGTCTATGGCCAGCACCCGCTTCTGCCCGAGAGGCGGGGCCATCAGAAGCTGCCTCAGATTGTCCCCGAATACCCGTATCGACTCGATATCGGCCCTTTCCTTGGCCGCCTTCAGGGTCTCGTTCTCTATAGAGGGATGCAGCAGACGTTTGAAAGAGTCCTCCACGGCGTAGTCTATCTCCAGGGCAGCGGGATCCGAGGGAGAGGGCTTGCCGCGCAGCACCGAGGAATATATCCGGTCCAGCGTCCGGTCCTTGTCCACGTCCACCTTGACGCTCAGCACCCCTTCCCGTGCCCCGCGCAGCACAGCTAACACCCGGTGCGACGGTGCCCGCGAGATATCCTCCGAGAAATTGAAATAGTTGCGGTATTTCGAGGCCTCCTCGCTCTCCTGGTCCACACCCGAGGCCACATGGGCCGACAGCCGCCCGTACTTGGAATAGGAACGCCGCATCATCTCCCTCACCGGCACCGACTCGGAAATCCACTCGGCCATGATGTCCCGGGCTCCGGAAAGGGCCTCCTCGGACGACGGTACGGCATCATTGAGGTATTTGCCCGCCTCGACTGCAGGATCCTTCACCTTGCAGGCAAATACAGCCGCCGCCAGAGACTCCAGCCCCTTCTCCTTGGCAACGGAGGCACGGGTGCGCCGCTTGGGCCGGTAAGGCAGATAAAGGTCCTCCAAGACCACGGGGTCAAGACACTCCCGGATCCGCTTCTCCAGCTCCGGAGTCAGTTTCTCCTGCGAGGCAATGGTCTCGAGTACCGATGCCTTGCGCTTCTCCAGCTCCTCGAATTTCGCGCTGTAGTGCTTGATTTCAGCCACCTGGGCCTCATCCAGGCCTCCGGTACGCTCCTTGCGGTAACGGGATATGAAGGGCACCGTCGCCCCTTCGGCTATCAGTTCGACACAATGCTCCACCCTCCAGGGCGCAACGGACATAAGTTCCGCGATATGATTGACATATAGACTTTCCATACAGCTAATATTTTTACGAAAATAAGAAAAAATTACAGAATTAAATATGCGTTAGAATGGGTAAAATGCAATGACTGAGCCATGATACCGATAATGCCGCAGCAGTTTGCCCGTTATAACACATATTTACGCATATTTAGTCGCAGGAGACTTCCTGCAAGCGCTTGCGGTAGGACGAGAATATCTTGGACTTGGAGACATAGCCCACATAGCGTCCGTCCTCGTCCACCACGGGCAGGTTCCAGGCTCCGGTCTTGTCGAACTTGTCCATGACGCTGTCCATCCTGTCGGTAGAGAGCACAGTGGCCGGAGCGTTCTTCATCAGCGAATAGAGCTTGGTGGTCTCGTACTTGTCCTTGTCGAACATGATCTTGCGGATGTCATCCAGACCGATGTAGCCGCGATAGATACCTGAATCGTCCAGCACTGGATATAGATTGCGGGTGGAGCGGGCTACGGCCTTGACCAGGTCGCCTAAGGTATCATCAAGACGGACGGAGGTAAAATCGGTCTCCACCAGGTCCGAGGTCTGCAGGAGGGTGAGCACAGCCCGGTCGCTGTTGTGGGTAATCAGGTCCCCGCTTTTGGCCAGACGTTTGGAATATATGGAGAAAGGCTCGAAAGCCCTCATGGTGGCAAATGAGATGGTGGAGACAATGATCAGCGGCAGCAGGAGGACGTAGCCTCCGGTAATCTCCGCTATCAGGAAGATGGCCGTCATCGGGGCCTGCATCACACCGGCCATGAGACCGGCCATACCCACAAGGGCGAAATTGGCCTCCGGCACAGCATGGAATCCAATCAGGTTGATGGTTCGGGCCAGAATGAATCCGGCTATACCCCCCACGATCAGAGTAGGTCCGAAAGTACCTCCGACTCCTCCGCCGGCATTAGTGAATGACATTGCGAAAACCTTGAATATCAACACCAATGCAAAATAGATGGGTATAACCCACTTATGTTCGAAAATACCGGAGAAAAGGGAATTGTTGAGTATCGTATCCGGATTGCCCTGAAGCATGTGTCCCAAAGATGAATATCCCTCCCCGAACAAAGGGGGAAACAGGAATATCAGCAGACCCAGCATCGCCGCACAGAACGCCCAGCGTTTGAAAGGATTCGTTATCTTCTTGATACGGTCTTCCAACGACAGTGTCGTACGCAGGAAATACAGGGACACCAGACCGCAGAACACTCCGAGCAGCACGTAATATGGAAGGTTGCCCATGGCAAAAGGATCCACCGTGCTGGTAAACGGGACTTCCCGCCCGAGAAAAAGATAAGAGACAGTGGTTGCCGTCACAGAGGAGAGCAGCAGAGGCAGAATCGATGACATCGAGATATTGAACAGAAGTATCTCGAGACAGAACAGTATTCCTGCCATAGGAGCCTTGAATATACCGGCCACTGCCCCGGCCGCACCGCAGCACAGCAGGATGGTCATGTTTCTGTATGAAAGGCCGAGGGTCCGGGCCACATTGGAACCGATCGCCGCACCTGTATAGACAATGGGAGCCTCGGCACCGACCGAGCCTCCGAATCCTATGGTAACGGAACTGGAAAGCATGGAAGTCCACATATTGTGGCTTCTGATGCGGGAATTGTTACGGGAAATGGCAAAGAGTACCTTGGTAACCCCGTGCCCTATATCGTCCCGCACGACATATCTTACGAAAAGCAGAGAAAGCAGCATTCCTACGCCTGGATATACCAGAAGCAGGAAGTTGTCCATCGAGACATCGAACCATCCTGTCAGCAGATGTCCTATAAGCTCTATAAGAGCCTTGAGTATGACTGCCGCGGCCCCGCTGCCCAGACCGACAAAGACTGCCAGAATCATCATCAGCCTCTGCTCCGGCTGATGCTTGAGCCAGATCAGAGGCCTAATCGTCCACCTGGTCATCCTCGCCCTGCATATCATCCGTATTGTCAGGGAATACGTCTCCGTCTATATCAGGAACATCATCATCTACCTCATCATCGAAGAGATCATTCTCCGCTTTCTCATAATCGTCTATATCCACATCTATCTTGACAAGATATACCGCATCCGGTATATCCACTTCCACTGCATAGAAGAATGTCCCGTCAGGCTTATCCACCTTGAACAGATCTCCCATATAGTCAGCGTATCCTCTTGGATATTTTTCCTTGAAAGCTGCCTGAAGTTCAGGAGACATATTGTCATAACTGATAACGGCCCTCTTCTTGGTACGGGGTGCCGGAGTTGATTTTACATTCTGTGCCATGTCATTTTTCTAAAAACGGCTGCAATTATAATGCATTTTTTCTAAAAAAAAGAGATTTTTGGATTTTCTTTCCTTCGATGTTCCGTTCTACGAAAACAGGCCGCCCGGACAGATCCTTTCCGGTATAGAACATCACCGAGGAGGCGGTCATGGGCGTAGGAGTGAAATCCTGCACCTGTTCAAGCTGTATTCCCCTGAGTTCCTTGTTCTTCGAGAGGGACTTCATATCCTGGAGGGTACATCCCGGATGCGAGGATATGAAATAGGGGACAATCCTGTAGGGCAGCCTCTCCCGGGCCGCAATCCTCGAGAACTCCCGCCTGAGGACGGAAAAGAGGGCGAAAGACGGCTTGGACATCAGCCTCAGCACGTGGTCTTCCGTATGCTCCGGGGCTACCTTGAACCATCCGGAGGTGTGTCTTGTCACCACCTCCCTCAGATATTGCTCCGAATACTCGTCGAGAAAGCCGTCCTTGTCCAGGAAAAGGTCGTAGCGGATGCCGCTGCCGATAAATGCCTTCCGGACTCCTGGAACGGCCGTAATGCGGCTGTACAGCTCCAGCAGGGCCTTGTGCGAATGCTCCATGTTGGGGCAGCGCGACGGGAAGAGGCAGGAAGGCCGGCTGCAGCGGGCACAGCGCGAGGCATCCCGTCCGCGAAGACCGTACATATTGGCTGTAGGCGCACCCACATCCGAGATTATCCCTTTAAAATGCGGCATGGCCGTCATGCGCTCCACCTCCGCCACTATCGACTCGGGGCTGCGGCTGCGGATAAATTTTCCCTGATGGGCAGCGATGGTACAGAAAGAGCAGCCTCCGAAGCACCCCCGGTGGATAGTCAGGGAGTTCTTTATCATCTCCCACGCCGGTATGTCCTTGCCGCGGTAACGGGGATGCGGCTGCCTGGTAAAAGGCAGGGCGTAATAGGAATCCAGTTCCTCTGTAGTCTCCGGAGGAAACGGAGGGTTGACCTGCACATAGCCCCCGGGATAAGGCTCAATGAGGGTGGAGGCATGCAGGCGGTTGGCCTCCCGCTCCTCCACATTGAAGTCCTCGGTAAATGCGTCCTTGTCGCGGCAGACCCGTTCATGGCCGTGCAGGACAATCGTACCCTCACCGGCTGCCGGGCATGGCCCGTCTGAGAAGAAGGCGGTCTGAGGAATGCCTCTCAGGTCATCTCCGGCGGCAATGGCACGGGCGGCGGCCACCACCGGCCTCTCCCCCATCCCGTAAATCAGCAGGTCTGCCCCGCTGTCCACCAGTACCGAGGGGAAAAGACGGTCAGCCCAGTAATCATAATGTGTCAGGCGCCGCAGGGAGGCCTCGATGCCTCCGATAACCACAGGCACATCGGGATACAGACGCTTCAATATCCGCGTATATACGGTCACTGCATAATCCGGTCTGTGTCCGGCCTGGCCTCCCGGCGTGTAGGCATCGTTGCTGCGCAGACGCTTGGCGGCGGTGTAGTGGTTGACCATAGAGTCCATGGCCCCGGAATTCACGCCGAAAAAAAGCCGCGGGACCCCTAATTTTCTGAAGTCCCGCAGATCATCCTGCCAGTTGGGTTGCGGCACTACGGCCACTCTCCATCCCTCCCTCTGCAGGACACGGGCAATCATCGCAGTACCGGAAGCCGGATGGTCGATGAATGCATCGCCTGAAAAAAGTATGATATCGATATAGTCCCACCCGAGTCTCTCCACCTCCTTGACAGAGGTGGGAAACATATAGGCGGACTGTGTCTGCTCCGTCATGGCCTACATCCTTTCGGGCAGACGGATTCCGAGGATATCCATGGCCTTGACCAGCACCGATGCGATAGTGCCTATGAGCAACAGACGGGTGTCACGCAGGGCTGCGTTCTCCTCGCGCAGTATGGATACGTCATGATAGTACTGGTTGAACTCCTTCGCCAGGTCGTAGGCATAGTTGGCAATCAGGGCCGGAGACAGGGCCGCGCCGGCCTCGGCTACCTTCTGGGGATACTGGTTGAGCATCTTGATAATGCTGATTTCCTTATCGTTGAAAGCAGCGTCCGCCGCCATTGCCGGGACGTATCCGGCCTCAGCCGCCTTGCGCAGGATGGAGCGGATACGGGCATGGGTGTACTGGATGAAGGGACCGGTATTGCCGTTGAAGTCTATCGACTCTTTCGGGTCGAAGAGCATGGTCTTCTTGGGGTCTACCTTGATTATGAAGTACTTCAGGGCACCCAGACTGAGGGTCCGGAACAGTTCTTCCTGCTCGGCGGCGCTCATGTCGGCCAGCTTGCCCAGCTCCAGGGAGGTCTCCTTGGCGGTATTGTACATTTTCTCCAGCAGGTCGTCGGCATCGACGACTGTACCCTCGCGGGACTTCATCTTGCCCTCGGGCAGCTCCACCATACCGTAGGACAGATGGTAGATGTGGTCCGCCCATGCGAAACCGAGCTTTTTCAGTATGAGCTTGAGTACCTGGAAATGGTAGTTCTGCTCATTGCCCACCACGTAGACATGCTCGTCCAGACTGTATTCGGAAAATCTCTCCACAGCCGTACCGAGGTCCTGCGTGATGTAGACGGACGTGCCGTCCTTTCTCAGGAGCAGCTTGCGGTCCAGTCCGTCGGCGGTCAGGTCGCACCACACCGAGCCGTCCTCCATCCGCTCGAAGACTCCCTTGCGCAGTCCCTCCTCCACCAGCGACTTGCCGTGCAGATAGGTCTGGGACTCGTAGTAGATACGGTCAAACCCTACTCCGAGAGCCTTGTAGGTCTCGTCGAAGCCGGCATAGACCCAGGAGTTCATCATCTTCCAGAGTTCCACGGTCTCCGGGTCGCCCTGCTCCCACTTGACCAGCATCTGACGGGCCTCCTGCAGGATGGGGGCCTTTTCCTCGGCCTCCTCCCTGCTCATGCCCTGGGCCTCCAGCTGAGCCACCTCTGCCTTGTACAGATCGTTGAACTTCACATAGAAGTCCCCCACCAGGTGGTCCCCCTTCTTGCCGGAGGACTCCGGAGTGACTCCGTTGCCGGCTTTCTTCCATGCTATCATGGACTTGCAGATATGGATGCCTCGGTCATTGACGATATTGGTCTTTATCACCTTGTGCCCGTTCTCCTCCAGGAGCCTGGATACCGACCATCCCAAGAGGATGTTGCGGATGTGCCCGAGGTGCAGGGGCTTGTTGGTATTGGGGGAGGAATACTCCACCATCACGGTCTTCCCGGTGGAGGGAAGATGCCCGAAGCTGCCGTCAGCGGCAATGGAGCCGTAGACCTCCTTCCAGAAAGAAGGTGCCAGCCTGATATTGAGAAAGCCCTTGACCACATTGAAGCTCTCTATCTCCGGAGTATTGGCCTTCAGCCACTCTCCTATCTCCTGTCCCGTGGCTTCGGGGGCTTTGCGGGAGGTTTTGAGAAGCGGGAATGTCACGAGGGTCACATCGCCCTCAAACTCTTTTCTGGTCGCCTGGACCTGTATAGGCAAATTAACGCCAGAAGCCCCGTAAAGGGCTTCCAGCGCATATTTTACCTTGTCTTGAATAAACTGTTCCTGATTCATATAAGGTATTGAAGTGGATACTATTTAAGTCCTCTGTTTGCAAGCAGGGGATCGATTCCGGGCTCCTTGCCGCGGAAGTTGACGTAGAGGGTCATGGCGTCGTCCTCACCGCCGCGCTCGAGGACTTCCTCGCGGAACTTGCGGGCCACCTCCTGGTTGAAGATGTCACCGGTCTCCTTGAATGCCTCGTAGGCGTCAGCGTCCAGAACCTCTGCCCAGATGTAGCTGTAGTAACCTACAGTATAGCCGCCGCCGAATACATGGGTAAAGTAGGTCGAACGGTAGCGGGGAGGAATCTGGGACAGCAGACCGCGGTCACCGAGTACCTTGGACTCGAACTTGTCCACATCCAGATCGGCAGGGATCTCATCCATGATGAAATAGTCCATATCGAGCAGGGATGCTGCCAGATATTCGGTAGTGGCGAAGCCCTGGCCGTACTTGCCGGACTTGTCGAGCTTGTCCACCAGTTCCTGAGGAATCACCTCACCTGTCTGATAGTGCTTTGCATATACTTTAAGAACCTCAGGCTCGAATGCCCAGTGCTCGTTGATCTGCGAGGGGAGCTCCACGAAATCGCGGGTCATCGAAGCGTTGCCCTGATACCTTACATCCTGGAGGAGGGACTGGAGGGCATGTCCGAACTCGTGGAAGAATGTCTCGGTCTCATCGGGGCTCAGCAGAGCGGGAGCGTCACCTGTTCCGCGGGTAAAGTTGCCCACGATGGTCACGATAGGGATAACCCTTACACCGTCCTTGTAGTACTGCTCGCGGTAGCCTCCGCACCATGCACCGCCTCTCTTGTAGCCGGGACGGGCGAACATATCCATGAAGATGATGCCGAGGGTGGAGCCGTCAGCGTCCTTGCACTCGAAGGCCTGGGCCTCGGGATGGGGCACCGGCACGTTGTTGAGCTGGGTGAAGGTAATTCCGTAAAGACGGTTGGCCACGTAGAAGATACCCTCACGCACGTTCTCGAACTTGAAGTAGGGCTTCAGCTCATCCTCGGAGAGGTTGAACTTCTCTGCCTTGGCCTTCTCGAAGTAGTATCTCCAGTCGGCGGCAGTCAGCTCGTCATTGACTCCCTGAGCCTTGGCGATGGGATACATGTCCGCGAGCTCACGCTTTGCGGATTTCAGGGCCGGTGTCCAGAGCTGGTCGAGGAGGTTGTAGACAGCCTCGGGGGTCTTGGCCATACGGTCCTGAAGAACAAACTCGGCATAGTTGTCATAGCCCATGATTTTGGCCTTCTGGTTGTAAAGGTTCACCATCTCGACGATGATTGCCTTGTTGTCGTTCTCATTGTCGTTGTCACCGCGATGGAGATATCCGTTTATCAGTTCGGTTCGCAGTGCACGGTTATCATCGAACTGAAGGAAAGGCATAACGCTGGCATTGTCCAGACCGAATACCCATTTCCCTTCCATACCTTTCTCGGCTGCACGCTGTGCCGCAGCTTCCTTGGCAGCCTCGGGGAGACCGGAGAGGTCTGCCTCATTGTCCACAACGAGATTGAATGCAGCTGTCTCCTTCAGGACATTCTGTTCGAACTTGAGCTGAAGCTCGGAAATCCTGGAGTTGATTTTCTTGAGCTCTGCCTTCTTGTCTTCAGGAAGAGTCGCTCCTGATTTCTCGTAGTCCTTATATGTTTCTGTAAGAAGCCTCATCTGGTCGGGCTCGAGACCGAGATTGTCCCTGTTGTCATACACAGCCTTTACACGCTGGTAAAGCTGCTCGTTCATGGATATCTCGTTGAAATGCGCACTTACTATGGGGGCCAGTTCTGTCTCGACAGCCATCAGTTCAGGAGTGGAGTTGATGGATGTCTCGCTTCCGAATACTGAATATACACGGCTGAAGAGAGCTCCGGAGTTGTCAAGAGCCACGATGGTATTCTCGAAAGAAGGAGCCTCCGGATTGTTGATAATGGCTTCTATCTCCTTGTTATGCTCCTCAATGGCTGCAAGAACGGCCGGTTTGTAATGTTCAATCTTCACCTCGGAGAAAGGAGGGATGCCGAATGGAGTATCCCATTCCTCCAGAAGAGGATTCCTGGAATTGTTGCATGAAGTAACCATAAGCGCTAATGTTACGATTGCTGTGGTAATAAGAGATCTTTTCATATGGTATTGAATTTGAGGTTTTACGTTATCCGAGATAGCTCTTCAGGAGTTTGCTGCGGTTGCTGTGGCGAAGACGTCTGATGGCTTTTTCCTTGATCTGGCGCACTCTTTCACGTGTAAGTCCGAACTTCTCCCCTATCTCCTCGAGGGTCATTTCCTGTGTGCCTATGCCGAAAAAGTCTTTCACGATATCACGTTCCCTCTCCGTAAGGGTGGACAAGGCGCGTTCTATCTCCTTGTTGAGAGATTCATTGACCAGCCCCTTGTCGGCATTCGGAGAATCGTTGTTGACCAGTACGTCCAGCAGACTGTTGTCCTCACCGTCCACAAACGGAGCGTCCACCGATACGTGACGGCCGGATACCCTTAGGGTATCGGCAATCTTGTCACGGGGAATGTCAAGTATCTCTGCCAGTTCGTCAGGCGAAGGCATTCTCTCGTGGTCCTGCTCGAATTTCTGGAGGGCCTTGTTGATTTTGTTCAGGGAACCCACCTGGTTCAAAGGCAGACGCACTATCCTGGACTGCTCGGCAAGAGCCTGAAGGATGGACTGGCGTATCCACCACACAGCGTAGGAAATGAACTTGAAACCGCGTGTCTCGTCAAATTTCTCGGCTGCCTTGATCAGGCCGAGATTTCCTTCGTTGATCAGGTCCGGAAGGCTCAGACCTTGATTCTGATACTGTTTCGCAACAGAAACGACGAAGCGGAGATTGGCCTTCGTCAGTTTCTCAAGGGCTTTCTGATCGCCCTTGCGGATCCGCTGTGCCAGCTCCACTTCCTCATCCACCCCGATAAGCTCCTCCCTGCCGATCTCCTGGAGATACTTGTCCAGAGAGGCGCTCTCTCGGTTGGTGATAGATTTTGTAATTTTTAATTGTCTCATTATCGCTTTTATAAACCAATTCCGTAGTAATACAGAGTGCCGTTCTGGTCAAATCCCTCTATGAGGAGAGACCTTCTTGCCCTCTTGACCTCGGCCGCGACATCCTGAGGGGAAGAAACCGGATTATTATTGATATAGGTAATAATGAATCCTGCCTTGATACCCGCGTCACGGATCTTGCCCTTGTCCACCGAGGCTATCTTCACACCTGTCTTGAGGCCGAGCTTTTCGAGTTCATCCTTCGGTGCGGGAACCAACTGTGCACCGAAAAGATTGACATTGCCCTGCTGGTTGTATGCATTCATCTCCTGCTCATCCTTGCCGATCAGTGTCGTACTGAGCTTGAGAATCTTGCCGTCACGGGAAATTTCCAGCTCCACCTTGTCTCCGGGACTGTGCTGGTTGATTATCTCCTGCACTGCGGTACCCTTGGACACAGCCGTTCCGTCTATTGACAGAAGGATATCCCCGTTCCTGACTCCTGCAGCTTCAGCCGCACCTCCTTTGACAACCTCTGCTATATATACGCCGTCGGACGTGGAAAGTTTCTTTTCTTCCTTCAAATCTTCAGAATTATTCAGCATCGATATTCCGAGCATGGCTCTCTGCACCGAACCGTACTCCCGGAAATCCGCAGCTATCTTCTTCACCATATTGACAGGTATTGCAAAGGAATATCCGGCATACGACCCTGTCTGGGAGATAATTGCGGTATTGATACCGACGAGTTCCCCCTTGATGTTGACCAATGCGCCTCCACTGTTGCCGGGATTGACTGCTGCATCGGTCTGAATGAATGACTCGATCTTGAACTCGCCCGAGTAGTTTGGCATCGAACGTCCTTTGGCACTCACAATACCGGCGGTAATAGTGGATGTCAGACCGTACGGACTGCCTATGGCAAGCACCCACTCGCCGAGACGCAACTGGTCGGAATCACCCATGGGGATAGTGGGAAGGCCCTTTGCATCGATTTTCAGCAGAGCCACATCAGTAGCCGGGTCAGTGCCCACGATATCGGCCTTGAACGTCTTGTTGTCTCCGACTGTCACCTCTATCTCCGTGGCTCCGGAAACGACATGGTTGTTGGTAACGATAAAGCCGTCCTCGGAAATAATGACTCCTGAGCCGGTTCCTACCTGCTCGCGGGGGATTGAGCTTCCGAAACCGAAGAAATACTCGAAAAGGGATGACGGGCCCTGAGGCTGCTCGCTTCTCTTTACCACCTTGACATACACAACTGCCTTTACCGATGTCTCGGCAGCATAAGTAAAATCGGGATATTCGCCGGATATGCTCACATTGCGCACAACGGCACCGGAGTCCGGGTCATGATAGACATAAGTACTGTTATTCCCGCCGGATGTCATCCTGACGGTGAAAAAACCGGCAAGACCGCCTGCTACGACAGCCGCCAGAAGTATTAACCAGTTCTTCTTTCTCATATTCTGTCAAAATTTCAATTACGCAGTAAAATTACTCAAAATATATGCCAAAAATTTTGTACTTTTGTATTTCAAAAAGCACAAAAAACACATACAGATGAACTTTACAATATCGAGCACCGAACTTCTGCGCGGACTGGTTTCCGGTCTGAGGGTTATCTCCAACAAAACCACTACCCCAATATTGGACAACTTCCTCTTTGTCCTCAGAGGAAACTCTCTGGAAGTCACATCCTCTGACTCAGAGACCACACTAAGGACAGTCATTCCGGTAGACGAGGTGAAAGAGGACGGCGCCGCAGCCGTACCGGCCAGAATCCTGACTGACTCGCTCAAGGAGTTCCCCGATATGCCCATAGAGATCAAAACTCTCGAAGACAACAATACCCTGCAGATAAGCTGGGCGACAGGTGCTCAGAAGATTCCGTTTTTCCCTGCGGACTATTATCCGGAGCTGCCGGCGATGGACGATATGGCAGTAACTGTAAGGATATCCGCCGAGTCCCTGGCTGCAGGACTGGGATATACCCTGTATGCAACTGCCGACGAAGTGCTCCGTCCGGTAATGAACGGCGTACTCTTCGACCTGACTCCGGAATCAACATCTCTGGTAGCTTCCGACTCCCACAAGCTCGTATGCTATACGAGGACGGACATACGCTCAGAACAGAAGTCATCATTCATTCTTCCAAAGAAACCGGCAGCAATCCTCCGTGGCCTGCTTGCAAAATCCGACAGTGAAGTGACAGTGACTTTCGACGGCAGGAACGCCCATTTCCAGATGGATGAGTGCCTGCTCGTAGGACGGCTCGTGGACGGTACCTACCCGGCCTACAGGACAGTCATTCCCAAAAACAACCAGAACAAGATGATCATCAGCCGTTCTTCGCTGCTCAATGCTGCAAAACGTGTTTCCGTATGCTCCAACCAGGCTACCTCGAGCATGAAGTTCTCCCTGTCTTTCAACACTCTGGTCATCTCTGCACAGGATACGGGATTCTCCATCTCGGCACACGAGACACTGCCCTGCCAGTACGACGGCGAGCCGATGGACATAGGATTCAAATCCACATTCCTTATAGAAATACTGTCCAACCTGCCATACGAAGACATCTGCTTCGAGCTGGCTGATCCCGCCCGTGCGGCACTTATCGTGGCTGCAGAAGACCACAATCCGGACGAGGACATCTGCTCGCTTCTGATGCCGATACGTATCCCCAACTAATCTATCCCTACCAAAGACATGAAGCTCAATCTCAAAAACCCCATAATTTTCTTCGATATAGAAAGCACCGGCCTCAACGTGGCATCTGACCGTATCGTGGAGATATCCATGGTAAAGGTCATGCCTGACGGAAGCACGGAAGTCAAGACCCGCCGCATCAACCCCACCATACATATATCCGAAGAAGCATCCCGCATACACCACATCTATGATGAAGATGTCAAGGACTGCCCTACATTCAGCCAGATAGCAAAATCCCTGGCCCGTTGGATGGAAGGGTGCGACATAGCGGGATACAACTCCAACAAGTTCGACATCCCCGTCCTCTACGAGGAGTTCCTGCGCGCCGGCGTGGATTTCGATTTCAGGAAGAGGAAACTGGTCGATGTGCAGAACATCTTCCACAAAATGGAGCAGAGGACCCTGTCCGCCGCCTACAAATTCTACTGCCACAAGGACCTGGAGCATGCACATTCGGCAGAAGCCGATACTGTGGCCACCTACGAAATTCTCCAGGCCCAACTGGACAAATATTCCGACACCCTCCAGAACGACATCAACTTCCTGGCAGACTTCTCATCCAAGACAAAATTCGCTGAC
The DNA here is from genome assembly GCA_018711305.1 of Candidatus Coprenecus stercorigallinarum. GTDB lineage: Bacteria > Bacteroidota > Bacteroidia > Bacteroidales > UBA932 > Coprenecus > Coprenecus stercorigallinarum. The sequence goes on from DVIL01000083.1 coordinate 17,270, forward strand.
TACGCGGGAAGGATCATCTATAACGACAACAACATTCCTGTTTTCAATTTCGGCAAGCACAAGGGCAAACCGGTCGAGGATGTTCTCCGTCAGGAACCCAGCTACTACTCCTGGATGATGAACGGGGATTTTACCCTGGACACCAAAAAGGTCCTGACTGAAATAAAGATCAAATCATCCGGCAAGTGAACATCCTTGTATCCCCGTTCGACGGCGGAAGCTTCTATTTCCGCTCCGACTCTACTCTGATACGTCTGCTTACTGACTTCTACATACCTGACTATGTGGAAAGCATATCAGCAGTACCTGTCATCTGCTTCAGATCGGAAAGATCCGGAAAGGCCGTGCAGGAAAAATTCGCCGCCAGATACCTCGGCCCGTTTTCCTGCGGCCTCGTACTTAAAGCCGGACTCCGCGACGGCATGGTATACGAAGATGACAGGCTCTTTGTCTGCAATGCCCTGGATTATTCCACCGTCATACCTTATGACCTTATACCAGTCGACAGACTCAATGGGCACATATCAGAATCAAGGCCTTTCGAAATTAAAATCAACGGAATAACAAAATCTTCCGTCATTTCCTGCCCGTCTATGGATGAACTGTGCAGAAGATTTTCCTCCATCAGCAGATACTGCTCCGTGAGGACAGGGGACATGATCGCATTCGAACTGGGAAAGGCCATCCCTGCAGGGCACGACGAGCATCTTACCGCACACTTCGGGGCCGGAGGGACAATCAGCATAGTCATCCACTGATCCTTTCCACGACAGCCCTCGCGGCAGCAGCGCCCGTAGAAAAGGCTATCTGGAGATTATATCCTCCCGTATCGGCGTCCAAATCCAGTACTTCTCCCGCAAAATAAAGACCTTCAACCAGTTTCGACTCCATTGTCTTGCGGGAGATATCCCTGAGATCCACACCTCCAGATGTCACGACCGCACGGTGGTAGCCGACATATTCCCGGATCTGCATCCTCCAGTTCTTGAGGCGCACCGGCAGACTGCTCACAGACAGATTGGGATTGGCATCCATAAAGGGCTTTACAGCCTGCACCGGGAGGAATCTTTCCAGAAATCTCTGCAGTTTCACATTGTTGCTGTACTCCCTTTCTATCCTGTTCTTGAGCTCCGCTTCAGTCACAGCCGGCTTCAGGTCGATCACCACCTCGACCTTCTTGCCTTCATCCAATGCAATGACGGCACGCCTGCTGACCCTGAATCCCAAGGCGCCTTCGAGACCTCCGCCGGTAAAGGACAGCTCTCCGAACTCGCTCTGGACCTCACCTCCGTCCACAATCAGGGACAGGGAGACATTGCGCAGATTCAGTCCGACAAGGCTGTAGTTATAGTTATAAGGTACAAGCGCTGTCAGGGACGGCCTTGTCTGCACGATATTGTGTCCGAACGCTGTCGCGAAACGATAACCGTCTCCCGTAGAACCTGTGGAAGGATACGACAGTCCTCCAGTTGCGATGATCACAGAACCGGCAATAAGCTGCAACATCCTTATCCGGCCTGAAGTGACCATGATTTCCACTACAAAATGTCCGTTTGGAGAATGCAGGACCGAGACTGCCTCCGAATCCAGATGCACGTCCACATTATCTGACTTCCCGATATATGATTCCAGCACATTCCGGACATCCTGACTGCGTCCCGACGCCGGGAATATCCGCATTCCCCTTTCACTCACCGTCTGAAGGCCGATACCATTGAAAAAAGCCACTGTATCAGAATTGGAAAAAGACATGAACGAAGGTCTGAAAAAGCCTGAATCCGGATGAATATGATCCTTGAAATCCTCCCACGGACGGCTGTTTGTCAGATTGCAGCGCCCTTTACCGGTAAGCAGCAGCTTCCTTCCGAGCTGACTGTTTTTCTCCACCAAAGCAACTTTCGCTCCCTCCCCTGACAACTGAGCCGCTGCCATCATTCCTGCCGCACCACCACCTACTATTACAACATCATATTGCTTGAAGTCCATACCTTGTTTAGTTTTAATTTCGCAAAATTAGAATTATTTTCTATATTTGCGTCCACTTTCAGAAAAAGCCTCTTTAGCTCAGCTGGTAGAGCAGCTCATTCGTAATGAGCAGGTCGAGGGTTCGAGCCCCTTGAGTGGCTCAGAACAGAGGCCTTGCGGTCTCTG
>DVIL01000084.1 GCA_018711305.1 Candidatus Coprenecus stercorigallinarum
ACCGATGCGGCGATATTGGCTGTGATGGTCGTTCCTATATTCTCTCCAAGCACCATCGCGGCAGCTATCTCGAAAGGTATCCAACCCTGGCTGGCCATGACCAATGTAAGTGCGACGGTGGCACTCGAAGACTGGAGTATGATGGTCAGGACGGTACCCACAAGAACGAACATGAGAACGGAGGGGAAGCCCCAGCCGGTCCACTTCTGGATAAAGGATATGGCTTCCGGATTCGCGCTGAGGTCAGGAACGGAGTCCTTGAGGAATGTCAGTCCGAGGAACAGCAGTGCGAAACCGATTATCATCTCACCTATACTCTTCCTCTTCTGTGACTTGAACATCATGAACACAAAGCCTACACCGACCAAAGGTATGGAGAGTACGGAAATATCGGCGGTAAATCCTAAAAGGGATATCAGCCAGGAGGTGACCGTCGTTCCGATATTGGCTCCCATGATGACTCCGACCGCCTGGGTCAGGCTCAGGAGACCGGCATTGACAAAGCTGACGATCATTACAGTGGTAGCGCTCGAAGACTGTATGACGGCTGTAATCAGAGTTCCTGTCAGGACCCTTGTAAACGAATTTGCCGTCATGGCCGAAAGTATAGAACGGAGCCTGCTTCCGGCAACTTTCTGAAGACCCTCACTCATCAGGGTCATTCCGTACAGGAACATGCCCAAAGCGCCGAGAAGCGTCAATATCTGGAAGATGGCACTCATATATCTTTAGAATTCTTCAAAATTATGCAAATATAGTTATCTTTGCGGCATGTTGAACTTGGCCAAACCTATTTTAGTTGCTTTTCTGCTACTTATCCTGTCCGGCACAGATGTTTACTGCCAGTATTACACTTTAGGCAACGACCCGGGCAGGGCAAGATGGCGGACAATCACTTCCGAGCACTACAAAATCATCTATCCCGAGGAAACAGACTCTATTGCACGGATTTACCTGTATACACTCGAGCAGGTGAGACCGAGGGTGATGGCAGAACTTAACATAGACCCCAAACCCATTCCTGTCATCCTTCATCCCTACACCACCCAAAGCAACGGGGTGGTCACATGGGCTCCGAAGAGGATGGATCTGTTCTCCTCTCCCGATCCCTACGGCAGCAACCCCGATCCGTGGATCAGGCACCTCAGCATCCATGAATCAAGGCATGTGGGCCAAGTCGAACATTTTACAAAAGGCATTTACAATGTATTCTACTATCTGCTCGGAGAGCAGGTCACGGGTCTGGGCCTCGGTCTTTTTGCAGACAGATACACGATGGAGGGGGATGCAGTGATAGCAGAGACCGAACTCACGAACGGAGGCCGGGGACGCAACGCCGACTTTACCAAATACATGAGGGCCATGTATATCAACGGGGACTTCCGCAACTGGGACCGTCTCCAGTTCGGTTCCTTCCGCCACTACACTCCCGACTCATACGTCTTCGGATTTCTGCTCGGGAGCTATGCCAGATATTATAGCGGAACCGCCGACTACTGCGGGCATTATTTCCGGACCCCGGTCCGGCACTGGTACAGCCTTCCACTGCTCCTCGATCCGGGAAAGAATATCCTCGGCGAATCCAAGATCAGGACACTCCAGCGCTCTCAGGGACTCCTGAGCCAGATGTGGAGGTACGACTATCTCTCACGCGGAGAATTCACTGCATCGGACAGCCTCATGCACAAAGGGGAAAGGCTCTATACCGAATTCACCGACCCTGTCCTTATCCAGAATCCGGAATCGCCCTGGCACGGTTCCGTCATCCTGCTCAAAAAAGGCATGGAGACAGTCCGCAAGATGGTCAGCATAGACAGCTCCGGACGTGAACACTTCATCAGATTCTTCAATCCGACCTCCTCACGTCTGACCTACGACGGCAGACGGTACATCTACTGGACAGAGCCGGTATCCAACGAAGCGTCCGATCTGGAGGATTTCTCGGTCGTAATGAGTTTCGACACCTACACCGGCAAGGTATCCTCGAAAAGGCACAGGACCAAATATTTCAATCCGGCCCCATCACCGGGCGGCGACACCATCGCAGTGGCGGAATACCTGGTGGAAGGTGGCACCAGACTGACTCTGATATCCTCGGAAAGCGGAAAGGTAATCAACAGGATCAAGGCTCCGCTCAACGGACAGATCCGTGAGAGCGTATTCGACGGCAACGACATCTACTGTTCGGCGATTCAGGACAACGGCATAGGCATATACCTCTACAGCAATGGGACCTGGTCGGAAATAATCGCACCGCAGGGGCAGAGCATATCGGGAATAAAACTGTACGGCCGAAGCCTCTACTTCTCCAGCGACCTCAACGGCGTTGTCAACATATACCGGTATGACCTGGACAGCCGTTCCCTTTTCCGCATGACCAATTCCGAATACGGAGCGGACTACCCCTATTTCGATCCAACGGGGGAAAAAGTATACTACTGCGAATACGGACTGGACGGATACCGTCCGGTAAGTTCCACGACCGGCCAGCTGATACAGGTCCCTGCCGACTTCTCGGAACCCTACAGTCATCCTCTCGCCGAGATGCTCACCCGCCAGAGCGAAGAGCAGTACACACAGTCAGCCCCGCCGGCCGATTCAGGCATTCTCGACCCTTCCAGGTATCCTTCAAAACGGTATTCGAAATTCCTGCACGCATTCCGGATACATTCATGGTTCCCTGTCTATGTCAACATGGACCGTCTGATGTCATTCACTTTCCAGAATTTCACACAGACAGCATCGCTCGGAGCCACCCTGCTCTCCCAGAACAGCCTTGGCAATATCTCATCGAGTCTGAGCTACGGCTATATCAGGGATTCCTATTCCGGGAAGTATTTCCATTCCGGACATTTCAAACTGGAAGCCGACATATACGGCAATCTGGGCGTACAGCTGAGTTTCGACATCAATGACCGCAACACATGGGACAACTCCGTAGACCTCGTTCTCGGCAAACAGACATCAAGCGAGAACCTCGGATCCCCCCACATCTCAGCCGGGGCCACACTATTCTACCCCATCAGTTTCAACAGCCACGGATGGTACCGGAGCCTTACACCCTACGTATCGTGGAATTTCAACAACGACAGATACTACGCCTTCACTTACGACATCAATGACAATACTGCCGCACCCATAATAGACGACCCTGTAATGCAGCATCTGATGACTTACGGCATCTCATATTCACAGACTCTGTCGACAGCCACCTCACAGATCTACCCCCGATGGGGCTTCGGCCTCTCGCTTCAGGGCAGCTCCAACATAGGTGCCCGCAACTATTTCGGACACGTACTCCTCGCGTCGGGGTACGCATACTTCCCCGGAATTACACGCCAGCAGGGAATACGTCTGAACGTAAAGGCCCAAAAGCAGTTTGTAGACGGCAAGCTGTACCTGAGTTCCTTTACCAGCCTCCCGAGAGGATATACAGGCTACACATTCGATGAGGAATACGGCAGCATATCACTCGACTATGCAATTCCTATCTATCTGGGCGACGTCAGCCTGGGCCCCATAATATACCTTAAACGGCTCCAGCTCATCCCTTACGGGGACTATGCCGTAGGACTGGCCCGCAGCACGGGCACACTTAACCAGTATTACTCTTACGGGGCCGACATCAAAGTGGATTTCATAATATTCCGTCTTAATTTCCCTCTCAGCATAGGAATGCGCTACGCCAGGACCGGTCCGCAGGCAGGACGGTCACAGAACTACTTCGGACTCCTCTTCGACGTAAGTTTCAATTAGGACTTGTCGAGGGCAAACCACTCGAAAAGAGCGTCGGCCGCACGTCTGCCGATTACATTGACCACTTCCCGGTAAGGAGCTTTCTTGATTTTGGAAATGGTCTTGTATTTGGTCACCAGTTTTTCCCTGCTGACCGCACCGACTCCCGGAATTCCGTCCAGTTCGGAAACCAGAGAAGATGCGCTCCGCCTGTTGCGGTGGTGGGTAATGCCGAACCGGTGAGCCTCATCGCGGATATGCATCAGCACCTTCAGCGATGTGGAATTGCGGTCGATGAAGTGAGGATATGGATCTCCCGGGACGATAATCTCCTCCAGACGCTTTGCCAGGCCTATCAGCTTCACCTTACCGATCAGCCCTATTTCATCCAAAGCCTCGTATGCTGCATTGACCTGTCCCCTGCCTCCGTCTATTACTATAAGCTGCGGCAGCTCCTCCCCTTCAGCCATCAGACGTGTGTACCTGCGGTTGACCACCTCCTTCATGGACGCGAAATCATTTGCACCGACTACTGTCTTTATGTTGAAATGCCGGTAATCCTTCTTCGAAGGTGCACCGTCCCTGAAAACGACACACGAAGCTACCGGATTTGTCCCCTGGATATTGGAATTGTCAAAACATTCGATGTGCACCGGCGGCACGTCCATACCGAGATCCTTCCTGAGGTTCTCTACGATACGGGCAGAATGTTCTTCGGGATTGACAAACTCTTCGTGCTTCAGCCTCTCGAATTTGATTGCGGCCGCATTCTTGCGCCCGAGTTCCAGCAGGGCCAGCCTGTCCCCTCTGTCCGGAACGGTGAACACCGTCCCGGGAAGAGCCTCCGGCATGTCCGGCATGAAAGGGACAACTATCTCCGAAGGCCTCTCCCCGGCCCCTTCGAAACTGTCCAGCTTCTCGTAGATCCCGGAGATGAACGAACCCAGCACCTCAGTCTCCCTCTCCTCTATGCGCATTTTTATTTCCATATTCATGGACTGGATGATGCCCCCGTCATGCACCCTGAGAAAACTTCCGAAAGCATCCAGACCCTCGAATATGATATAGAATACATCCACATTGATACCTCTCGCATTTACTATCAGCGAACTGGCATAGTGTTTCTCCAGCAGTTCCATCTTTTCCTTCCACTCCTGTGCCTCCTCGAACCGCAGATCCGCAGCACACTCCTTCATCCTCCGCTCGAAATCCCTGATAAGCGATCTGGAATTGCCTTTCAGAATCTGTATGATAGCTTCTGTCTGGGCGCCGTACTCTTCTTCGCTCATCTTGCCGGCACATGGCCCTGCGCACTTACCGAGATGGTAATCAAGACATACTTTGTATTTACCTCTTGCGATACCATCATCTGTAATCGACATACTGCATGTTCTCAGCTTATAAAGCGACCTTATCAGAGACAAAAGATTATGTGCATGCATGGCAGAACTGTAGGGGCCGAAATACTTTGAGCCGTCGCGTACAAAACGGCGTGTAACCGTTACCCTCGGGAACTTCTCATTGTGAAGACAGATCCAGGGATAGGTCTTGCCGTCCTTGAGCAGGATATTGTACCTGGGCTGGTACTGCTTGATCAGGTTGTTTTCGAGCAGGAACGCATCCGACTCCGAGCCTACTACCGTATGCTGTATGTCCGCTATCCTGGAGACCATGACCTGTGTCTTGCGGTTCAGGCCGTTGGAGCGGAAATACTGGGACACCCGGTTCTTCAGATCCTTTGCCTTGCCCACGTAGATAACAGTACCGGAAGCGTCCAAAAAGCGGTACACCCCGGGGCTGTGGGGCAGCATTTTCAAAATTATGGTTATATTTGCAGGATGTTTCGTCATTATGAAAACCATCAACTCGAATACAAAGTTAATCAATAAATCGGATATCCGGAAAGCTGCCGGACTCAAGGGGCCGTTCGGCTCTCTGGCTGCATCCTGCGCCATGTGGCTGATGGGCCTGAACCGCATCAACCGGCTGTATCCCCAATTCGGGGCCTACCACGGCAGGGAGTTCACCAAGGAAGCCATGAAGACCTTCCGGATCAGCACCGACATCCTGCATGAAGAGATAGAATACATCCCCAAGGAAGGACCGTTCATAGTCGTGTCCAACCACCCTTTCGGAGGATGGGACGGCATCGTCCTCTACAACACAGTGGCAGGTATACGTCCGGAATTCAAGATGCTCACCAATTTCATTCTCTCCTATATACCGAACCTCAGGGACAGCTTCCTGGCAGTCAACCCATTTTCCGACAACAAGAAGCTACGCAGCAGTTTCCCGGGTCTGAAAGCTGCCGTAGAGGCTGTGGAAAAGGGAGGATGCATAGGGATATTCCCTGCAGGAGAGGTCTCTACCCGCTACAAAGGATGCCGGTATACCGCTGACAAGGAATGGACCCACACAGTCATGAAACTGGTCAGCACATGCAAGGTTCCTGTCGTACCCGTATATTTCGACGGGACGAACTCCAGATGGTTCCATTTCTTAGGGAAAATCCACCCCATGCTCAGGACTCTCAGCCTGCCCAACGAGCTTCTCCGACGCAGCGGAAAGACTGTCGTAATGAGAATCGGACGGCCGGTGCCGGCACAGGAAATATCCCGCTACACCGATCCCAAGGAACTCGGAAGGATGCTCCGCAACAGAGTCTATGCAATGGAGGCCAATGTACCCGCGAATCCGGTCCGGCACCACAATCCAGTCTCCCAGGAGCCGCTGCTGCCGCCTGTTCCGGCCGATGACCTGCAAAAAGAAATGGACGCACTCACCCCTCTGTTCGAAGTCTACAAATATCAGTGCTTCCTTGCTGATACCGTGCAGATTCCGGCCATGATGAGGGAAATAGGACGCCGCAGGGAAGAGTCCTTCCGTCAGGTAGGCGAAGGCACGGGCGCCCGGATCGACACCGACTCATTTGACAGGTACTACAAGCATCTGATTCTATGGGACAAGGATGCCAGACAACTCGCCGGGGCATACCGGCTTGGCATAGGCAAGGACATTTACGGAGAATACGGCGTCAAGGGATTCTATACCCACACCCTTTTCCGCTATTCTGAGGAATTTTCCTCAAAGTTGCCGGAATGCATAGAACTGGGACGCTCATTCCTTTCAGTCGAATACAAGAAAGAAGCACTGCCTTTGATGCTGCTCATCAAAGGGCTGCTGTACACTGTCCTTAAATACAATGACTGCAAGTATCTGTTCGGACCAGCGAGCATAACAAGCTGGCTTCCTCCATTCTATAGAAGCATAATTATATATGGGCTTTCAAAATTCGCTCCCGGTATCGGAAACGGAGCTGTCACTCCGCGCACTCCCTTCAAGCCGGATTTTCTGAGGGTGGATCCGGAATTGCTGCTGAAAAACAGAATGGACAGCATTGACTCTTTTGACAAATACATCCAGCGCCTGAGCGACGGACAGTACCGCATACCCACCCTCATCAAAAAATACATCAAACTGCATTCCGACATTTTAGCATTCAACGTCGACAGGGAATTCAACTACTGCGTGGACGGAATGATTTTCCTGGACATTTCGGCAGTACCCCGCAGCGAAATCGAGATGCTCACGAAGGGCAGCGAGGACCAGGCGGACCTCATAGACAAGTTCTACGGTACCGGGTCATAGCCGCTGCCTCCCCACGGATGGCATCTGAGAATACGGCGTACGGACAGGTACAGGCCCTTGAAGGGACCGTGCTTTCTGAAAGCCTCCAGGGCATATGCCGAGCATGTAGGGGTAAAACGGCAGGATGCCGGCTTGTATGGCGAGATACAAAGCTGGTAGAACCGTATGAGAAAGACAAACGGGAAAATAAGTATCTTCCGTACTGCCTTACGGAATTTTTCCCAGCGCTGAGCCGAGTCCGTCCGAGATTGCACCATAATCCAATACTACATTAGCGACATACACCAGCATTATATGCTTTCCGGGAACACTGGGATAGTCTTCCCTCATATGGCGGAAAGCCTCGCGGATACGGCGGCGGATAAGATTGCGCCTGACCGCACGTTTGAACAGTTTTTTGGGCACCGATATGATAATTCTTTCCTGCTCCCCCTCCGCACACTCCAGGACGTACAGCCTGAAAGGATAAGAATACAGCCTGGTTCCGCAAGAATGTATCTTTTCCGCCGTTTTCATGTCAGTTGGATGAGAGGTGGGACAGAGTAAAGGTCTCGCCGGAGGACTGGACAGCCATTGTCGCCGTTTCAGATGAGAGACTGTCTATCCTGAAACACTTGACATTCCATTTCGACGGCGTACCGAACACGTCATTGTTGTAAAGTGTCAATGTCAGAAAATCCTCGTATATCCGGTAGTAGTCAGTGCTGTCGCCCATCGCCGTCCATGCATTCTCTCCCGCACGCACCGACATTGTCAACACTCCATCCAACTGGAAATGAAGCCGATAATCCTGAAACGGCTCCCCGTTACGGCTGCTGAACTGCCATACGCCAAGCAATGTCGAATCGGCGGACGCATAATCCGAGGATATCTTGCGCATGGTCATCTGCGAGAACTCCGGTTCGGCCGCCGCTCCGCCAAGCGTCCAGTTCTCCAACCCGAGGGTCATTGACGAATCGGCCGACTCGACGAAATAATACTCCTGCGCAGTCTCCATCTCCGGATAGAAACCGAACAGACCCGAATATGTCCCCGAGATTGAAAGGTCACAACAGTAGATACTGTAAGTGAGAGTATTCTCCCCCCACTGGTAATTGCCGTCCCCACGTGTCAGGACACCGGCATAACTTACTGTACTGGAGGACGTGAAGGTCATTACCGTGTAGTTGCGCTCATCGAGAGGCTGTCCGTCATATGTATCGACGATCCAGGTTGCCTTGATATTTTCCCTGTTGTATGCCGGACTCTCCGAACTGCACGATGACAGAAACCCGGCGGCACCGCAGAGCATGAAGGCGAGCAGAGCTATGACCCCGGCCCTCTCCATTTATTTCATCTTTTCGAGATACAGCAGAAGAGCTTTCGAGACTGAGGGAGCCTCCGGGGTAGGTGCTTCTACCTCAACGGAATACCCGTTGTCTTTCAATGCCTTTGCGGTCGACGGGCCGTAAGTCACGAAGAGCAGGTCATTCTGCTTGAAATCCGGATAGCTGTTTATCAGAGATTTCACATCGGAAGGGCTGTAAAATACAGCCATCTGGTACTTTGTCAGATCCAGTTCCTTGAGATCACTGTAGACTGTCTTGCTGAAAACAGCATTGCCGAATTTCAGGCCTGCCTTGGTAAAGGCCTTGATAACCTCCGGCTTGGTGGTATCGGTCGATGCTATGAGGAAATTCTCGCCCTTGTGCTTGGTGCCGATAGTCTCGATGACCGAATCCACAGTGCCCTTTCCGAAGAATATCTTGCGCTTGCGGTACACTATGTGCTTCTGAAGATAGAGAGCGATGTTCTCTGTCGTGCAGAAATACTTCATGGTCTCAGGCACAGTCACCCTCATTGATTCGCATACGGCAAAGAATGCGTCGATGGAGGATTTGGCCGAGAAGAAAATGGCGGTATAATCGAGAATCGCCACTTTCTGGGCACGGAACTCCTTGGCTGTCAAAGGCTCGATATGGAAAAAGGGGAAATAGTCGATATGGACTCCATATTTGGAAGTGATCTCCGAAAAAGGAGACTGGGTGTTCCCGGGAGCCGGCTGGGAGACTAAGATATCGCTTATCTTCATTTGTTTCTAATAAATTAATATTTCAAAATCGTCACTACAGCAATAGCTATAGGCAGCATTTCAAGCGTGCAAAGATACAAAATAGAAAGTAAAAGCGGCTCCTTAAAAGCAAAAAATATTCTTATCAGCTCTACAAAGTACAGCAGCACAAGAACTGCCGATACGGCAGGAGCTGCCTTGCACATAAGAAAAGGATAGATGTCAGGCAGGAACATCCCCACGGCCAGCAGTATGCAGAAAATGGCGGTTGAAAGGGTAAAGAAAAGGAATGTCATCCTGGAAAGCACTGTCACCGGTTCAGAATTGCCGGACACATACGAGATGCCTCTGAATATGATATAGCGAAACACCAGATAACCTGCAATACAGCCGAGTATCAGAAGGTAGGGAGCGTCTGCCGCGGAAGTTCCGTAGACTAAGTAAGCTGCCACCGGCGTGAGGATAAGCAGCGACAGGGGAAGCCCGTAGCGTACCGATGCCGAAGTGTCGAAATACGTCCGTTTTACAGGAGAAAGCAGGAATGTCCCGGCCCAGGAAAAGAACAGCCCTGTCTGGCTGCGGAACAGGAAACAGAAAAAGATCAGGAAAAGCAGACCCCACACGAAATACTGGGCCCCCAGCATATCCGACCCATGACCGGCATACATTGCATACTCGTGCAGCAGCGAGCCTTCCCAGAGTTCACCCACAGTCATATCAGTTGCCGCGCTTAGCCACATATCCTGATGCTGTCAGAAACGCCGTCACCTTGTCCCTGCAATCACCCTGAATGAGTATCTCCCCATCCTTGACACTGCCGCCGGTACCGCAACGGCTTTTAAGTCTGCGGCCCAGATCGGAAAGGTCCTCCTCCCTGCCGACAAACCCCTTCACGATTGTGACCTGCTTCCCTCCGCGGTTGCGGCGGTCGAGATACACTGTCAGCTTTTGTCTGGAGGGCGGCAGAGTCTCCACTGTCCTGTCATCTTCAGGCTGAAGACTAAAATCGGGATTTGTCGAGTAAACTAAAGGCATATAGGTAATTTTTTCGCAAATTTAGTATATTTGCGGTTTGTACATACGAATTTGATATCAAATGGAGCAGAAAAAGTTTACTTTACTCAACCGCATCTTCTCGGTCATCGTACTTCTGACCGCATCCGTCACATACCTTCTGACCATAGAACCGACAGTCAGTTTCTGGGACTGCGGCGAGTTCATTGCCTCCTCATATAAACTGGAGGTGGGACATGCTCCCGGCAACCCTGTTTTCCAGATGATTGCCAGATTCTTCACCATGTTCGCCTCCCCCGAGCACGCAGCCATGGCAGTAAATATCATGAGTGCCCTCTGCTCCGCCTTCACGATATTCTTCCTGTATCTGACCATTGTCCACTTAGGCCGCCGCATATTGGAAAAGAACGGCAATGCCGGAGTCATGTCCGCCGGAGAGGCGATATCCCTCATAGGCGCAGGTGTTGTAGGCGCCCTCGCATACTGCTGGTCCGACACATTCTGGTTCTCGGCAGTGGAAGCTGAAGTGTACGCGATGTCCTCTCTCTTCACAGCCGCAGTATTCTGGATGATACTCAAATGGGAGGAGCAGGCCGACACCGAATATGCAGACCGCTGGATCGTTGCCATAGCCTTCCTGATGGGACTCTCGATAGGAGTCCACCTGCTCAACCTGCTGGTCATTCCCGCCATCGCATTTGTCTACTACTACAAGAAAGCTTCCAAAGTAACCACATGGGGCGGCATAGGGGTATTCGTCCTCTCGGCAATTATCCTCGCCGTAATACTCTGGGGCATCATACCATATCTGCCGAAGATCGCAGCCGTATTCGATCTGCTCTTCGTCAATGTATTCCACCTGCCTTTCAACTCCGGAGCCGCCTTCTTTGTCATACTCCTGCTCGCACTCTGCTTCTGGGCCATCTACTACACCCGGAAAAAAGACAGACATATCTGGAATACCGTAACCATGTGCTTTACAATGATTGTCATCGGCTATTCGGCCTTCGCCATGGTTGTGATCCGTTCTGCCAACAACACCCCTACCAACGAAGGACAGCCTGACAACCCCTACGCCCTGGTCAAATATCTCGGACGTGAGCAGTACGGCAGCGCCCCTCTGCTCTACGGCCAGACATTCGCATCGGTCTACACCGACTACAAGGAATCCACCTACCATACGAAACTCGGGGACAGCTACTACAAGGCACCCAGCCCCATAGACGTAATCTATCCCTCCGAAAGCAAGATGTTCTTCCCGAGAATGCACAGTAAGGATCCCTCGCACATCCGTTTCTACAAGAGCTACACACAAGGCCGCGGCAAGACAATTCCCGGGACAGAAGAGAAGATGCCGACATTCAAAGACAACATGAAGTTTTTCTTCGACTACCAGTTCAACTGGATGTATATGCGCTACTTCATGTGGAACTTCGCCGGCCGCCAGAACGACATACACGGCCAGGTCCCCGGCGATCCGCTCAGGGGCAACTGGGAATGCGGTATAGGTTTCATTGACAAGGCCCGCCTCGGAGACCAGAGCGAAGGCCCTGACTACATAGTGAACAACAAAGGCAAGAACCACTATTACATGCTGCCTCTGATCCTCGGCATTATCGGACTGCTGTACCAGCTGTGCAGGGATAAACGCAACTGGTGGATCACCTTCCTGCTGTTCTTCCTGACCGGCATAGCAATCATCCTGTACCTCAACCAGACACCTTATCAGGTACGAGAGAGGGACTATGCCTACGCGGGCTCCTTCTACATGTTCTCGATATGGATAGGACTCGCCGTAATGGCCGTCTTCGACTGGCTGCGCAAGCCTGCTTCGAAAATGCACATACCTGAAAAAGCCACAGCCACGGTAATAAGCGTCCTGCTGCTCGGCGTGCCCGTTCTGATGGCCTCCGAAAACTGGGACGACCACAACCGCAGCAACCGTTACACCGTCCGCGATATGGCCTACAACTATTTCATGTCAACGGATCCTCAGGCCATACTCATAACCCACGGAGACAACGACACCTTCCCCCTGTGGTACATTCAGGAAGTCGAGGGCGTGCGCCTTGACGCCAGAGTGATGAACACATCGCTCCTGGGCATAGACTGGTACATCGACCAGATGCAGTGGAAACAGTACGATGCCGAACCCATACACTTCACCACCCCCCGCATAAACTACCTCTACGGCACCAATGACTATGTGCACATCATAGACCGGTTCAACCGGCCCATACCGCTCAAGGACGCAATAGCCCTTTTCAATGATCCCCGCGTAAAGGTCAATATCTACGGACGCGAGGAATGCTATCTGGCCTCCCGCCAGCTGGCCCTGCCCGTCAATAAGGAGAACGCCCTGAAATACGGTATCGTATCCCCTCAGGACGCGGACAAGATGCTCGACACCCTATATCTCAACCTGCCGGCAGGCAAGAACTTCCTTGAGAAGACAGAGCTGATGATTCTCGACATGCTCTCGACATACGAATGGGACCGCCCGATATATTTCTTTACACAGGGAGGTGCACTGGAGATCGGTATCCGCGAGTACCTGCAGTTCGACGGATACACATACAAGTTCGTCCCCATCAAGAGCCGTACTACTCTGACGGAAATCAATCAGATAGACGCTGACAGGATGTATGACCGTATCATGAATGTCTACAGTTACGACAGTTTCTCCAAAGACTTTTTCGTGGACTACCAGAACCTCTCCACATTCAACGGGGTATCATCCCAGCGTTTCGTATTCGTACAGACTGCCATAGCGCTGTTCAACAAAGGTGAAAAGGAGAAGGCCGTACAGGTGCTTGACCGCATGGAGGAAACCTTCCCCGACCGGAACTTCCCCTATAACAGTTCCGCAGCAGTACAGTATGTCAACGAATTGATGGTAATACACGCAATAGACCTGTACATCAAGTGCGGAGAGAAAGAAAAAGGTCTGGCGATGGCCGACCGCTTCATGGAGGAGACCATGCAGGGTATCAGGCTTTTCGCCCAGCCGTATCATGGTGCGGTACTCTCCCAGTCCGACCTTGAAAACAACTTCCAGCTCTATCAGTACGGAATAGAGGCCGTACGTACAGGAGACCCCGAAAAAGCCGAAGAGTACAGCAAGGCACTCGACGACTTTCTCAAATCAGCCATATAATCTGATTATTCTATAAGCATGTTGCAGCCGCGGCGTTCGGCGCCGTCAAGCCGGCCTTCGACCGTGAAGGTCCCGTCAGGCCATGCCCGACCGGTATCCTCCGTCTCTATGAACGAGCAGGAGAAGACATTGGCGAGATCCATAATATGGACAATACCCCTCTCGCCGGGGGCTGATTCCCTGAAAGGATCATTGATGTCACGTATGATGACCTTCATCCATGCCGGAGTCCGGAAAACCCCGTCCCCCTTGGAATAGGCCTGGGAAAGCAACTCGCACATACCGTATTCGGAATGCACGGAACTGATGCCGAAGCCTGCTGAAATGCGGCGGTGAAGTTCCTCCCGCGACAGTTCCTCCCGACGGCCCTTCATGCCTCCTGTCTCCATAACCGTAAGCCAGCGGTCATTCCCGGAGCCCTGCAGGCTGTAGCTGTCAAGAAAGTCCAGCAGACCGAAAGCCACTCCAAGGAGCAGTGTCTTCTGCCCCCTTTCCTTCAGAGCGGCAAGAGTACTGTACAGGCGGTCATAATCGTAGAGGTAATACCCGCTCTCCGGATGCCCGCTCTCCTTGATCAGACGTTCGGCCATATAGACCAGAGAAGACCCCTCACGTTCCAGATAAGATGGCAGAAGGGCCAGTATGACATAACTCTCAGGGGAACCGTAAAAGTGCCTGAAACCGCCCAAAAAACTCCTTTCGTAAAGTCCAGTATCCAGCACGCAGTGGCGTGACGGAGTCTGCCCTGTCGTGGAACTGCTTAAAAAAATCTTCTGCGGAACCGCAGAAGGCTCCGCAGAAGATATGATGTCGTACTGTTTGAAAAAGCGTATGGGCAGAAACGGAATTTCAGCCATGCTGCGGATACTCCCGGGAGAAACCTCCATCAAGTCGCAGTAACGCCTGTACTGCACACAAAAGCGGTACTGGTAATGGAATATTTCCAAAGCGCATTCCTCAAAGGCGCCTGGAGAATCTATGCCGAATATCCTTCCCGTATCCATACACTTATTGGAAATTACTATCTGTCAGCCCTTTCAAGCTCGATGGTGAAATGCCTCATGATGGGCAGCTCCTTGACGATCTTGTAACCGCGGGTGATGGACTCGCGACGGTCATAAACGTTCTTGGCTGCGGCTGCGATATAGTCCATGTGGTTGTTGGTGTACACCCTGCGGGGAATGGCCAGACGGAGCAGTTCCAGGGCAGGATAGCGGTTCTCGCGGGTGACGGGATCACGGTCGGCCAGCAGGGAACCTATCTCCACGCCGCGGATACCGGCCTCGAGATAAAGCTCGATACCGAGGGTCTGGGCGATGAACTCCTCTTTGGGCAGATGGGTCAGGATCTTTTTGGCATCGAGGAAGATGGCGTGACCACCGGCAGGTCTCTGGTAGGGCACACCGTATTCGTCGAGCTTCTTGCCGAGGTAGGCCACCTGGTTGATGCGGGTCTCAAGATACTCGAACTCGGTACCTTCCATCAGACCCTGGGCCAGGGCGTTCATGTCGCGGCCGGCCATACCTCCGTAGGTCAGGAAGCCTTCGTTCATGATAGTGAACATCTGTGCCTTGCGCATGTCCTCCTCGCTGCGGAAAGCCACGAAACCGCCGATGTTGACGATAGCGTCCTTCTTGGCGGACATGGTCATGTAGTCGGCACCTTCGTACATCTCGCGTACAATCTCGCGTATTGTCTTGTTCTCATAGCCCTTCTCACGGGTCTTGATGAAGTAGGCGTTCTCCGCAAAGCGGGCAGAGTCCATGAGCAGTTTCACTCCGTACTTCTTGCAAAGTGCCGATACGCCCTTTATATTCTCCATGGATACGGGCTGTCCGCCGGCAGTATTGTTGGTGACGGTCAGCACTACGCAGGGTATCTTCTCGCGGGGGGTCGTCTTGAGGACTTCCTCAAGTTTCTCCAGGTCCATATTGCCCTTGAAAGGTATTTCCAGCTCGGTGTCGGAAGCCTCCTTGATGGTGCAGTCGAGAGCCACGGCCTTGCGGAACTCTATGTGTCCCTTGGTGGTATCGAAATGGGAGTTGCCCGGAAGAATGTCTCCCTCCTTTATAATGCTCGAGAAAAGCACGTTCTCGGCGGCACGGCCCTGATGGGAAGGCAGCACGTAGGGAAGACCTGTAAGCATCTCAATGGTATCTTTCAGCCTGTAGAACGAGCGTGCGCCGGCATAGCTCTCGTCACCCTCCATGATGGCAGCCCACTGCTTGTCACTCATGGCTCCTGTTCCGGAGTCGGTCAGCAGGTCGATGAATACATAATCGCTTTTCAGAAGAAAGAGGTTGTACTTTGCTTCTTTAATCCATTTCTCGCGCTGCTCGCGAGTACTTTTCCGGATGGTCTCCACCATCTTGATTCTGTAAGATTCTGCAAAAGGAAGTTCCATAATACTATCAGATTTTAAAAATAATCCTCAAATTTAAGCATAAATGTAATACAACAGCCCAAAATCAATTCATTTTTTCGTGCCGGAAGCCTTGGAAGCCTTTAAACAAAATTCCCGGGGCAAGTCTGGAACCTGTCCCGGGAATCTTTAAACTGCGGTATTACGGCTATTTACCGCTGCCGGCTGTCTTGAGCTTTTTGGCCTCCTTGCGAACCTTACGCTGGTACAGGTCGTACATGATAGGAGTACCTACGAATACGGATGAGTATGTTCCTACGAAGATACCTACGAGCAGAGCCACTGCGAAACCTCTGATTACCTCACCTCCGAAGATGGCGATGGCAAGCATCACTATGAAGGTGGTACCGGAAGTGTTGACGGTACGGGCCAGAGTGCTGTTGATGGCGTCGTTGATATTCTGGTACAGCTCACGCTTGGGATACAGGCGGCGGTACTCGCGGATCCTGTCGAATATAATCACGCTGTCGTTGATAGAGTAACCGATGATGGTCAGCACGGCGGCAATGAATGTCTGGTCAACGTCAAGAGTAAACGGCAGGATACCTGAGAACAGGGAGAAGAAGCCGACAGTGACGATGGCGTCATGGGCTGTGGAGACAACTCCTCCGAGACCCCATGTCCAGCCTTTGAAACGTACGGCGATATAGGCGAAGATAGCGAATAGGGCTATGGCCACTGCTATCAGGGAGTCACGTTTCATATCGTTGGCGATGGTAGGGCCTACCTTGTCGGACTGGATGATACCGTTGGGGTTCTCGAGAGTGGAGATGAACTCATCGTAGGTGATGGGATTCACGAAGAAGCCCTTCAGTGCTTCGTAAAGTTTGGTGTCCACTATCTTGTCAGTCTCGGTACTCTGGTCCTCGATCATGTAGGTGGTGGTAATCTTCATCTGGCTGGCGCCTCCGAACTGCTTTACCTCAACGCCTTCCTCGAACTCATCCAGAACTGCCTCCCTGATATCCTCGGCGGCCACATCCTGGTCGAAGCGGACTACGTATGTACGGCCACCGGTAAAGTCAACTCCGTAGGAGAAGCCCTTGAAGATGATGGATGCGAAGCAGATTACCATGAGGACTGTCGAGAAGATGTAGGCGTACTTACGTATCCTGACAAAGTCGATGTGGGTATTCTGCAGGAAGTTCTTGGTGAAATGGGTGTAGAACGATATGTTCTTGCCACGGCTCAGACGGGCCTCGAAGATCAGCCTGGAGATGAAGATGGATGTCAGCATCGAGGTGATCAGACCGATAACCAGTGTGGTGGCGAAGCCCTGTACAGGACCGGAACCGAAGAAGAAGAGTACCAGACCGGTAATGATGGTGGTGAGGTTACCGTCGATGATGGCCGAGTAGGCATGCTTGTAACCGTCGGAGATGGCCAGACGGAGTGCCTTGCCGGCGCGGATTTCCTCCTTGACGCGCTCGTAGATGATGACGTTGGCGTCCACCGCCATACCGAGGGTCAGCACCAGACCGGCGATACCGGGAAGGGTGAGGACGGCTCCGAAGGATGCGAGTGCACCGAAGAGGAAGAGGACGTTGCACAGCAGGGCTGCATCAGCTGCCACACCTGCTCCCTTGTAGAAGAAGAGCATGTAGAGCAGCACCAGGATAAAGGCGATCACGAAGGAAATCATACCTGCCTGGATGGATGCGCTACCGAGTGAAGGACCTACAACCTGTTCCTGTACGATGGTTGCGGGAGCGGGAAGCTTACCGGAGTTGAGCACGTTGGCAAGGTCAGTCGCTTCCTCAATTGTGAAGTTACCCTCGATCACGGAGCGGCCTCCGGTAATCTCGGCGTTCACACGGGGGAAGGAGTAGACCATTCCGTCGAGAACGATGGCGATGCATTTGCCGATGTTGTCGGCTGTCAGACGGGCCCATGTCTGGGCACCCTCTGCATTCATGGCCATGTCAACCTGGGGCTGGCCACCCATATTGTTATAGGAGAGACGGGCATCCGACACCACTCCTCCGTCGAGGGGAGCCTTGCCGTCACGTGTATTTACCTTGATGGCTATCAGTTCGAAATAATTGCCTCCGGCATACTGCGAAGAAGCCTTCACTGTCCACATCGGAACGAGGTCCGCAGGGAGGGCGGCCTTTACCTGAGGCAGACGGAGCCATGAGTTGATCTTGGCCGTATCCCTGTAATGGGCGACACCGATCACAGGACCGGGCATCAGCTGGCCGTTGTACATGGAAGGATTGAGGGCATAGAAGAAAGGATTGTTCTTGGCATAGTTGAGCTCATCTGCAGAGAGAGAGTCCTCCTGCTGCGCCAGCTCTGCCACGAGATCATCGGAAGCGGTCCCTTCTGTTGCGGGAGCGGCCTCTGCCACTGCAGGTGCCTGAACTGCCTCACCATCTTTCTGAGCCTCGTATTCCTTTACGATATTGTTGACTTCCTGGAGATAACGGAATACCTCAGGATTCTCGTAAGTGGTCCAGAACTCGAGGGATGCGGTTCCCTGAAGGAGGTTGCGCACACGCTCGGGCTCCTTGACACCGGGGAGCTCGACGAGGATACGGCTGGAGTTGCCGAGCCTCTGGATATTGGGAGAAGTCACACCGAAGCGGTCGATACGGTTGCGCAGCACGTTGAAAGAGTTGGCCACGGCACTTTCGGCCTGCTCGCGGATCACTGCGATCACCTCGTCATTGGTGCTCTGGGCATTGATCCTGTCCCTGAGGTCGATGGTTCCGAATATCTGCGACAGTCTCTGATCGGGAGCGACTTCGTTCCAGGCCTCGTAGAAGAGAGTGATGAAGTCGGTGTTGCCGCCTAAGGCTGTCTCTCTCTCTTTGGCGAGAGCAAGGGCCTCGTTGAACTGGGGAGACTCATTGTAGTTGGACAACGCCCTCACCAGGTCGCTCAACTGCACCTCCAGCATGACATTCATACCGCCCTTGAGGTCCAGACCGAGATTTATCTCCTTTTCCTGCACTTCCTTGAAAGTGTAGCCCAGGTAGATCTTCTCAGCGCTCATTGAGTCGAGATAGAACCTGTTTTTCTCTTTTCTAATAGAATCCAGATAATAAGCCTTATCCAGATCAGACACCTCCGCGAAGGAGGGTTTCTGCTGCTCCGCTGCCACAGCCGCCTCGGCATATTTGTCCGCATTGTTCTTCACAATGGAGGACACGCCTGTGAAGGACAGCTGATAGAGGCAGGCCAGAGCGATCAAAACCGCCAATAGAGTAATGGCTCCTTTACTTTGCATATCAAATTCCTTTTTAAAATTTGCGTAAAAATTGAGGGTACAAAAGTACTATTTTTTTCTTATTTGTAAAGTATTTAGTAATTTTGTTGACTATAATATTCGAATATGACTGCCTTGAACAAACATTTTCTCATTTCCGCCGCAGTTTTCCTGCTCTGCCTGCCTGCCGCAGGCCAGGAGACGGGCAGCGCGGACCAGGACCTGAGAAAAGCCGAGGTACTGCATGGCGACTACAGGTTCCGCGAAGCCGGCGAATACTACCGCAAGGCACTGGAGCAGACGTCAGATTCCATTCTTAAAATAGCCATAGCAGACAAGATTCTACAGTGCGCCAACGGAGAAAGCCTGCTCCAGTTCATCGTACGCCCCGAGGCTGTAGCGTCCCGTACCTTTTCCACAAACGACTTCTTCCTTTACCTGAACGATCTGAAGGACAAGGCATGGATTCCCGTACCGAACCCTTTCATAAAAATATCGGACAGGCATAAGAATCCATTCTACACGGCCATGTACTTCCCGTCCGGAGAAAACAGCACCGTCTTTTCAGCTCCCGATGAGACAGGCGCATGGAATCTGTGTACTTCCACCCGCAAGGACAGTACCGTGTGGTCCGTACCTGAAATCCTCAGCAGCAACATACTGTCCGGACGCAATGAGATATTCCCCATTCTCAGCCGCGACGGCCGCACTCTGTATTTCGCTTCGGACGGTATGCCGGGCATGGGCGGCTACGATCTGTTCTACAGCAGACTGGATGAAGAGACAGGAGAGTGGAGCACTCCCGAGAATATGGGCTTCCCCTACTCCTCTACCGGAAATGACATCCTGTATATGGAAAGCAGGGACGGGAAATACTCTATTATCGTATCTGACAGGGAGACTTCCGGAGATTCGGTAACGATATACGTAACGGACTATATCGCCACTCCTGTCAGGACGGCCATAGGCAGGGACGAGTCCCCAAGGGCCATCGCATCGTTCAGGCAGCAGCCCGCAGAGACTGCCGGACCTGAGGCGGGGGACAATACGCAGGCGCAGAGCGGACATCCTGAAATGACCGATTACTCAAGGCTCATGCACAGACTCCGCGAGCTGCAGGAAGAACACCGGGAAAAGCTGGCCAAGATAGAAGAAAGCCGCAGGATCTATGAAAGTGCATCGGAAGAAGACCGGAAATTTCTGGCAGGCATAATCCAGGACGTGGAAAAGGAGACCATGCAGATAAAGCGCCAGATGGACGGCATTTCGGCACAGATACAGGATATAGAGCTGAAATTCCTGGCGGAGGGCATAATCCCTACAGTGGAAGAAGAACCTGAGAAAACCGGAACCGCAGATACCGATACTGACAGGAAATACACATTCAGCAGGCACAGTATGGGGCGGATACCTTATATAATTGTCGAGGTGCCGGAGCCCAAGTTCGACTACAGTTTCAAGATACTCGGACGCAACGAAGGCCAGTTTGCAGAAGACAATACCCTTCCCTCCGGAATCGTCTACCAGATTCAGTTCATGGTGCTTTCCAACCATGCATCCGTCAAGGATATCAGAGGTATGAGTCCGGTATTCGTCACTAAGCTGAAATCCGGGAAGTACCTCCATACAGTAGGACTCTTCACCACGTATGACGAGGCCCTCGGGAATCTCGGAAAAGTACGGAAAAACGGTTTCCCCGAAGCATTCATCATAGCCTACAACAACGGCAGCAGCATATCGGTAAAGAATGCCCGCGCGATGGAAGGACGTAAGCAAAGCTCCGCATCAGCTTCCTCCGGAGACATCTCCTATCAGGTGGTGTTCAAAGGATACGGCAGCTCGCTCCCTTCCTCGATAACATCCACAATCAGACAGGCCACCGACAAGGACATCACAAAATCCGTATCAGAAGGTGAGACAGTCTTTGCCGTAGGACCGTTCCCGGACCGCAATGACGCAGAGTTCCTGCTGAAAATACTTCAAGACCTGGACATAAAAAACGTAAGCATAGAAAGCATTAAACTATAACGGATGGCACTCATTATATCCCTGTCTATCTTAGGAATACTGCTAATCATAGCAGAAATCGTACTCATCCCCGGCATCTTCATAGCCGGTACCCTCGGCCTGGTATCCATGGCCGGAGCATGCTGGCTGGCTTTCGATGACTTCGGAGCAACCGCCGGATATATCACCATCGCGGCCAATGCCCTGACAGCGATAGTCTGTACAGTACTGTCACTCCGGTCCAAAACATGGAAAAAGCTCTCACTGCACACGGAGATAGACAGCCGCACCGACTCCACACCCGAATCGAAAGGCATCGGGACCGGCATGGAAGGGGTCACAATCACACGTCTTGCGCCGATGGGCAAAGTGCTCTTCGGCGATACGGCAGTGGAATGCTCGGCACGCAACGGGATCATTGACCCTGGCCGGAAGGTAGAGGTAATACTCATCGATGACAATAAAATATTTGTAAAACCAAAATAAACCCAAACATTTATGATTTCTTCTGTAGGAATAATGATTATCTGGATAGCAGTGGCCATCGTCGCCTTGATTATCCTGCTGTGGTTCTTCCCAGTGACCCTCTGGTTCCAGGCACTTATCTCCGGCGTGCGGATATCTCTCATCCAGCTCGTCCTCATGAGATGGAGAAAAGTCCCGCCCAGCACTATCGTCATGGCGATGGTAACCGGCACCAAAGCCGGCCTCAAACTGGACGCCAATGCCCTGGAGGCACACTATCTGGCTAAAGGAAACGTGCCCAACGTGGTCAACGCCCTTATCTCAGCCGACAAGGCCAACATCAACCTCGATTTCAAAATGGCAGCAGCCATCGACCTCGCAGGCCGTGACGTATTCGAGGCCGTTCAGATGTCAGTCAACCCCAAGGTAATCAACACCCCACCCGTCACAGCTGTCGCCAAGGACGGTATCCAGATGATAGCAAAGGCAAGGGTAACGGTCCGTGCAAACATCAAGCAGCTCGTCGGAGGTGCCGGTGAGGAGACCGTACTGGCCCGCGTAGGCGAAGGCATAGTTTCCAGCATCGGAGCATCGGAATCCCACAAGGACGTGCTGGAACACCCTGACTCGATATCCAAAGTAGTGCTGGCCAAAGGACTCGACGCCGGAACGGCCTTCGAGATCCTCTCGATCGACATCGCCGACATCGACATAGGCAAGAACATCGGAGCTGTCCTGCAGATCGACCAGGCAAACGCTGACAAGAATATCGCCCAGGCACGTGCAGAGGAGCGCCGCGCAATGGCTGTCGCCCTCGAACAGGAAATGAAAGCCAAAGCACAGGAAGCCAGGGCAATGGTAATCGAAGCCGAAAGGGAAATACCTCTTGCCATGGCCGATGCCTTCCGTTCCGGCAACCTCGGCATCATGGACTACTACCGCATAAAGAACATTCAGGCCGACACCGACATGCGGGAGAACATCGCCAAAGAGCAATAACGTACGCAAAACCGATAAAACGGTATAAAATAACGGGGGTGTGTCAATATGAAGTTCTTGACACACCCCCGTTTTCTGTACACTCAATCAAAAACTGTCCTGCTAAAGCAACGTACCGTCAGCCGCCACCCTGACAATGATTTCCCTGTCCCCGCGGCCCTCCATCTCGACAAGATAGTATTCGCCGTCCGGGGTCTGTACAAACTTGGCATCATCGGCACGATAATCCGGATACTCGGCAGAAAGGGTAGAATTCACAGCCTCAGGGAGTTCACTGATACGGACATCCCACTCGGTACGCACCCATTCCCCGGCACCGTTGAAGTAGACATCCTTCTCCCGCGAATCATGCCATATCTCGACTTTAAGATATCCGTCATCATTGTCCTGCTCCAGAATCCTGGCACCAGGATATAGCTGCCCGATTACCGACGCTACATCCCCGGCAGGCGCGCCGCCAAAGAAATCATCTCCGGAAACTGGCTCCACGCTGCTTCCGTCAGCAGCCACATCCACCTTGACGTCATCATCGCCGTATTCCAGATCGAAACGGTAAAAATTCCCGTCAGGTGACTCATAATAATCCACTTCGTCAATCCTGTAGCTGCCGTATTCTGATGCCTGCAGGGCTGACATGACCACCTCGGGCACATCACTGCGACGCACTTCAGTACGGGTGTATACCCAGTTCTCAGAGGAGTCGAACAGCAGGTCGCGGCATATTCTACCGTCGATTATCTCCACCTCAGTCATGCCATCCTCGATATCCACCTCTACGATACGCGCATCAGGATAGTTCTGAGCCAGGAACTGTTCTATACTGCCGGAAGCAGTGTCCGGTATAAAGTCACTGTAATCGTAATTGGGATCGGCATCCACCACTGCCTTGACCAGAAGGCCGTCAGCAGAGAAGTAAAGGTCCACTTCCTGGGCAGTGCCAGTGCTGTCTGTACCTTCCACCTCTATGACATATATTGTCTCGACTCCGTCCCTGCGCAACATGTCCACATCATCTATCCGCCATGCGGCATAGTCAGATGCATCGAACGCATCCAGAACCGCCTGAGGCAACATATCGAGAGGGATATCCGTTTCGGTCATCTGCCACTGATAGCTTGCATTGAACCATGCACTGTAATTCACCATCGAAGAACCGGCAGAACGGACTTCAGTACTCTCGTCCACAGGTGCCGTAAACTCCGCCACATAATAACCGTTTTTCTGCGACCACTTCACATTCTGGGCATCCGGATACAGGTCCATCAAAGCAGCCTGCAGTTCTGGAATATTCTCCCCTGAGGGAAGTGTCTCCGGCCCCTGCTTATTGCAGGAGGCTGTAAGAAGAATAAGGGACAGGATACATCCTGATACAATAAGTTTTAAATTTCTCATAAAGCGATTGTTTGTGTTGTTAATATTTACTTTCGTACACTTAATGCAGGTCACTGCAAAATGTGACAGGCTAAAAAAACGGGCCCCTGAAAGGACCCGTCACCAAAATACAACCAACTAACTGCACGGGACTCGTTAGTCATCCATATCTATCAGATTGTAGTACAGGTCGAAGGTCAGTTCAAGACCATTTGTCAGCTCTACCTCGATATCACGGCGGTCACGGTCTATGGCATGTACCTGCACTCCGGGGAAATTGGTGGTGACATATGTCATGATCTGCTCGGGCACTATTCCTTCAGGAAGAACCGAATACTTGCAGTTGATCTCCTTCCACTGTCCGTCCTTATAGAAATTGATTTTGATGGAATTGGTGAACATCACCTCGTAACGCACCTCCATGAAGTCGCGCTCTTCCTTTGCAAAGGAGACCTTCTGGTCTGCAAAATAGGTGTTTATAAACTCCTGGGCAGCTACCGGAAGCTGGTTGAACTGAATGGGGCGGTCATGGTCTGCACGTGCCGAAGTCACCGAGAAAAGCAGCATGGCCGCTGCGAGAATCATAATCTTTTTCATATTGTCTTACTTTTTAAATTAATACTGTCTGTTCATTGTTTACAGTGCAAAGATCCGGTACGATTCTGAATTGAATCTGAAATCACGGCCATTTGACTGAAAAAACATGCATATTTTCTTCAAACCGGTACTTTACCTCCAGATTGTAGTACCTCTGCACTGCTCCCACTATTGCCAGACCCAGACCGGAGGACCCTTCCCGGCCCCCGCTCTTGTAGAAACGGTCGAAGATGTGCCCGGCATCGAGAGGCTTCTCTCCCGTATTGGAAATTCTGAGCACACGTCCGGTTACCGAGATACATATTCTTCCGCGGGCAGGCGTATATATAAAGGCGTTCTTGAGCAGGTTGCCGATAAGAGTCCTGGCCAGTGACTCATTCATCCTTACCACCAAGGCATCCTGATGAGGAAATTCGACTTCGATTTCCTTGTCACCATATATCTCGGAGAACACTTCCACGCTCTCCCGCACAAGTTCCGGGATATGGACATCCGCACTCTCCGGAAACTGTCCGTTGTCTATCTTGGTCAGCAACAGGAGCGTCTTGTTCAGACGCACCACTCCCCCAAGAGTCCTCTGAATACCCAACAACTCTCCTATCTGCCGTTCACTCAGTTCAGTATTGTCCAACAGCCATTCTACCCTGTTGCCCATTACCGCAAGCGGAGTCTGGAGTTCATGGGAAGCATTGCCGACAAACTCCTTCTGGGCTTCAAAAGCCGCTTCATAACGGTTGAGGGCCTTCTCCGCAGCCAGGTTCAGACGCTGGAACTCTGTGATATCCGTATTGTTGTCCAAGGGAGGGTTCTTGGCCCCTACCCTGAATCCGTCCAGCCAGCCGAGGAGACGGTACAGCGGACGCATACTGCGGTAGAATACCAGAAGAGTCACTGTCATGATTGTCAGCAGAAGGGCAAAATAAAGTATCACCACCCAGACAAGAGTACCCTGCATCAGTTCACGCTTGTCGATTGTGGGGGTATATGCCTTTAGAAGATAAAAATTGCCGTCATCTGTCTGGAAAACTGTAGTCAGGACACGGGCCGGCTCCCGCCCGATTGACGGGAAGTACTCGTCATTGAAGTAATAGCGTATGGACGGATGGTCACTTGCAAACTGCGTTCCTACCGGAATGATGTCATAGAGGATATTGGCCCCTACATTGGAGGGCAGTTCCTGTCCTGACAGACAGCGTTCTATCACATTGTCGGTAAATTCATCCAGGACATCGTCGGTCTCATCATTGACCTCATCCATGGTCTTGAAATAAAAAAAGCCTGCCCAGACAGCTATCAGGGGCAGAAGTACCAGCGCAAGACGCATGGTTATGCGGTACATC
>DVIL01000085.1 GCA_018711305.1 Candidatus Coprenecus stercorigallinarum
GGAAAAAGGAGTGAAATACAGGGTTGATCACAATGGCGGAACGTTTTATGTCCTGACAAACTCCGGTGGGGCTGAAGACTATAGGGTGATGTCCTGCGGGAAGAAACATACGTCAGCAGACGCATGGGAGGAGGTTCTCCCGGAAACCAGAGGAACGGTGATAGAGGATTTTCAGATATTTGACAATTATCTTGTGGTGAGCGAGGTGCATGAAGCGAATATGGATATCCGGGTGATGGACCTTGTTTCCGGTGAGATCCATAGAGTACCTTTTGAGGCTTCATGCTATCAGGCATCGATCGGTACTAATATGGATGTAAGTACCGACAAACTCCGGATAAGTTTCAGCTCTCTTACAGTGCCGCCGTCGGTGTATGAGTATGATATGCGTGAAAGGAATCTGGAGTTGCTGCACCGTCAGCAGGTGCCCGGATATGATCCGTCCGCTTACAAGGAAGAAAGGGTATGGGCCACTGCAAGTGACGGGACGCGGATCCCCGTATCAATTCTGTCATCTGAAAACTTTGCCAGAAACGGGAAAGGGAAAGTGCTGCTTTACGGCTATGGCGCTTATGGAAGTAACAGCCTTCCTGAATTTGACAGCAATGTTTTCACTTTGGTTGATCAAGGATTTGCCTATGCCATTGCCCATGTAAGAGGAGGCTCTGAAATGGGGCGGGGATGGTATGAGGATGGTAAAATGTTGAATAAGAAAAATTCGTTCACAGATTTCAATGATTGTGCCAAATTCTTGATATCAAAGAATTACACTACCTCGGACATGTTTGCATATGGAGCGAGCGCCGGCGGTCTGCTTGTGACTGCAGCTGTAAATATGGAGCCTGCCTTGTATAAAGGAGTGATAGCAGGAGTGCCGTTTGTCGATGTGATAAATACTATGATTGATGAGACGATACCCCTTACGACGTTTGAGTGGGACGAGTGGGGTGATCCGAGGGAGGAACCGTATCTCAGTTATATGCTGTCTTATTCACCCTATGACAACATAAAGAGGCAGGATTATCCGGCAATGCTTGTCACCAGCGGTTTTTGGGATTCGCAGGTACAGTATTGGGAGCCTTCCAAGTGGGTGGCAAAATTGAGGGAGTTCAAGACAGACGACAACCTTCTGCTTTTCATGTGTGATATGAAATCCGGTCATGGAGGAGCATCCGGCAGATATGACAGCCTGATGAAGAAGGCCAAGGAATATCTGTTTCTCTTGAATCTTTGTAGATAAGTATTTTATAGTCTGATCTGGGGGAGAGACTGGCTAAAGAGTCATGGACTTGCAGTCAGTCTCTTTTTTTATTCATGATAAATGAGGCCGTTGGTTATTAGGGCTCAGTAGATTTTTAGTGGGTATAAGCAAATAAGTTTGCAAAAAGGAATAAGAAGAACTTCTTATCGGGGCCCCCTCCGAAATTGACGCTGAAGCTCACTTAAAAACACTAACTATTTCACATGGCGTTGCAGATATATCTAAAGATGGTCTTTCACCATGCGCGATAACATTTACCACAACGGCAGCAATTCCCGCGATTCAGTGCCGGTGTGGAAGGACTCTGTAGAACCTGAAGAAAATAGACGATATCCAATACCCCACACTTGAATAGATATGAGGTATCAGTGGCATGGGAGTTGCCACAGTCCACGTGTATCTATACAAGAAAGAGTGTTGTCCGATATGTCCTTTCTTCATTGAAAACTACCACATTCTCTAATGAGGACAGTGCGAAAACACTTTCATCAATATGTAGCTGATTTCTCAGCAGTGCAAAGGTATGAAAATATTTCCTAACTCGGACAAACACTCTCGGGTATTGAATGTCAAAGTTCGACATATATTTCCATCCAGTCAAGATAAAAATGTAGTCATATCTGTTTTGTGACAACAATTGTTTCCCGGAGGGTCTCTAAAGGAAATTTTGAAAAACGGGAGCGAACTTCGAAATAGTTTTTAAATTTGTAGGTACTCAAATAAAATGCGACCCATGAAAAAGATCAATCTCCTACTGTCTTTACTGCCGTTGGCGGCCATTGCCGCAGGTGCGTCCACCGCACAGGCAGAGACCCTTCATTTCCCTTACAACCCTTCATTGTCTCCGGACGGAAAGGACATATATTTTTCTTATGACGGCGACATTTTCCGTGTCGGTGCTGACGGAGGCACTGCCATGCGTCTGGTGTCATTAGGTGGCAATGAGAACTATCCGACGGTCTCGCCGGACGGTAAGCTGCTGGCGTTCTCGTCCGACATCAACGGCAACAACGATGTCTACATCGTGCCGGTTGCAGGCGGTGAGGTGACCCGTCTGACCTGGCATGAGGCCAATGACATGCCCGTGGGCTGGACCCCGGATTCCAAAAGCGTCTACTTCGAGAGCAACCGGGCCAACATCCGCACTACCTACCGCGTGAGTGTGGACGGCGGAACCCCTTACCGGCTGTTCGACGGGTATTTCAACACAGTCAGCAATCTGGTCGAGAACCCCGCTACCGGCGAGATGTATTTCAACGAATCGGCCGAGAGCATCAATTTCCCTACCCGCAAGAGGTATGTCGGAGAGCATAACCCCGATATCAAATGCTGGAATCCGGCCACTTCCGAGTTCCGCCAGCTGACGGACTACGAGGGCAAGGATACTTGGCCGATGGTAGACCGTGACGGCAATCTCTACTTTGTGACGGACCGCTACAACAAGGAGTCCAACATCGCGAAGTATGTTCCCGGAGGTGAGCCGCAGCAGCTGACGAAGTTCAGACAGTCGCTGCAGTATCCCTCCATCAGCTATGACGGCTCCAGGATAGTCTTTCTGCTCGAGTACAAGATCCAGTGTCTCGACACGAAGACCGGGAAAGTCTCCGAGCCTCAGATAAGCATAGCCGACAACGATGTAAGAATCACCCGTGCATTCAAGGACCAGAAGCCGTCATCCGTGGCGGTGTCTCCTGACGGGGAGAAGCTGGCCTTGGCTATAAGGGGATTGCTCTACGTATCGGATGCCGAAGGCAAGTACCTTCACCGTCTGGAAACTCCGGTGGACGAGAGGGTGGAGGAAGTGGTATGGACTGACAACACGACTCTTTACTATACCCGTACCGACAAGGGATATGTAGGCGTGTTCAAAATCAAGGCTGACGGCACGGAAGGCGAGAAGGCCATATATCAGACCGAGGCCAATGTACAGTCCCTCACAAAGTCCCACAAGGGAGACATGATAGCCTTCATCAGCGGCAGTGACAAGGTGATGGTCCTCGATACGGCAAAGGACAAGGTACGCAAGATAGCCGATGCCCAGTTCTGGTCGTTCAGAGGGTATGGGATGAATTTCTCCTTCGATGATTCGCACCTGGCATTCGAGGCCATGAATCTTTTCGAGGGCGATATCTATATCTATTCTTTCAAGGACGGCAAGCTGTACAACCTGACCAATTCGGCATCGTCCGAGGGCAGTCCTGTATTCTCCCCCGACGGGAAGAACCTGTATCTGACAGCAAATATCTACGGATCCTCGTTCCCTCGCGGAGGCGGAAGCAGACAGATGTACCGTCTGCCGCTGGAGCGCTACGACCAGAAACCTTTCGAGTCGGATATCTATGACGGGCTGTTCTCCGGAAAGGAGAAGGACAGCACGGCTGTGGGTGAAGTCAGGATTGACTACAAGGATGTGTTCCGCCGTCTGGAGGAAATGCCCGAGAACGGCAACTCTCCCTATGCGTTCGTCGACGGGGAGGATTCATGGCTGCTTTATACGGTATCCGGTGCCGTTAAGGCCCTGAAGATCTCCGATCCGGAGTCAGAACCCAAGGAGATAAGGGATGCCAAAGGACGCTGGGGATACTTTACATGCTCTGATGCAGCTCCCTACTATATCAGCGGAGGCGACATCTACAAGATCAGCCTCAGCCGCCTGAGTGCCGACAAGGTGTCGGTGTCCAAGGATGTGGAGAAAGACCTGGATGACGAATTCCGTCAGATATTCTACGAGGCCTGGGCCGTCATGGACCAGAATTTCTACGATGTGGATTTCCATGGCACTGACTGGAAGGCCAAGAGGGACTACTATGCCTCGTTCCTCCCCTATGTAAGGACCAGGGACCATTTCCGTACACTGTTCAACGATATGCTGGGCGAACTCAACTCTTCCCACTTAGGATTCACCACCAACGGAGATGAGGAGAACCGTCCCAAGGTCAGGACCACAACCGCCGAGACCGGTATTGTCTGGAGCAATGAGGACCCCTATGTTATCGACCGTATTCTCACGGATGCTCCTGCCAACAATGTGGACACCGACATCCGTCCCGGTGACAGGCTCGTTGCTGTCAATGGCGTCAAGGTTTCCGAAAAGGCCAACAGGGAGAGCTATTTCACCTCGTCATTGCCCGTGGAGGAGATAACCCTTACATTGGACAGGGGAGGCCGGGATTTCGATGTGAAGCTGCATACGATAGCCTATGGCACCTTGAAGAATATGCTCTATACCGAGTGGGAGGACCAGCGTAAGGCGATGGTGGATGAGAAGACCGGCGGCCGTGTGGCATATATCCACATGAGGGACATGACGGACGGTTCGCTGTATCCGTTCCTGATGGCCATGCATACCGATGTGGTCAACAAGGATGCTCTGATTCTCGACCTGCGCTACAACAACGGCGGCAACGTGCACAAGGAGGTTCTCGACTTCCTCCGCCAGCAGGAGCATTTCCGCTGGAGCTACAGGGATTTCACTCCCAACTCCCATCCCAACGTGACCCCCGGTGACAAGCCGATCGTAGTGCTGGTCAATGAACGCAGCCTGAGTGATGCCGAAGTGACCTCCAACGGTATCAAGACTCTCGGCATAGCCAAGATAGTGGGAACTGAGACATACAGGTGGATAATATTCACATCAGGAGTGTCGTTCATGGACGGTTCCTACAGCAGGATGCCGGCCTGGGGCTGCTACTCCCTCAAAGGAGAAGACCTCGAATCTACCGGTGTCAAGCCGGACATCTATGTCAAGAACACCTTCACCGACAGGCTCTATGGCAAGGATCCCCAGCTGGATGCCGCCATCGCCGAGGTGCTGAAGGAACTGGCAGAATAGTCGGAGAAGTAACCGTACATTCATTAAGGTGTGCCGGAATGGGTAAATTGCCTATTCCGGCATACCGTTTTTTATCTGCGTCTGCGGCGCCTCAGGAGGACGGCAGAGCACAGCAGGATAATTGCGCCGCAGAGGATGAATCCGGCAGGGTTGGCCTTGCGGGAGGTGGCCTCTATTGTCAGGTCTCCGCACAGCAGCCTGTATCCGTCCACCTTCCATACCGGCAGTCCGTTGTCGGTAAGGTCGGTGTCGGCGGATGTGACGCGGCCTGGCATTCTGACCTTGTACATGAGTGCATAGCAGAACGGGGCTGTCAGTTCCTCTTCCAGGGCGGACATAGTCTGTTCCCATTCCGGTGCCTGTACCATGGCAGTCTGCAGGAAGGCCTGATTTCCTGATATTCCGCTCATACGGCGTGCTGTTTCTATGAACCAGTCCGATTTTCCGTCAGAGAGCATGTCATCATAGAAATCATATTTCTTCCTCATCCACTCCATCAGCTCTTCTTTCTGCTCCGGCGTGAGTTCCAGACTTGCCGCACTGCAGATTGTCGTGTAGATATGCTGCCGGTAACATTCGTTGACCCAATGTGTGAATTTGTCGAACAGCGGGCTGAGCATTACGTTGTATATCTCGACTCCGTTCATCCCCTGGTATCCGTGACAGGTGCCGAACCACAGCTGGAGTTCGTTTTCAGTCATGCAGCTGCCGGGATGGACAGGCATGGTGTTTCCTATGCCGGGGAATGTACAGGAGTAGGTATAGGTGTTGAAAAAGAGTCCCCACCGGCGGTTCCATCTCTCCTTGCCTTGCAGGTAGGGCAGACGGGCATATTCATCGGAGGCCGGTATGTCCCGGATGGCTGTGTCCCCGCGCCGGAATGTCCGGACAGCATAGTAGTTGTAAGTCGCTGAATCATCCAGACACCATGTACTTATTGTGCGGGGCAGTGCTTCCGCAGTCCACCCGTCTCCAGGTTCGAACAGAAAGGGGTGGGAGGAGGAGTTACCGGCCAGGCAGGCTGAGTCGGCCTGCGCATAGACAGTCTTAGTCATGCTGCCGTCGGAGTTGAGCTCCGGCATGACTGTGTAGTAGGTTACGCAGGAGGGAAGAAAGAAGAATGCGGCGCTCAGGACAGCAGCTGTCATGACTGCTCTTTTCGTTGCTTGATTAACGGTTTTCATGGTCGTATGTGTTTGTGGAGCGTGCAATGATCTCCTGATACATCGCGGTACGCTTCCTGTGTTTGCGGTAATTGTCCAGATATGCAGTCTTGCGGTCCGTGGAGGTCTTTTCCTTTTCCGGAGCCTGGGCAAGCGCACTGATCTCAGTATAGTGTCTGTCGGGGCCGTCTGTGGCCGTGACCGCCGTGAGGATGCAGACGGCTGCAATCGCTGCCGCCAGACCGGCCTTGGCCGCTGTATATATGGCTGTGGAGTGGTGGCGGACCGGAGCCCCGCATCTCTCCACGGCCTCCAGTATTTCCCCGGTAAGAGCTTCCGGCTCCGGTGTCGGGAGAGGATTGTTCCTGACCCTTTCGATGAAATTCCTGTATACGTCCATAGTTCTCAATATTGTATTCCTTCTTTAATCAGTGCTTTCCGTACCTTCTGCCGGGCGATGTAGAGATTGCTCTTTATCTGCACAGCACTCAGTCCCGATATGCGCTGTATCTCCCATGCGGGCAGCTGCTCGATTTCGTGCAGTATGAATACCGCTTTCTGCATGGGAGACAGAGCCCGAACAGTCCTTTGCAGCAGATTTTCGATTTCGTTGCGCTCAGTGTACGCACCCGGGTCGGGAGAGGTATTTCCGTTACTGCCGGCAGTTTCCGTCTCTATTTTAAGCCGGAGTCTCCTTTTGCGCAGCACATCTATGCACAGCCGGCAGGCGATGGTCCCGAGCCAGGTGGCCATGCTGTATCTGGAGTCGTATCTGTGGAGTGTCTGCCATGCCCTGACGAATGTCTCCTGCACTGCGTCCCGGGCCTCTTCCCGGTCGGCCAGCATCCGGAAGCAGATGCGCCATACCATGTCGCGGTATTTTTCCACTGTCAGGATAAATTCCTTCTGTCTGTCGGCAGAGTCCATACTTTAGCTGTCTGTTTGTGTTTTTATCTGATATACGTGCAGGGGGTATAAAAGTAAAATACGCCGGTACAGAAAGTCTGCATGGCGTATTTTTCAGTTCCGTTCTGGGATGCGGTACCGGTCTACTCAACGAATTCTATGACGTAGGCCGTCGCATAGGCTGTGCGCTTGAAGTATATCGGCGAGACGATATTGACGGTCTTTACGTAATAGGTAGTGTTGATGATGGCCTGGGAGCCTGTGAGTCCGGCATTGTCGAGCATGTCCGATATTGCGCTTTCAGTGAGGGCCTTTTTGGACAGTCCTCCGATTCCGAAGATGTATGTGGCGGATGATTCTCCGGATATCTGCTTGACTATCCGATAATTATCACTGTTGAGCTGTACGTTTGTCTGCCACAGGCTGGCATTTTTAGTGTTCTCGTAGGAGATACCGCAGGAAGTGGCCATAAGGCAGGCCGCTACTGCTGCAAGGATGATTGAGATTCTGGTTTTAGTCATGGCTTTTAAAAATTTCAGACAAATATATAAAAAAAAGAGGCACCCCTCTGCTACAATAGGTACCCCTTCCTTGTGTACTAAAACCTAAACCTATTACATAGATGCAGGTGCTGTCATTTTTGTTGCATGAAAAATCAAAAAAATTCAAAAATTCTTTTTATTCGGTCTGTAGAACGATACACTTTATATTAGTAAGGAAACACAGATGTTTGCTCCCTGGCAATATTTAGTTGGATTAACTTCTTGGAAGAGTGCTCCATTTTAAGATGGGATGAGATGGGATGACGCGATTTGGGTTAAATCCAAATTAGTTCACTAAAAACCCTCGTTAAACAAAATTGCCTAATAATCAAAGAGTTCCGATTTGACAATTTGTTATGTGTGAGCATTATGCCGAAAAAACGGTGTTTTCTAAATCACTAAAAAATATCGCTGTGAATAAATTCTTGATACTTTAGCACTTGCTTTCAACTATTGTGTTTAGTGACATTCACGCATCGCGCGTAACGGAGATAGGACTGCGCATTGGCACCGAATAGCCGGATATGCGGCCGGTGTGCAGAAATAACGGACTGTTCCCTCGTAGCGGCCTTGTCGTACAGGAAGGAAATAAAACTGTCTGCGGTATGAAAATGGATGGAGCGGGAGCAATCCTGTCAGAGGATGCGGGAGAGGGTACGTCTGGTGGGCAGGGCGGTGATGAGCAGGCCGATGAGAGCGATGCCTCCGAGGGTAAGGAGAATGTCGCCGGGCTTGATGACGACAGGATAGTATTCGACGACGAAACTGCCCGGCATGCGGATGACACCGACGTGCTGCTGGATGAGACAGAGGATGATGCCGACAGCCAGGCCGATGACTGCCCCGAGGAGGATAATCATCCAGCCCTCATTGAAAAAGATGCGGCGTATGAGGCCCGGGCGTGCCCCGAGGTGCTGGAGGGTGGCTATGTCGTCCCGCTTTTCGATGATGAGCATGGTGAGCGAGCCGAACACATTGCAGGATACCACGATGATGATGAACAGGAGAATCATGAAGATGACGGCCTTTTCAATCCTCATCATGCGGTAGACGGTCTCGTTCTGCATGTATTTGTC
The DNA here is from genome assembly GCA_018711305.1 of Candidatus Coprenecus stercorigallinarum. Lineage (GTDB taxonomy): Bacteria > Bacteroidota > Bacteroidia > Bacteroidales > UBA932 > Coprenecus > Coprenecus stercorigallinarum. The sequence continues at coordinate 8,781 of DVIL01000085.1, forward strand.
CTTGACTGTGAAGCCCGGACCGAGGATTCCGCTGATCTCCTTTACGGCCTGCCTGACATCGGCGTCTCCGGTGAGCCGCAGCTCCATTTTCCCGGCCTCATTGTCCTGCAGCCCGATAAGCCTGCGTGCCCTTTCGATAGGGACGAAGAGGGTATGGCTGTATCCCTCGTTGCCGGAGAAAAATGTGCCGATGGGGAAGAATGTCTCCTTGTTGAGGGAGGCGGCAGGATTGAGCAGCGAGATGTCCCTGTCCCTGGCGGGGAAATACACCTCTATCGGGTCGAGGAACCGGGGCATGATGCCCATTTCCACTGCGAGCCCGCGGCCGGTGACTGCCTGTGCGACCTCCCCGTGCATGAGGGTGAATTCTCCGTCCACGATGCAGGACTGTATCTCCGGGTCTTCGGTGTAACTCTGCTCCACGCCTTTCAGCATGGCCGTGCCTTCTTCCCGGTCGTAGGTCAGGAAGACAGTCTCCTCGATGCTCTCAGTGAAGGAGGTGACGGACGGCATGGAACGGATGGTACGGAAGGCTTCGGTGTCGGTGCGGAAATATTTGGCGGAGTCGCAGGTGACGGCTATGTCTGGCATGGCCCGGTCGTACATGCCGCGCACCACGTCCTCGAAGCCGTTGTATATCGACAGTACCATGATCAGGGCGCAGGAGCCTACGGCAATGCCTATCGCGCTGATGAGCGAGATGATGTTGATGACGTTGTGCGACTTCTTGGCGAAGAGGTAACGCCGGGCTATGAAGTAGGACAGGTTCATGAACTACTTTGCGAGCAGCTCGTCGATGTGCTCCACGTAGTCCAGAGAGTCGTCTACATAGAAGATGAGCTCCGGAATGATACGCAGCTGCTTGGCCATCTGGCGGCCCAGCTCCCCGCGCATGGACTTGCCCGACTCCTGTATCATCCTGAAGACCTTCTCCTGCTTGGCAGAGGGGAAAATGCTGACGTAGACCTTGGCCACAGCAAGGTCAGGGCTGATGGTCACTCCGCTGACTGACACGAGGGCTCCGTCCCAGGCGGCCATGCCCCTGGAACGGATGATCTCGGCCAGATGTCTCTGGAGCTCCTTGGCCACTTTGAGCTGGCGGGTGCTTTCTCCTTCCATAGCGGTTTACTCGAATTTGAGGATGTAGTAGTTTTTCTTGCCTTTCTGGGCCAGGATGTACTTGCCGTCGATGAGATCCGCGCTGTCGATGGTCCGGTCCGCGCTGTCGCATTTGTCCTTGTTGATGGACAGCCCGCCTCCCTGAATCATCTTGCGGCATTCGCCCTTTGAGGGGAATACGTCGGTGGTTACCGCCAGCAGGTCGATGACATTCTGGGGGAGTGCGTCCTTGCTGAGGCTGTACTGGGGCACGCCGTCGAATACCGAGAGGAAGGTCCTTTCGTCGAGAGAGCGGAGAGTCTCGGAGGTGGACTTGCCGAAGAGGATCTGGGATGCGTCCACGGCCTTGCCGTATTCCTCCTGCCCGTGTACCATGACGGTGATCTCGCGTGCGAGCAGCTTCTGGAGCTCCCGCAGGTGAGGGGCCTTGGCATGCTCCGCCACGGCTGCCTCTATCTCCTCACGGCTGAGAGTGGTGAATATCTTGATGTATCTGGCGGCGTCCTCATCGCTGACGTTCAGCCAGAACTGGTAGAATGCGTAGGGTGTGGTGTACTCCGGCGAGAGCCAGATATTGCCTTTCTCGGTCTTGCCGAACTTGCCTCCGTCGGACTTGGTCATCAGGGGCCATGTCAGTCCGTATGCCTCTCCGCCCAATTTGCGACGGATAAGCTCCGTACCGGTGGTGATATTGCCCCACTGGTCACTGCCGCCCATCTGGAGCTTGCAGCCGTAGTGTTCGTAGAGGTATGTGAAGTCGTAGCCCTGGAGCAGCTGGTAGGTGAATTCGGTGAATGACATGCCCTCGCGTCCCTCTCCGCTGAGTCTCTTCTTGACCGAGTCCTTTGCCATCATGTAGTTGACGGTGATGAGCTTGCCTATCTCGCGGGTGAAGTCGAGGAATCTCCAGTCCTTCATCCAGTCGTAGTTGTTGACCAGAATGGCGGCGTTGGGGGCGTCGCTCTCGAAGTCGATGAACTTGGAGAGCTGGGCCTTGATGCACTCCTGGTTGTGGCGCAGAGTGTCCTCGTCGAGGAGGTTGCGCTCCTGGGATTTCATGGAAGGGTCGCCTATCATGCCCGTAGCTCCGCCGATAAGGGAGATGGGGCGGTGGCCGGCGTCCTGGAAGTGCTTGAGCATCATGACGCTGACCAGATGGCCGATATGCAGTGAATCAGCAGTGGGGTCGATGCCTACGTAAGCCGTGCACTGCTCTTTGGAAAGGAGTTCTTCGGTTCCGGGCATGATGTCCTGAATCATGCCTCTCCATTTGAGGTCTTCGATAAAATTCTTCATCGTATGAAAATAACAGCTTTGCTTTTGAATATCCGCGCAAAGGTAGTTATTTTTATTCAAAATAGGTTATCTGCGGCAAATGCGGAAAATGGCAACACCGATGCAGACCAGAGCCAGGGCCACTATCCCCCAGATGAACCATACGTTCAGGGTCTGGCTCCTGCCGGCGGCCACCGAGAGGGTGGAGTTGGCACCGAAGGACAGGAGCAGGCAGAGCAGGAGGTTCATCTGTGCGGCCAGGTCCGTCTTGGCGGCTCTGGCGACTTCGGTTTTCCGGTCGGGAACGGGAAGGTTCACCATATTGGGGAAGCACTGGATCAGGACCATGATGATGTAGATGCCGAGTCCGATGAGGGCGAGGGTGAGCAGGATGCCCCTGTCTCCGACTCCGTCCACCACTCCATGGAGGTTGAAATGGTTCGGTACCGGGACTCCTTCCAGGCGGGACCAGGAGAGCATCGGAAGGAATCCGGACAGCATCGCCATCGTGGCGACTATATTGAGTGAAAGATTTGTAAGACGATGAAACATAGCAGGCTGATATTACGGTTCGGCAAGTTATCCGACAAGCCATACCATGACGTGCCCGTCGAAGATCTCGTAGTTGAGCTCGAAGGTCTCCTCCTCTCCGTCGCGGTGGATGAATGTGGCTTCCAGTTCGCCTTCATCGCGCGGGGTGAAGCGCTCCACCTCTATCTGGCGGGCGAAGTCCACTCCGTTGCGGGACATGCGCTTGTAGATGGCTTCCTTGGCGCACCAGTAGATGGCCAGCTGCTGGTTGGTATTGTGGTCCGAGAGGTCGTCCTTCTCATCCTCGGAGAGAGCCTTGCGCTCCACTGCCGAGAAATCGCGGTTCAGGCTCTCGATGTCGATGCCCACGCTCTCCTCGGGGTGTGCGATGATGGCTGCGAACCGGGCGCAGTGGGAGATGCTTATCTCCACGGCGCAGTTCTGCAGATAGGGCTTGCCGTTGTCGTGGTGGCCGAGATAGAGTTTTTCGGGAAACATCTCATTGAGCAGAGCCCTTACGGCCAGTTTCTCCTTACGCCGTGCAGGACTCTTGGTGATTTCAAGTTCTTCGAGTTCATCAGCTGGAATGGGGGCGCACAGGCGGCGCAAGTCATCCTCGTCCTCGGAAATCTCCCAGACACAGATCTCCGCCCCGTTTTCTAATTTTTCTCTTTTATATAGACCCATCGGTTTTTAAAAATAGGGTACAAAGAAAAGCACTTATTGCGGAACTGCCAAATATTTTTCCAACATATACGCCGGATTCCAGGACAGCTTGGCCTTGCGCAGCCCTTCGTCTCCGGCATCATCCTCCCGGTTGACATACTGAAGACCGGCCGCCTCGTGCTCCAGGAAAGTCCGGCTTATCATGGGGTAGGCCCCTGTAACATCCGAGAAAGCCTTTTCGACATGCACGATGAATGTATCGGAGTTGAGCCGCTCGCCGAGAGTGTAGGCCACCAGCCGTCCTCCGGCCCGCAGCATCCCTCCGCGGAGCTTCAGCGGGATGAAGTCCTCGAGGGCCTTGCGCACCGCACAGGCTTCCATCTGCATCGATTCGTCATGGATGCAGCCGTTGAGGGCGCACCACTCGTCGGTCATTGCCCTGCATTCCTCCAGCTGCCGGCGGCACAGCTCCGGGTCACCGTCCGGACAGATGCTCTCGTAGGTCCAGTCCGGGTTCTGAGTTTTGAAACGGGAGATGAAATTGCGCTTGGGCTGGTATTTTTTCCCTGACAGGGAGATCATTTTCCCGGTCTCGTAGATATAGTCGAATGAGCGCCGGATGGGGGAGAATCCGTAATGTCCGGGCAGTGCCTCCTCTATCCTGTTCCTTACCTCGGCGGTCGTCCACAGGACCATTCGCCTCCCGATATTTGCGGCATCCTCCTCCATGATTCCGAGAACTTCACGGATATCGCCCGAGCCTGCCGGGAAAATATAATTGGCACAGCCCTCCTCCCCGTCGGAGCGGATGAGCAGCCAGTCCTTCCATTTAGCGATGCGTGTTCCGAAGAACCGGGCCCAGATATACAGCGAAGTGAAGCAGTACTCCGTGGCCCGGTAATCTGAAACAGCAAGGAGTGGGTCGGCCCACTCCTTGTCGTTTAATTCTATGTCCTTGAACTGTGGGAGATTACTCATACAGCCACTGGCTCAGGATAGATTTGATCTCTTTCTGGGTTGCCTCGTCGAAGGTGCCGATACGGGTGCGGTGGCTGCCTCCGGGCTGGATGAAGAACTTGATGTTGTCCTTGTGGGGGTCAGCGGGCATTACGGCTGACCAGGGGTCGAACTGTCCGTAGATGAAGAGCATGCGGGCGTCGGTGGTCAGCAGGAAGCCGGATACCTTGTTGTAGAGATAGTCGCTGAAGGGGAACTCACGGTTCTGGGGCAGCATAAGCCGTGTAAGGTAATTGTCGGTATTCTTGATGCTGAAATACTTACGGTATTTCTTGAAGGGCTTCATGTCGTAGCCGTAGTATCCCAGTTCCTGGGCTGCCTGTACGAAGAAGGGCGAGGTGACGCTCCATTTTACGAAATAATCAGGGGAGCTGACTGTCATCATGTAGTCGAATACCTCGCGGTCCGAAGCGTCCTTGCCGGGTATCTCGGATACAGGGTAGCCCCACTGCCAGAAGGCGAAGGAGAATTCCAGTACGCTGTAGTCGTAGATCTCGTCCACGGGGGCGCGGAATTCGTACTCGCGGGCCTTGCACAGCGAGTCGTACATGGGCATCAGGCGGTCCTTGCGGAGGAGCAGCTCGATCTGGAAGTTCTTTACAGCCTCACGGTCAGCGGGAGTTCCGACATAGTTCTCGATGAACGGCTCGTGACGGCCGTCCTGGGCACCACGGCACAGAGGACCTACGTAGGGCACTGAGAAATCCACGTCTTCGGGGTAGTAGGCCCTGTAGAGCATTGTTGTCTGTCCGCCCTTGCTGATGCCGGTGGATATCCACTTGCCGTCGAATACGCCTTTGAGGGATGTCACCACCTCGTGCAGGTCAGCGGCTGCATTGGGGGCGTTCATGTAGTCCCAGTTGACTTCCTCGGGAGACTTGCCGGGGTAGGGGGTAGACTCGAGGAAGTAGCGGTGCTCGACCACGATGTTGTTCGTGTTGAACAGGGCCGAGATCTCGTCACGGTAGCGGGGACTGGCCGCATACTGTGCTCCGTAGCCCTCGGTCACTACCACCGTGGCGCTGTCAGGATGTACGGCGCACACGTAGACCCTCTGGGTAAATGTACCCATGTCGGGGTTTTCATGGTCGATGGGCTGTTCGAATATCACTAAATATTTCTCGGCGAACTGGGTGCTCTCCATCTCCTGCACGTCCTTGACGTGGGGCAGGGCAGCGATACGGTCCGCCAGCGTCGCCTCCTGAGCCCGGAGCTGCACTCCGAGTACCGAGAAGACGAACATCGCGATGGTCAGTAATGTAAATCTGCGCATAATGGTTGTTCGGTTGGTTGTTTAAACGTTGCGCAAATGTAAGGTTTTTCCTACAAAATTGATGACTAAACTTACAGATTGAGTTCCGAGAGGTCGTATCTGTAGATGCGGTCGTCCTGGTCAGCACCATAGAGACATGTGGAAGCTCTGTCATAAGTCAACGCTTCAATCTTCTCTGATAAGGTGATGTCGTAAATGAAATGCCCGTCCTTGGAGAAGATGTGAATGTGGGATATGAAATTTCCGTGGACCCAGTCTAAAATAGGTACTCCGTAGTAAAGCGTAAAGAGATATCTGTCAGAGGCAGTGGCTCCCATATAGTACATTGTCTGCTCGCCTTCTGTGAAGATTTTTTTCCAGTGTTTGTAGGACTTACCGACAGCGTAGGTGCGTCTTTCGCCAGAGGAGATGTCCAGTATATTGATTTGAGGAAGATTCAACATGGCCATAGCAATAGTAGACGAGCCTGTAAATACAGCATCTGCTGAGGACAGATTGCTGAAGTAATCGTATCCTGAAATAGAGGGATATACAGAAATCTTTTTTTTGACAGTGCCCTTACCGTCTATAAGTTCCCCTACGATGCCGTCAGGCTGGGGGTATCTGGCAAAATGAAGCGAATCGTGGATAGGGTTGGCATACAGAGTGGAAGAGGGCATACGGCCTAATGAGAGCAACTGTGTTGTGCCATCTGTAACCGATTCATTCACGTCAAAGCCGTAAGACAGACCGGAAGAGAGATCGAACAGGTACAGGGACTGTCTGCCCGATGTATTTAAATAAGTGCTCCCATAAATAGGAGTTATAGACTCGTTCTCTCCGCGTCCTTTAGTTAAAAAGCTTCCCGCAAAGCGACCGTTGTCTGTATTGTAGACATACAGGAAATCCGGACATTCCTTAGCACTCGCCTTGATCACAAGAAAAGAATCAACAGCCTGTATATCGGATATTCCGCCGATAAATGGCCCGCCTGTCAGTACCATCTCCTCTCCGCTGATTGAGACTTCATTCTCGGCAGTAACGAGTGTCGCTTCACAGTCGAAGACATTGCTGTCTTGACAGGAACTGATGAGACTAACAGCCGTTATGACTATAAAAGAATAAAACCTCATCATCTTACTGTTGTGCTCCGGGTCTTTCTGCTCCGCCGCCAGTTTTACAATACCCTCCTGTTGTGAGTCCAGATCCATTTACGTATTCGCAAATAATGCATGCCAGGCATCTGGCTTTGTCGTTTACCTCGTATTGATTAAAACATTTTGAACGGGATGACATTAGTTCCAGTGCTGCAGCATTATCGATAATGCCTTTCCTGTTGCTGAAGTCAGCAAAAATTGAGATTGTTGCAGCCAGAGCTAAGAGTGCGGCTGACTTGATGATACTACTTTTTTTCTTCATAATTTTTTAAAATTTTGTTAAACAATATCCATAAATCATAACTTTCGACGGGATTTCCCACAAATACTGGGTGTGACTCTTCATCTATCAGAAAACTATGGAATCTGACATCTTCCGGTATGTCTCTGTTTAACCTTCTGAAACTGCCGGAAGCATCAATAAATAGAGGATAGTCAAAATTTCTGACCATCAGTTCTTTCATCAGTTCATCGTATTCTTCGGTCTTAGGGGAGAATATCGTCATTACTTCAAACGCTCCAGAAGAGTCAGCAAGTCCGTAGAGAGAAGTCAGCTCGAAAAGATGGCTGACCTGACATGAGTTACAGGACAGGCTGTCGTAGTAGATGATGAATTTGGGCATGCTGTCATCCAGGATTTTATCTGCAATGCTTTCAGTACGCCCTTTCAATACCAGCATGTCGTCAGGAATTAGTATGCTACATTCTTTAAACTCCTTGATTTTCTTCTGCAATTCATTGCTTGCGGAGCTGCATGTGCTGATTAGGAGTAAAAGAGGTAGGTATTTTAATATTCTGTACATCATTGATATCATTTATAACATGAAAGAGCCTTCGTACTCACCGCTATGTCCAATAAAATATATGTGAAACGCTCCGTGTCCTATACCAGTCAGATCGTAGTTGTATTCAAAACCATCGGCGGATATAGATGATGTGTAGACAATGTCGCCTAAATAATTCTCAATGTAAAAACTGTATGTGCCAGTAGCATTAAAAGAAATCGTTAAAATATAAGTTTGATTATCAATAGAGGCTTTTGGTGCGTCGATAAATGCTCTGGTGTTATTTGTGTCGCTTTTGTTTATCGGTATATCATATTTGTCTCCCAAAAGCGTGATGGGCGCTAAAATGATTGCAACTAAAAGTAATAATTTTTTCATAGGATATCTTTTGCTACAAAAATAGGAAATAAATCACTGTCTGACAAAAATCAGTGCCTTACATTGTTGGGGTAAGTATTTGATTTTCAGGTGTAATAAAATAAAAAAAACTTACATTTCCCACTTGTGTGCTAATCAGCTATTTGTGTTTATTTGCTGACTAAGGTGTAGGTATGTTTTTAAGTTTTTTCTTGAAATCGGCAATTTCGTCATTGATGAAATCTGAGAAGCCTGTAGTGTGTCCGGCTTTTTGTGCGATTCTGTTTTTAGCAGTGTAGAGTGCATTGTCTTTCTTGCGGCAGATGACTGTAATACTCTTTGTGGAGAATCCGCAGACGTATAGTGAAATTATCAGCAGGTCACTGTCAGTGAGCGAACAGTATTTTTTACGGAGTTCCTCTATAAATCCAGGGTAAAGAGTATTTGTAATGTGTCTTATTTTGGCGGAGATGCCATCTCCCTGAAAGAACTCCTTAATCAATGTGTGTATTGTCTCCTGGAAATATTCAGGTTGCTTATGTTTTTTCGATGAAGCCAACAACTTTTCGGAGAGTTCTATGAACATGGAGCTTATCTCGGAGAGTTCTCTTTTCTGACGAGTATTGATTCTGAGAAAGTGAATTATTACGGATAGACCGGTGAGGAGCAGGAAAGAAATGACCGCTAAGGACATGAGAATGTTTGACTTATTACGGTTCATCAGCATCAGTTCTCTGTTCCTGGCAGTATAATAGTCCTCGACTGTTTTCAGATCGTAATTCTTGTTTCGGATAATCAGGCTTTTCTCCATGGTAGACAAGGAATCCATGTATTTAAAAGCATTTTTCCAGTTGCCGGAATCTTTTGAAGCCTCGCAAAGTATCATTAGGACACTTATTGAGTCAGCAGTGGTGTTTGTTGGAAGTGTTCTGGCAATCAGTATTGCTGAGTCAGCCTTATGCAGCCCGGCATAACCGAATGCTGTAACGGTAGTCAGTTGTTTGCAGTTTGTATTTAAAGATTTCAATGCGTCTTTGGCAGTGCGTACAGCTCTATCATAGTCTCCTGAATATAGATAGTACCATGACATGAGCTCCTTTCCG
>DVIL01000086.1 GCA_018711305.1 Candidatus Coprenecus stercorigallinarum
TAAAAAAAAAATTGATTATCCGCAAACTTACCCCCGATAACCCGATAAATTTAAAACCGTCGAAGACAGAAAAGCAAAATTTCTATATTCCGAAACATATTTCTCACGATGCTTTTTAGTTATAACAAATATGCCTGACACTCAGCATGTTGCCAATATAGCTATTTTGAACATGACGCGTTTTGGGACTGAAATGGCCTGTTCTCGCTTCATGTTGAATTCTGACATTTCGTTAATCGCTTTATTTATAATCTATTACAATATAACTAAAAAGCATCGTGGGAATGGAGGCCGGACTGGGAGCTGAATGGGGGCGTATTAGTGACAACTCCTTCGGAAGGAGTGGGTGGATGGAATGAAGAGGTGGGAGGGAATGTCCGGGGACGGGACGTCAGAGAGCACGGAAGCGGTAGGACTTTCAGGAGGCTGTTGCGTAAAATGGTGTGCTCCATGCGCATTTCATATTCTTGTTACAATTTTGTAATAGTTTTGTAACATAACAGCCATACTTTTGCAACCGAAAATATACACAGTTATGGAGTTTTTGTACATAGGAATTATCATTTTCCTTTTCTGCCTCGCCATTTCGGACATTATTGTCGGCGTGAGCAACGACGCTGTCAACTTCCTCAACTCAGCGGTAGGTTCCAAGACCGCGAAATTCCGGAACCTCATCATCATCGCATCTATCGGAGTGTTCCTCGGGGCATCCCTGTCCAACGGAATGATGGATATCGCCCGCCACGGTATCTTCCAGCCTCAGTATTTCAGCTTTGCAGAGCTGATAACTATTATGCTGGCGGTAATGGTGACCGACGTGATACTGCTGGACGCATTCAACTCGAGAGGTCTGCCTACATCCACGACGGTATCCCTTGTATTCGAGCTGCTCGGAGGTACGGTAGCCCTTGCCATGATCAAGAATATCCAGACCGACGGGGCCCTGACATTCGCGCAGATGATCAACACGGACAAGGCTCTCTCCGTGATCCTCGGCATATTCCTCTCCATAGCGATAGCATTCATATTCGGTATGATAATCCAGTGGATAGTCCGTACGATATTCACTTTCAACTATAAGCCCCGGATGAAATATCTGGCCGGAATCTTCGGCGGCATTGCCGTTACGGCCATCGTATATTTCCTTCTGATAAAAGGTCTGAAGGATTCCTCCTTCATGACGGCAGATGCCAATGCATGGATCAAGGAGCATACGGGAATGCTGGTTCTCTGTCTCTTCGTAGGCAGCAGCATTATCATGCAGATACTGCACTGGTGCAAGGTAAATATCCTGAAAGTCATCGTGCTGATGGGTACGCTCTCGCTCGCTATGGCCTTTGCCGGCAATGACCTTGTCAACTTCGTCGGCGTGCCTCTCGCAGGCTTCTCCGCATGGCAGGACTATTCTGCGAACGGTATGGGTGTGGGTGCTGACAACTACATGATGGGCAGTCTTCTCGAGCCTGCACATACTCCGATGATATTCCTGATACTCTCCGGAGCCACCATGGTATTCGCCCTGGCGACATCCAGAAAGGCCCGCAACGTGATCAACACCGAGGTCAACCTCACCAATCAGAACGAGTCCGAGGCTACCTTCGGAAGTTCCGCTACAGGCCGCCGTCTCGTACAGATAGCCAACTCTTTCGCAACATGGCTGGAGAAGGTCACTCCGCTGAGAGTCCGCAACTGGATCGACAGCCGCTTCAACAAGGATGAGGCCATTCTCGTGAAAGGTGCTGCCTTTGACCAGATGAGGGCTGCCGTCAACCTGGTGGTATCATCCCTCCTCATTGCCCTTGGCACCTCCCTCAAACTGCCTCTTTCCACTACCTTCGTGACATTCACAGTGGCCATGGGTACTTCCCTGATGGACCGCGCTTGGGACCGCGAGAGCGCCGTAGGCAGGGTGACCGGCATGATGTCCGTGATGGGCGGCTGGCTGCTGACTGCAGTGATAGCCTTCGCTGTCTGCTTCGCGATAGCCCTGATAATGCACTATGGCAGCTTCATTGCCATGATACTGCTCAGCCTTGTGGCCCTGTTCATAATCATCAGAAGCAATATCCGTTTCAACAAGAAAGCTCACGAGAAGGAGAAGAACAAGACAGTCTTCGACCAGATGATGTCTTCCAATGATCCTGCCGAGGTATGGGCTCTGCTCAAAGGCCAGATCAAGGAAGGAACGGTAAAGGAACTGAACTACGTTTCCGATTATTACACCAATTTTATAGACTGTTTTGTCAATGAGAATCTCAAGTGCCTGCGCCGTCAGTTCAGTACGCTCCATACTGAAATCTCCGACTACAAGGCGGTAAGGCGCAAGGAGATACTTGCACTCAAGCGCACGGATCCTACGGTCTCTGTACAGGCCAGCACGTGGTTCCATCTGGAATCCAACAATACTTCCCAGCTTCTGTACAGCCTCAAACGTATTTCCGAACCCTGCAAGGAGCACCTCGAGAACAATTTCAACCCTCTGCCCAGGGAATGCGCTGAGGAGTTCGCACCTGCCAGCGAGGCATTTCTCGTGCTGCTGAAAAAGGCTACGGACTATGTCGACAAATTCGATTCGGCCGCTACCCCTACCGAACTCACAAAGGAGATATCCGCGTACAAGAAAGAAGTTGCCGTACTCCGCAAGAATAACCTCGAGCGCTTCAATGCCGAGTCCGACACTTCCAATTTCAACATATACATCCTGTATCAGACCATCCTGCAGGAGACCCAGCAGATGGCTGATGACCTTAAACATCTGATCCGTGCCTATACCTACCTTTCGACTGTAAAGGGAAAGTAACCGGCGGCAGATACCGGAATTATATTAAATTTGCGTATGCAAAAAATTCTAATAGTCGATGACGAAGAGTCTATATGTGAGATTCTGCAGTTCAACCTTGAAATAGAAGGATTCGAGGCAGATGTGGCGTACAGTGCTGAGCAGGCTCTCAAGATGGACGTTAAGAACTATTCCCTCATTCTGCTCGATATAATGATGGGCGGAATGAGCGGATTCAAGATGGCGCAGATGCTCAAGAAGGATCCGGCCACCGCTTCCATCCCCATTATTTTCTGTACGGCAAAGGATGCGGAAGACAACAAGATTGCAGGTCTTACGCTCGGCGCGGACGATTATATATCCAAGCCCTTTTCCGTGAGGGAGGTAGTCGCCCGTGTCAAGAGCGTGCTCAGGAGATGTGCGCCCCAGCAACCGGTTCAGGCCTCACAGCGGCCGGCGGCTACCCGGACCGAGATGGATGGGGACAGTATCGTGTACAACGGTCTTCGCCTGGACCTTCTCAAGCATAAGTGCTACATTGACGGCCATGAGATCCAGCTGACGAAAAAAGAGATGGAGATAATGATTCTCTTTCTGCGCAACTCGGGCCGCGTGCTCTCCCGTGAGGAGATACTGCACAATGTGTGGAGCGATGAGGTGGTAGTCCTTGACAGGACCATAGACGTGAATATCACGCGTCTCCGTAAGAAAATAGGTGCGTACGGGAAATTCATCGTGACCCGTCAGGGTTACGGATACGGTTTTGATGTATGATAAGGGATTATTTAAACAGGAGATATATTCTGTCCCGTCTCGAGGAGTTCGTCTATATGGCCGAGAAGGGCAATCCTCTCGATACGTTTTTCCCTCCTTTCCCCGAGAGCAGGGCAGGTCGTCTGCTCAACCGTCTGGTGAATGTATACCGGCGTGACATGAACGACCGTGATACGCTTACGGCGGCACGTGAACTTGTGGCACGCGAATCTCAGGACAATATACGTCAGAAGAAACAGCTTACCCAGAATATCAACCACGAGCTCAAAACGCCTGTCAGCAGCATAAACGGATATCTCGAAACTCTTATCAATAATCCGGATCTGCCTCAGGCCCAGCGCGATGCTTTCCTCCGCAAATGTTATGAGCAGTCGCAGCGTCTCTCCAGCCTCCTTGCAGACCTTTCTACGATAACCCGTATGGACGAGGCAAGTGACAGGATCGAGAAGGAGGATCTGTCGCTGTCGGAAGTTATAGGCGAGGCTGTTTCGGATATGGAACCCCTTGCAGGCAGATTGGCGATAATCAATAATTTCCCTGCCGGAAGGGATATTTTCGGCAATCATTCCCTCCTGTATTCCATTTTCCGCAATCTCCTCGAGAATGCTATTTTCTACTCGAAGGGCACAAAAGTGACAGTCAGTCTTGTAAGCGAGGACGAAAGCGGTTATGAACTCTCTATCGAGGATGACGGGGTAGGTATAGACAGTGTCCATCTGGACAGAATATTCGAACGCTTCTACAGAGTGGACAAGGGCCGCAGCCGGAAGATCGGCGGTACAGGTCTCGGTCTTTCCATAGTGAAGAATGCGGTCAATCTGCATGGCGGGACCATCAAGGCCGTACCTGTCAGTCCTTCCGGACTCAGATTCGAATTCTCGCTTGCCAGACGTTCTTAGAACAGCTCCGGGTCCGGAAGAATCCGGAACGATTTTCTGTGCAGGGGGGTAAGGCCGTATCTCATCACGGCTTCGCGGTGTGCTTTCGTGGGGTAGCCGCAGTTCTGCTCCCATCCGTACTCAGGCCATTCTGCTGCCGCTTTCCGCATAAAGTCATCCCTGAAGGTCTTGGCTAAAATCGATGCGGCGGCTATTGACGCATATCGTCCGTCTCCCTTTACGAAACAGGTGAAGGGAATGTTGCCGTATGGTTTGAACCTGTTGCCGTCCACGATAATGTGCCCGGGCTGTATCCCGAGTCCGTCAATGGCTCTGTGCATTGACAGTATCGAGGCATTCAGTATGTTTATTTCATCTATTTCTTCAGCAGTAGCGGAGGCTACGGCCCATGCTTTGGCATGCGAGATGATATAGTCCCTGAACCTTTCCCTCCCTGATCTGGAAAGCAGTTTTGAGTCATTCAGTCCGGGATCCTCGAATTCTTCCGGAAGAATAACCGCTGCAGCGAATACCGGGCCGGCAATGCATCCGCGTCCGGCCTCATCGGTGCCGGCTTCTATGCAGCCGGCCATATCGTAGGCTTTCAACATGATGCAAAACAACTAATTTTTTTGCAAAAGTTGCTCCTGCAGCCGTATAATTTGCATCTTGTCCCTGAGGGAAGATTCCAGTTCTGCTATTCTCCTGTCCTTTTCTTCGAGCTGCCTTTTCAGGTCCGATATGATTCTGTCATAGCTGTCTCTGTCTATCGGGTCGTATCCGAGGACAAGAGCTTCGTCGGAAATATCCAGGGCAGAGGCTATTTTGGAAAGGTGGTCGCTTATCAGGGAGGTGTCCCCTTTTTCTATTTTGTAGTAGGCCGCCTGGGAAATCGCGAGTTTCTCCGCAAGGTCCGCCTGTGAATACTTTCTGGCCCTGCGGTATTCCTCAATACGTTTTTTGATTTCCCTATCATTCATATAAACAAATGTAGGGACACGAAAAGAATTTAAAAATATATAAAAAGTTATAGAAACGTCAAAATAATAACCAATAGTTTTAATTTCCGTCATTCTGTTGCGGATCTCCGTAACTTTGCAGCAGATATTATAACAAATGGAAATTATGTGTAAGAAAAAACGATTGTGCCGTGAATATGGGGAGCGGGAGGATATCCTGCTGGCGCGGCTGCTTTTTGCCAGAAGACTCATGATGCAGTACGGGGTACCTTACAGCAGTATCTGGTCTCTTGCCGGATTCTCGTCCAGAAGGCAGATGGAGAAGGCATGGAACAGCCTTTTCTAAATCAAGGAAAAGCCGCACCGGAATGATCCCGATGCGGCTTTTTTTCTGTAGAGACCGGGCAGTGATGCCGCAGTTACTCGTCTTTCTCCTCCTCCTGGTAAGCCTTCAGCAGCTTGTCCTGGACATCTGCAGGTACCTGCTGGTACTCGGCCATCTCCATTGTGAAGGAGGCGCGGCCGGATGTCAGGGAGCTGAGGGTTGTGGAGTATTTGTAGAGTTCTGCGAGAGGCACACGGGCCTTGAGGACTTCGAAGCCCTTTACGCTGCTCATGCCCTCGATCATCGCCCTGCGGCCCTGGAGGTCGGACATCACGTCTCCCATGTACTCGCCCGGCACCATAATCTCGATGTTGCAGATAGGCTCCATGATCTTGGGACCGGCATTGCGGAAGGCCTCCTTGAAGGCGTTGCGGGCAGCCAGCTTGAAGGAGATCTCGTTGGAGTCTACCGGGTGCATCTTGCCGTCGTACACGTATACGCGGATATCGCGGGCGTAGGAACCGGTCAGAGGACCTTCCTCCATCTTCTCCATGATACCCTTCAGGATGGCGGGCATGAAGCGGGCGTCAATGGCGCCGCCGACGATACAGTTGTAGAATTCCAGTTTGCCGCCCCAGTCCATGGTGTATTCTTCCTTGGACTTGATGTTGAGTACCATTTCCTTGCCGTCAACCTTGAAGCGGTTGTTCTGGGGAGCGCCTTCTACGTAAGGTTCGAGGAGAAGGTGGACTTCACCGAACTGGCCTGCACCGCCGGACTGTTTCTTGTGGCGGTAGTTGGCTGCTGCCACCTTGGTGATGGTCTCACGGTAGGAGATGCGGGGTGCCATGAATTCGATCTCCATCTTGTTGATGTTGTTGATCTGCCATTTGAGGATGTTGATGTGCTGCTCGCCCTGTCCGCTGAGAATGGTCTGTTTGAGCTCCTTGGCATACTGTACGATGTAGGTGGGATCCTCGGCTGCGGCCTTGTTGAGGATCTCGCCGAGTTTCTCCTCGTCCTTTTCATCGACAGCCTTGATAGCCGTACGGTACTTGGCCTGAGGATAGATGATGGGTTCGAAGACTATTTCCTGACCGGGGGCGCAGAGTGTCTGGTTGGACTTGACTGTCTTGAGTTTTACGGTACAGCCTATGTCTCCGGCGACCATCTCGCTTACCTTTTCCCTCTTTTTGCCTGCTACGGCGAAGATTTGGGATATGCGCTCCTTGTTGCCGTTTTCGGCATTGACCAGGTCCATTCCCTCAGTGAGCTTGCCGGACATCACCTTGAAGTATGCGACATCTCCGAGATGCTGTTCAAGAGCGTTCTTGAAGATGAAAATCGATGTGGGGCCGTCTACGCTGCAGGGTATGCTCTTGCCGTCCTTGGTGGCTTCCTTGTCCTCTGCGGGTGAGGGGGCCACGTTGATCATGAACTCCATGAGTTTCTTTACTCCGATGTCTTTCTTCGCCGATACGCAGAAAGTAGGCATGATGGAGCCCTGGAGGAAACCGAGGTTGAGACCTTTTTCTATCTCCTCGCGTGTCAGCTCACCTGCGTCGAAGTATTTCTCCATGAGGGCCTCGTCGCTCTCGGCGGCCATTTCAGTAAGGGCGGCGAGCACTTCGTCCGCCTGTCCTTTGAGGTCGGCAGGGATGTCATGCTCCTCGCGGGTTCCGTTCTCGTCCTTGAAAGTGTACATTTTCATGGTGAGGACATCGATGAATCCGTTGAAGCCTGTTCCTACCGCTACGGGGAACTGCACGAGTACGATTTTGCTGCCGAAGGCCTCTTTGAGGGAATCGATGGTGTTTTCCCAGCTGGCTTTTTCAGCGTCGAGCTGGTTTACTGCCACCACGAGAGGCTTCTTATAGTTTTCGGCATATCTGCCGAAGATCTCCGTACCTACCTCCACACCCTGCTGGGCATTGACTACGAGGATACCTGAGTCGCAGACCTTGAACGAGGAGATCACTCCGCCGATGAAGTCGTCGGCACCGGGAGTATCCATGATGTTCAGCTTGTTGTCCATGAATTCCGTGTACAGTGGAGTGGAATAGATGGAGCGCTGGTTGATCTGCTCGATTTCGGTGTTGTCACTGATGGTGTTCTTGGCTTCTACGGTACCTCTGCGGTCGATCACTTTGCCTTCGAACATCATAGCTTCCGACAAGGTGGTTTTCCCAGATTTAGAGCTTCCCAGAAGCACGACATTTCTGATGTTTCCGGTCTGGTAGGTTTTCATTTTATCAAAAGAATTAGTATTAGTTAGTAAATTTTGTCAATATCTCACAAATTTACAGATTCTGTAAGAGAAATGCAAGATTCCCGTAACCTAATTGCAAAAAAGTCCGTCCTTCATTTCCATCATGCGGTCTGACATGGCTGCCAGATCGCGGTCGTGGGTGACAATGACGACGGTCTGTCCGAAGCGGTCCCGCAGGTCGAAGAAGAGCTGGTGGATGTCCTTCTTGGTATTGCTGTCCAGGTTGCCTGACGGTTCATCGGCGAAGATGACACTCGGGCTGTTGATGACGGCACGTGCTATGGCTACTCTCTGCTGCTCGCCGCCTGAGAGTTCGGACGGTTTGTGGGTGATTCTGGCACCGAGACCGAGGTCAACAAGTATTTCCGTGGCGCGTTTTCTGGCTTCCGATGCTCCGGTGCGGGCAATGAGGGCCGGAATCATTACATTTTCGAGCGCAGTGAACTCGGGAAGCAGGTGGTGGAACTGGAATACGAAACCTATCCTGCGGTTGCGGAAGTCGGCCAGCCTGTCGGCCGTGAGGGAGAAGATATCGGTTCCGTCTATGACGACTTTGCCCGTATCGGGACGGGAGAGGGAACCGAGTATCTGAAGAAGCGTGGACTTGCCGGCTCCACTGGCTCCGACAATGGATATGACTTCTTTGTCGGCTGCCTGGAAGTCAATGCCTTTCAGGACTTCGACCTGGCCGAAACTTTTGGTGATCGAGGTGGCTGATATCATTTCGGCTCCTTTTCCATGCCGGGCTTTTTCCACATCTTTATCATTTTGATGCGGAAGTCCTCTTCGGCGATGTACATTTTCATGACTTTCTCAGCCGGCAGGATTTTCAGAAATTCATCAAGGTAAAGTCTCTGGATCTCGTCGTCCTTCTTGCAGTTGTCAAGATAGTCCATGAGAGCTTTTTTGATCTCCACTTCGGATGTCCCGTTCTCTTCCAGTTTCCTGAGAGCATGGAATTCCTCACGCGAGGCTTTCCTGGCATCGTGCATGGCTTTCTGGTATTGGTTGTATACTGGCCAGAACTTGCCGGCTTCTTCCGGAGTAAGTTCCATACGGGTAGTGAAAAATGCTATCCGGGCGCTTTCAAGCTGCTCTTTGTTGTTTTTGTGGTCAGGGGGAGCCTGTCCTGCCGGCTGGGCAGCAAGAGGCAGGGACATAAGCAGTACCCCTGCAAGTGCGATGGTCAAAAGGTGGAATTGTTTCATATCTGTGCGTGCGGTTCAAGTATCAAGTCCGGTATTAGTCTGGTGTGCTCAAATATTCCAGGATGTCCTCCTCGGTAAGGGATGCCTCGAGCTCTTCCTTGATATCCCCGTCAATGGTGACAGTGTTCTCCAGAGAATATGTGAATGCCCGCTCGACGTCTATGTCATCGGTGTAGGCGTAGATGAAACTGCTCTCGAGATAGCCCTGCTCTATCATGGCCATGATGGGGTCGTCTGTGTCTGCCGGATCCGTGTACAGGAGCGAGGTTACCTTAGAGGCTATCCATCCGAAACCGGCTATGACACCGAACATGAGTGTAAGCATCAGGGCAGGCTTGACCCTCATTATGAAAATCCTCGCACGGGAGTCCGGCTTGCGGATCCTCTCCCGCACTCTGTCTTCCAGAGATTCGAAGTAGTTGTCCGGGACAGTGAAAGGGTTCTTGTATTCGGTTTTAGTGTCGCTCATACGGTTATTTGACAGATAAAAGGGGTGTTGGATTAATCGTGGTCTTCCAGAAACTTCTGTATTTTGACGTATGCGTGATGATATGAGGCCTTTGCCGAGCCTGTGCTCTGTTTCAGCACCTGTGCTATCTCGTCGAACTTCATCCCTTCGAAGTACCTCATGGTGAAAATGATTTTCTGTTTCGGGGGCAGTTTGTCTATTGCTGCATAGAGCCTGCGGACTATTTCATCTCCGTTGAAATAAGGGTCTGCCGTGAATTTGTCAGCGAGTGTCTTCTCCTTTCCGGTAAGTGTGAACATGGTTTTCAGACGCTTGCTCTTGAGGTAGTTGAGCGTCTCGTTGACGGCTATACGGTAGAGCCAGGTGTAAAGCTTGCAGTCTTCCCTGAAGTCCGGAAGATATTTCCAGGCCTTGATCAGGGTATTCTGCAGGAGGTCGTCGGCCTCGTCATGGTCGAAGACCATCCTGCGGATACGCCAGTACAGGTCGCGGGAATATCTGCGCACCAAAAGGTTGAAGGCATAGTCCTGCCTCCCTTCCTCCTTGAATGCTTCCAGTATCTCCTTGTCGTCCTCCATCTATTTTTTCCTGGAGACAGCTTTAAGTGCAGCGGATACTATATGTCCGGAGTCGAGACCGTATGCTTTCATAAGGTCTGAGGGCTTTCCGCTTTGTCCGAAGAGGTCGTCTACAGCCACGAATTCTACGGGGCACGGGTTGTGGCGGATCAGAACTCCGGCAATCAGTTCTCCGAGTCCTCCGGCAATGAGGTGCTCCTCGGCAGTAACCACCGCTCCGGTCTTGGCTGCGGAAGCGAGTACGGCCTCAGTGTCCAGGGGCTTGATGGTATGTATGTCGATTACTTCTGCGGAGATTCCCTGTTTCTCCAGTTCCTCTGCAGCAAGGAGGGCCTCCCATACCAGGTGGCCGGTGGCGAAGACTGTCACGTCTTTTCCGTCAACCAGCTTCAGGGCTTTCCCGATCTCGAACTTCTGGTCCTCAGGTGTGAAATTGGGCACTGAGGGACGGCCGAACCTCAGGTACACCGGTCCTTCGTAGGATGCGGCTGCGATGGTGGCAGCCTTGGTCTGGTTGTAGTCGCAGGGATTGATGACGGTCATGCGCGGAAGCATCCTCATCATGCCGATGTCCTCCATGACCTGATGGGTGGCACCGTCCTCTCCGAGTGTGATGCCGGCGTGTGAGGCGGCTATCTTGACGTTTGTGCTGGCGTAGCAGATGCCCTGACGTATCTGGTCGTAGACCCTGGAGGTCACGAAATTGGCAAATGAGCCCGCAAACGGGATCCTGCCGCTGAGTGACAGACCGGCGGCCACGTCTATCATGTCGGCCTCGGCTATGCCGCACTGGAAGAAACGGTCGGGATGCTCCTTGGCGAATGTGTTCATCTTCAGGGAGCCGGTAAGGTCAGCGCACAGCGCGACCACTTTGTCATTGGTCCTGCCCAGCTCCGTAAGTCCTGCCCCGAAGCCCGAGCGTGTATCCTTGTTTCCTGTATTTATGAATTTTTCCATCATTGTCCTGTACCTTAAAAATTAATAATCTCCGAGAGTCTCCTTTACCTGGGCGAGGGCCTTTTCGCAGAGCTCGGGCGAAGGTGCCTTGCCATGCCATTCGTTGGTGCCTTCCATGAAGTCCACACCCTTGCCCATGACGGTGTGGAAGAGAATCATCACCGGCTTGCCGTGGCGCGAGAGGGACCTGGCCTGTGCGAAGGCATTGAGGATCGCCTGCATATCGTGTCCGTCGGCCTGGACGCACTCCCAGCCGAAGGCCTTCCATTTGGCCTCGAGGTCTCCAAGGCCGATGACAGAGTCCACGGTGCCGTCTATCTGCTGATGGTTCCAGTCGGTCATGGCGATGAGATTGTCCACCTTGTGATGGGCGGCGAACATGGCTGCCTCCCATATCTGGCCTTCCTCGCTCTCACCGTCTCCGCAGAGGACGTAGACAGTGTTGTCCTCACCGTCCAGTCTCTTGCCTAAGGCGGCGCCGCAGGCTACTGAGAGACCCTGGCCGAGTGAGCCTGAGGGCATGTAGACGCCCGGAAGGTTGAAATCGGTCGAGGGGTGTCCCTGAAGTCTTGAGCCCAAATGCCTGAAAGTGCCGAGCTCGGACAGGGGAAAATATCCGGTGCGTGCGAGAATGCTGTAGAGCAGGGGGGACATGTGTCCGGTAGAGAGGATGAACATATCCTGTCCCTTGCCGCTGCGGTTCCAGCCTTCGGGTGTGTGTTTCATTACGTCCAGATACAGGGCAGTAATGAAGTCGGTGCTGCTCATCGAGCCGCCTGGGTGTCCGCACCCGGCCTGTGTGACCATTCTGAGTATGTCCCTGCGGACCTGGGACGCTGTGTCGGTCAGCTTTTGTATGTCAGTCATATCAGTTTGTGTTTATCCCGCTAAGATAGTATATTTGCAGCGATTATCTGAATAAAATGAAAAATATCCGGAATTTCTGCATCATTGCGCATATAGACCACGGCAAGAGCACCCTGGCGGACCGTCTCCTCGAATATACTCATACTCTGAGCGAAAGGGAAATGGAAGATCAGGTCCTGGATTCGATGGACCTCGAGAGGGAGAAGGGAATCACTATCAAGAGCCATGCAATCCAGATGGTCTACAACTATAATGGGGAGAAATACATACTCAATCTTATCGATACTCCGGGACATGTGGACTTTTCCTACGAGGTGTCCCGTGCCATAGCCTCCTGTGAGGGTGCGCTTCTGGTAGTGGACGCGACTCAGGGAATCCAGGCACAGACCATATCCAATCTCTACCTGGCCATCAACCATGATCTGGAGATTATCCCGGTTCTCAACAAGATTGACATGGACGCGGCCATGGTGGACGTGGTCAGCGACCAGATAATGGACCTGATAGGCTGCGACAGGGAGGATATCCTGCTGTGCAGTGCGAAGACAGGCGAGGGTGTGCCCGCCATACTCGATGCGGTGGTGGAGCGTTTCCCCGCTCCGAAGGGCGACCCTGATGCACCGCTCCAGGCCCTGATTTTCGACTCGGTATTCAACCCCTTCCGCGGTGTAATCGCCTATTTTAAGGTGGTCAACGGAGTGATACGCAAGGGAGACAAGGTAAAGTTCTTCAATACGGGCAAGGAATACGAGGCTGACGAAGTCGGCTATCTCAGGCTCAGGATGTGCCCTACCGATGAGGTGACTACCGGAAATGTGGGCTATATCATCTCCGGTATCAAGACGGCCGTAGAGGTGAAGGTCGGCGATACCATCACCCATGTGGACTGCCCCTGCTCAGAGTCCATTGCCGGCTTCGAGGAGGTCAAGCCAATGCTCTTCGCGGGAGTCTATCCGGTGGAGACCGACGAATACGAGAATCTGCGCGCATCGCTGGAGAAGCTCCAGCTCAACGATGCATCCCTCGTCTTCGAGCCCGAGTCCTCCCTGGCCCTGGGCTTCGGTTTCCGTTGCGGTTTCCTCGGCCTGCTTCATCTGGAGATCATGCAGGAGAGGCTCTACCGGGAGTTCGACATGGACGTGATAACCACCGTCCCCAACGTATCTTATAAGGTGTACACCACGCAGGGAGAGGTGGTGGACGTACACAATCCCTCCGGTCTGCCGGCCCCTACCCTCATAGACTACATCGAAGAGCCTTATATCCGGGCCCAGATCATATCCAAGAGCGAGTATTTCGGTCAGATCATGAAACTCTGTCTGGACAAGCGCGGGGTGCTCAAGGGACAGCACTTCCTCACCGCCGACCGTGTGGAGCTGACCTACGACATGCCCCTTGCCGAGATAGTCTTTGACTTCTACGACAAACTGAAATCCATCTCCCGCGGCTATGCCTCCTTCGATTACCATATCATCGGCTATCAGAAGGCCGATCTGGTCAAGCTCGACATACTGCTCAACGGAGAGTCTGTCGACGCCCTCTCCTCGCTTATCCACCGTGAACGGGCCTATGATTTCGGCCGTCGTATCTGCGAGAAGCTCAAGGAACTGATTCCCAGACAGCAGTTCGAGATAGCGATACAGGCCGCCATCGGAGCCAAGATCATTGCCCGCGAGACCGTCAAGGCCGTGCGCAAGGACGTGCTGGCCAAGTGCTACGGAGGCGACATCACCCGTAAGCGCAAGCTGCTGGAGAAGCAGAAAAAGGGTAAGAAACGCATGCGGCAGATAGGCAATGTGGAGGTTCCCCAGTCTGCTTTCATGGCAGTACTGAAGCTCGACTGATTTGTAACACAATTTTAACAATTCATTTTACAATTTATATCTAACTTGCGGCCAATTTGGTAATTTACAATGGGAAAGAAAAAATCAATGAGGCCGTATCTCGAAAGGGATATCAGTTGGATGTACTTCAACCGGCGTGTACTGCAAGAAGCATGTAAAGAGGAGGTTCCCCTTCTGGAAAGACTGAGTTTCCTGGGGATATACTCCAACAATCTGGACGAGTTTTTCCGTGTCCGCGTGGCTTCCCAGAACCGGGTGGCCGAGTGGGACGGCAAGTCAGGACTGCGCGAGGCTAAAACGGCGGCAGAGGTAGTCAAGCAGATAAACCGCCTCAACAACCGCTATGTGAAGGATTTTGAAGTGGCGGTCCGGCAGGTCAACAAGGCTTTGGCTGACCACAACATCTGCATCATATCGGATTCACAGGCGGATGAGGAGCAGGTAGCATATATCCGTAACTACTATCAGGAGCGTATAGACGGCTTTATCGTACCGATATGGCTGAGTGCCGTGCGTCATCTGGATTACGAGACCGACGAGAAGATATATCTGGCAGTCAAGGCCTGCCGTATCAACGAGAGGGGAAAGACCGTATACGACTATGCCTATTTCAGTCTCCCGGTGGACAGTTGCGGGCGATTCATCCGTCTGCCGGACAAGGAGGGGAAAAGCTATATCATGTATATCGACGATGCGGTGCGCTGCTGTCTGCCCAAGGTCTTCGAAGGCAACGGATTTTCCTCATTCAGCGCCTATACCTTCAAGTTCACCCGCGATGCCGAGATGGAGATAGACAATGACCAGCGCAGCGGCATTCTCCAGAAGATATCGAAGGGCCTCAAGAGCCGGAAGAAAGGAGAGCCTTTGAGATTTATCTATGACGAGAATATGCCGGAAGACCTGCTGCGGCGTGTACTCGGCAAGCTGGACCTTGGGGAGCGGGACACTGTCCTGCGCGGAGGACGCTACCAGAACCACAAGGATCTGATGAAGTTCCCCTCTTTTACGGGAAGTGCCCTGAAATATCCCCCGATGCCGGCTATCCGCAGGTATTCTTTAGACGGGCCTGGCAGTATTCTGGAGCGCATCCGGAGACAGGACCGTTTCCTGCACGTGCCCTATCACAGTTTCGACACATTCATCCGTGTCCTGCATGAGGCGGCCACCAGCCGCAGTGTCAGCAGTATCAAGATAACCCTGTACCGTCTGGCCAAGGATTCGAAGGTGGTCAGGGCCCTGATCGCGGCCGCACGCAACGGCAAGAAAGTGACTGTAGTCATAGAGCTTCTGGCCCGTTTCGACGAGGAGTCCAATATCAAATGGTCCCAGAAATTGGAGGATGCCGGGGTGAAGGTCATCTTCGGAGTCGAGGGGCTCAAGGTGCATTCCAAGGTCCTGCATATCGGCATGAAGAGGGGCGGGGATCTGGCCTGCATCAGTACCGGTAACTTCCATGAGGGCAATGCCAAGGCATATACCGACTGTATTCTGATGACCTCCTCCCGCAGGATAGTCAAGGAGGTGGAGCAGGTCTTTGACTTTATAGAGAAACCCTATGCCCAGATAAGGTTCAAGGAACTGCTGGTGTCGCCCAATGAGATGAAAACCAAGTTTATATCGCTTGTCAATACTGAAATACGCAATAAGAAGAACGGCAAGCCGGCCTATATCCGCATGAAGCTGAACCACGTTACGGACCCTGTGATGGTGGAGAAGATCTATGATGCAGCGTATGCCGGAGTGGATATAGAGATGTCGGTCAGGGGCAACTGCTCGATAGTTACTGACGGGCTGCCGGAAAATTGTCATATAAGGATTAACGGAATTATAGACCGGTATCTGGAACATTCCCGTATCTTTGTATTCGCGGCCGGAGGAGAGGAGAAGGTTTTCATAGGTTCGGCCGACTGGATGCCCCGCAATCTGGACAACCGCATCGAGGTTATAGCTCCGGTCTATGACCCTACCATCAAGCAGGAGATGAAGCGTATAGTGGACTATGCGCTCAGGGACGTGAAGCAGGGGAGGACAGTGGACGGAACGGGGGCCAACAGTGCATGGACATGTGAGGAACCGCTGGAGACCGGTTCACAGCTTGCTTTGTACCGGCATTATGAGGAGCTTGAGGCCAAGGAAAGGGAGTATGATGCAGGGATGGCTTAAAAGGAAGAACAATGACAGATATGATTGACAAGGAAACTATGGCGGAGTACAGGGACAATGCCGTAACTTACGCCGCAATCGACATCGGCTCAAATGCCGTACGCCTGCTTATCAAGCAGCTGGAGGATGACCTGCAGCCCAGATTCAGCAAGGTGCTGCTGTTGCGTGTTCCTCTCCGTCTGGGCTTCGATGTGTTTTCCAACGGAGGCAGCATCTCCGAGCGCCGGCGCAAGGACCTGGTGCGTCTGATGAAGTCCTACAAGCAGCTCATGAAGATCTATAATGTGAGTGATTACAGGGCCTGTGCCACGTCTGCCATGCGCGATGCGGCCAACGGGCCGGACATCATCCGGGAGGTGCGGAAGAAGACAGGCATAGAGATAGAGATAATCGACGGACAGCAGGAAGCCCGCATGATATACAACAACCATATCGAGAGCATGCGCGGACGCCGCGGCAACTATATGTACGTCGATGTGGGCGGAGGAAGCACGGAGATCAATCTGATGACTGACGGAGAGCTGATCTGCTCCAAGTCCTACAATATCGGTACGGTCAGGATGCTCAACGAGGCTGTCTCCGACGGGGAGTGGAAGCGGTTCCGCTCAGACCTGGAGGACCTGGCGGCATCGTATCCGGGAATCAACATAGTAGGCTCCGGCGGCAACATCAACAAGCTGTACAAGCTGGTGGAACGCCGCGACAAGCGCTACCCCCGCATGAGCACTTCTTCCCTCCAGTCTCTTCACGACCGCCTCAAGGCTTTGAGCGTAAGGCAGAGAATGGAGGAATACGAACTGAAGGCCGACAGGGCTGATGTGATTGTCCCGGCAGGTGAGATATTCCTTACCATCGCTGCCATCACCGGGGCGTCTTACATTTATGTGCCTGTCATCGGACTTTCCGATGGAATAATCGACGGCCTGTATACCAAACATCTGGTGGAACTTAGCAGGTAGTTTTCCGCAAGCAATATAAAAAAAGTTCCGATGGTCTCAGGCCATCGGAACTTTTTTACGTCAACATAAGATTGCCTATCTGATCTTGGCAAACTCGATGTCGTTCTCGGCACGTGCTGCCAGAGCCTCGTCCTTGGAAGCAATCTCGAGAGCGGCCTTTGCATCGTCAGCGTTACCCTGACGGGCGGCGATGATGGCTTTCAGGTAGCTCTTGCAAGCGCAGTTGGCATTGGCAAGAACTTTGGAAGCAGATGCAAGGTCGTTGGTGAGGATGTCGGAGAGGGCCTCATTGAAGGAACCGGCGCCGTTGAGCTTGGCGGCTGCATCAGTATAGTTGCCGTTGAGGATATCTACGACTGCGAGGTTGTACTGGGCCTCTTTGAGATCCGATTTCTTGAAAGCTGCAACGGCTGCATCGTTGTTGCCCTTGCGGAGAGCCACAACACCGGCTGCGTTGTTGTAGTATGTGCAGTTCTTGTCGGATACGCCTGCGAGAGCCTTTTCAGCATCTGCATCCTTGCCGAGGGTGAGGTATGCAACACCGAGGTTGATCTTGGCACGGTCGCTGTTGAACTTCTCGACAGCCTTCTGGTATACGGTCACTTTCTGGTTGGCGTCCTCGAGGAGAGAACCGGCGCGGAGAAGAGCCTCCTCGTCGAGAATCTCGATATTGTCGTTCACGAGGGCCACGAGCTCATCGTTGCTGTAGTTTGTGAACTCTACGTTGGCGATGAACCTTGCACGGCGGAGTTCAGGAAGGATGTCGTCCTTGAGAGTTGTGTAGACAGCGGACATGTTCTTGATCTCCCTTTCACGGACTGCGGGATCGCTGTACATTTCGAGAACGCGGAGGATGAGGTCCTTATCCTCGATGTTGGAGTTGGAAACGAGCTCCTTGAAACCGTCCCAGTCCTCATCTACATTGGATGTGCTGACATTGGCCTCTACAGCGATGTCCTTGTTGTTGATCTTCTTGTTGAAGGCGTCGCTGGCTGTCTTTGCGCGTCTTGCGGACAGTTCGGCATTGAAGTCCTCCTTTCCGTCAGGTGATGCATAGGCAACGATCTCGGTGCTTACGATCTCCCTGCGCTCATCAGCCTTGATGGATGCGAGGAAGTCCTGGAAAGCCTTGATCTCGTCGCTCTTGAGCTGAGAGGGACGGACGGTGGCGCTGTTGATCAGGTAGAGAATCTGGGCCTCGTTCTGCTCGGGGATGATGGCCTGATATGCATCGGGAGCATAGGCAAGGCTGCCTGCTGTCTTCACGAGCATGTATGTGGTGTTGGCACCGTCGGCTACTTTATAGGGAGCGGTGAAGGGGATTCTCTTGTCTTTGTGGATGACAGTCATTCTCAGTTCGAGGTGGGATTTCTCCATACCTTCGGCGTACTGGTACTCGAAAGTCTTGTTTACTGTACCGCCGGCCTCGGGAACCATCTCGTAGTTTTCTGTAACATCCTCGCCCTGGAGCATTACGGGGTCAAGAGCTACTTCTCCGCCGTTGTATACGAGAACGGGTACAACTTCAACTATGGCTTTGGGGTGGAAGAAATCAGCGGGGAAGGTAACAGATACATCAGCCTTGATGTTGCCGGCGACAACCTCGAGAACCTGAGGGTTGCAGCTGACAGACAGTTGTTCGGCGCTTTCCGCCATTTTCTTGGGGCTACCGCAGGAAGAGATGAGCATTCCGACTGCGGCAATCATCAGTACGTTAAAAATCCTTTTCATTTTAAATATTTTAAGATTGTGTTAATTCCTACTAATACTAAAGTAAACGCAAATATAATAATTATTTGACTTTTCATGACAAAAAATCATAACTTTGCAGACATGGAACTTGATGAAATAAAAAACCGCTTCGGAATTATCGGCAATGATCCGAAGCTGAACAATGCCATAGATACCGCAATACAGATAGCCGGTACCAATCTGTCCGTTCTCATCACAGGTGAAAGCGGTGTGGGAAAGGAGGTGATTCCCAAAATAATTCATGCATTCAGCCCGCGCAAGCACAACAACTATATAGCGATCAACTGCGGTGCGATTCCGGAAGGTACCATAGAGTCCGAACTTTTCGGCCACGAGAAGGGTTCTTTCACAGGGGCGAATGAGGCCAGGAAGGGTTATTTTGAAGTTGCCGACAAGGGAACCATCTTTCTCGATGAGGTAGGAGAGCTTCCTCTCTCCACACAGGTCCGGCTGCTCAGGGTGCTGGAGTCCGGCGAGTTCATACGGGTGGGATCGTCCAAGGCCCAGAAGACAGATGTCCGGGTCATAGCCGCCTCCAACGTGAACTTCATGCATGCCATACGCACCGGCCGTTTCCGTGAAGACCTGTACTACAGGCTGAATGCCGTACCTATATTTATACCTCCGCTCAGGGAGCGCAAAGGGGACATCCATCTTCTGTTCATGAAGTTCGCCCTGGATTTTGCGGACAAGTACAAGATGCCCGCAGTACGTCTGCTGCCGGAGGCAAGGTCGCTGCTCGAGGCATACAGGTGGCCTGGCAATATCCGACAGCTCAAGAATGTGGCCGAGCAGATATCGGTTCTCGAGAGCAACAGGCAGATATCCGCAGAAACTCTCGGCCATTATCTTCCCGCAGATGATCCTAACAGTCTGCCGGTCCGCGGATGCGACAGCGGTACTGCCGGAAACATCCAGGACCGCGACATCATATTCAAGATGCTGTTCCAGCTTAGGGAGGAGATGGATGAGCTCAAGGCAGCGGTGGATCACGGCGGGATCATCCATCCGGCATCTCCAGTCGCGCACATGTCTGCCCCGGTGCATACATTGCCGGCAAAGATCTCCGACATGCCGGAGTTCCCCCACAAGCTCCCCAAGGACTATTCGATAACGGTCCCGACTGCCGAGGTGGTGGAGCCTGAAAAGGAAGACGATGCTCCGCGGACGATACAGGATGTCAATGACGACATGATCCGCAGGGCTTTGGAAAAGCATGAGGGACGCCGTAAGGCTGCTGCGGCAGAGCTCGGTATCTCTGAAAGAACATTGTATAGGAAGATAAAGGAATTGAAAATCAACGACAAATAATGATGATGAAGAGAATCAGGCTTGCAGTTTTTGTAGCGTTGGCCCTGACAACGGTTTCCGGATGTGGTATCTATTCATTCTCCGGAACATCCATACAGCCGGATGTCAAGAGCATCGCCGTGGAATATTTTCAGAACAATGCCCTGAAGGTCAACCCTACTCTCGCCTCGTCCCTTTCCGACGCACTGATTGACCAATACCGGCGTCTGACCAGTCTGGACATTCTGCCGGAGAACGGGGATATGAATGTCTCAGGCGAGATAACGGGATATGATACCAAACCCATGGCGGTTACCGCTGACGAGGTGGCCTCGCAGAACCGCCTTACGGTCACGGTCAAGATTTATTTTACGAACCGTCTGCACCCGGAGGAGGATTTCGAGAAGTCTTTCTCTGCCTATGCGGACTATGACTCCAACCAGTTGCTTGATGCCGTGGAGTCATCGCTCTGTGATCAGATCATAGAAATACTGGTGGAAGACATTTTCAACGCCACTGTGGCGAACTGGTAAAGTTATGGAAGCGTACAGCCTTGAACATTATTCGATTGCCGATCTGGAGAAACTGATAGAAGTGTCGCCGTGGTTCTCCATAGCAAGGAAAGAACTTTTCCTGAAGATGTCAGCCATGGGGGAGGAATACCGCAAGGATGCTCTTCGCCGTACTGTCCTGTATGTCTATCCGGACTACAGCACGTTCAGGAAAGGCTATGTCCTGTCCTCCGCGGCGCTGGTGCAGGAACAGGACCTGCCGGATACGGACCAGGTGTACGAGCTTGATCCTCTGCCGCAGCAGGAGGCTGCAGCAGAGCCTGAGGAGGAGCCCGTCGCCGCAACAGTGACCGGAGAGACACCACGCAGAGGGGACATTTATATAGTCGGTGGGGACTATTTCCTTCCTGAGGAACTCAAAAACGTTCAGAATCAGGACATATCCATCCTAAGCACAGCGCAGGAGCGGACAGTCTCCGGAGACAGCTCGGTCTTTACAGACGAAGCCTACTATACTGAAACCCTGGCCAGGATATATGCGGAACAGGAGCTGTATGACAGGGCAAATGAGGTATATGAGAAACTAATTTTGCTATATCCGGAAAAAAGTGCTTACTTTGCAGCCCTTAAAAAAGATATAAAGAAACATTTATAGTTATGTTCATAGCAATTTTAATACTGATAATTATTGCGAGCATCCTGCTCACATTCGTTGTGCTCATACAGAACTCCAAGGGAGGCGGACTTGCCGCCAACTTTGCGGCAGGCAACCAGACATTCGGTGTCCGCCAGACAGCCGATTTCCTTGAGAAAGCCACCTGGACTCTGGCCATTATCATACTTGCCCTGTGTATTCTGGCGACAGCCTTCACTCCTTCCCGCAAGCATGGGGACAATGCAGTCCTCCAGAGGCTCGAGCAGACCGGAACCAACACCGGTACTCCCGAGTTCCCGACAGCCATTCCCGGAAGTGAGGCCGTTCCCGCAGAGCCTGTAGAGACTCCCGCCGAGTAGGTCTCATATAAGACGTATAAAAAATGCCCTCACATCAGTGAAGGGCATTTTTTATTTTATCTGCTTTCCGGAATCAGTCCAGTTCCTCTATTATCCTCAGCAAGCGGTTCGAGCAGAAATCGAAGTATCCTTCGAATTCGTGATGGACAGGTTCCTTTACGATTACCTTTGTATTTTCTCCAATGTTCAGCGTTATTCTGCGCTCGATGTCCACCACGCGTGCGTCTGTGGAGAAAATTATGGGCTCGAGACGGAGTGTCTGTCCTTCAAGAGTCCAGAAGGATGACGTGTCTTTCCGGGCCATCTGTCCGAGATTCATGCCTTCGGTAATGTACCTGGTGTATGAACGCAGAGTCCTGTCGTCATTGTGCCGGTTGAGGTACAGGTCCGGGTAAACGACCAGGAGGGGGTTGTCTTTGTCCTTGCCCATGAAAATAAGATCATAGCTGACCTGGTTGGCGTCAATGAGGACATCGTTGTCGCTCCATTCGGAGGCTCCGGCAAACTCTATGTAAAGAGTGTCTGAAGCAGGCAGCTGTGCGTGTTTTATCTGGGTGTCCATGCTCCGCAGGGTGGATATGCTGCCCAGCGAGACTCCTATAAGTCCGAGCAGGGAAATCACCCAGATGATGAAGAGGATGAGCCCTGGTTTCCACCGTGGAGCCTTCAGTCTGAAAAGCATGAGGATACCTGCGTAGAGCATGCCTATGAAAGGCAGGGATGCCACAATCCAGGTCAGTACGGATATCAGAGTCGTGGCCCATGCCGGTGTTTCGGAGATGAGGGACAGGAACCATGACGTTCCGAAGGCGTAGAGGCCGTTCCAGAGGCCGAGACCGAAAGCGGCCAGTACTATTGTGGCAGTGCCGGCCATGCCTATAAGCAGAAGCAGGATTCCCATGAACACTTCTATGCCGCGGCCCATTGCCTTCCAGAAGTCTCCGGTGCTTCTGACTCCTTCCTTGATTCCTTTCCCTACGCGGCTGCTGACTTCACGTGCCTCGCGTTCTACGGTTTTCTGGATATTCTTCAGAGATACCGAGCCGCCCTTCATCCTGTAGCGCTGTTCTACGGTATTGGCTTCGGGCATGGCTATCCAGAATACGATATAGGCGAACATGCCCAGTACCGACATTCCCCAGCCCCAGTCCTCGAAGATCTCCAGCCAGAAAAAGAACAGGATCCATACAGCGAATGTTATGCGGAATACCAGCGGGTCCACCGAGAAGTAGGCGCCAAGACCGCCGCACACTCCGCCTATGATTTTGTTGTCAGGGTCGCGGTATACTCTTTTTTTGCCTGAACGTTTTTCTTCGGACTCGGTTTCTCCGTCGAAATCCTCGGGGCGGCCGAGGATATTGATGATTTCCTGTACGGCTTCAGCTGGAATGACTTTGTCGCGATACCCTCTGTCCGTCAAGAGTTCGGCTATGCGGGATTCGATCTCGGAAAGAATTTCTCCGCAGTTTGCGCTGCCTCTGTAATAAGACTTCAGGCTGTCGAGATAATCACCCATCATCGCGTGGGCATCCTTGTCGAGGGTAAATGCGATATTCCCTATGCTTACTTTGACTACCTGTTGCATGGCTCGATATTTTTAATTGTTTCTATTGACTCTACCAGTTCCTGCCAGGCAGAATCCATTTCGACGAGGGCCTGGCGGCCTTTTTCAGTGATCTGATAATACTTTCTCGGGGGACCCTGAGGGGATTCCTCCCAGCGGTAGGTGAGCAGCCCCTGATTTTTCTGACGTATCAGGAGCGGATAGATGGTACCTTCGACCACAATCATCCGGGCATTCTTGAGTTCGGAGAGGATCGAAGAGGCGTAGGAGTCCTTCTTGCTGAGTATGCTCAGTATACAGTATTCGAGGACACCCCTGCGCATTTGGGTCTTTACATTCTCGGTATTGTTGTAGACTTCCATGACAGTTCCTCCTAATTGTTTGAATTATAGAATCTGCGCATATTCTCGGCAGTGACCGGCAGGCCGTGCATCCGGCATTTTTCCGCGCTTGTCCGGGCGGCCGGTACAGCTATCCACAGGATGAGGTAGATCCAGCCCCCGAAAGAGCCGAAGAGAAATAGACAGACAAAGAGAATCCTGATGACCAGCACGTCTACATCGAAGTAACATGCCAGACCGGATGCCACTCCGCCTATGACGTTGTGGTCTTTGTCGCGGTAGAGCTTGCGTACCGGGCGTCCGGAGTCGCCCGGATGCCAGTATTCTCCCGAATTGCGTCCGCCAGAGGGGCCCGGGCCTCCGGGAGCTGCCGAACCGTCGGGCATACCGAGCTGGGCGATTACCCGCTCTACGAGAGAAATGTCCACTACTTCCTGGCGGGAGGAAAGGGACTCGGTGAAGATTTCGGCAATTCTCATTTCCAGATCGTCCATGACTTCCTTGGTCTGGTATCCCATGCCGGTCCGGCTCCGGAAATCATCGAGATAGGCACTGAGACGGTCGAAGGCGTCTTCATCTATGACAAAGCTGCGGCCTCCGATTCCTACGTTGAGTACTTGTTTCATAACTTTACTATTGTGATGTTAGAATTATTTTGTAGTGCAAATATATGAAAAAATTTTATTACCTTGTATCACAAAGTACATAAAAATAAAAAAAGTTCCTCCGGACGTAGTCAGGTCAGCGTTGGAGGCGGTTGAAGAGTATGCCGGCATAGATGCGTGGGCCGCTTGTGAAGTCTCTCTGGCTGTTTGCGGCATTCAGAAGCCAGTCGGTCTTGATGACAAGGCTGAGTTTCGGGGTAAGGGAGACCTCAATGCCGAGGAAAGGTGCGATGGCCATGAATGCATACTTGTGCATGGCACTCTGCTGCTCGGTGACGTAATCACTTGTGCTGCCTTGGATTATAATGTGGTTTTTGACTCCTCCGCCACCGATGAGGCAACCTAAAAAGGGATGGACACGGCCTTCAGTGCGGTGGATGTAGTCCAGGATGATGCCTCCCCATCCGGTATGGGCATAGGAATGCGACGGACTGTATCTGACATTCGAGCTGTGTCCTTCGGCTCCGATGCGGAGCATGTCCGAGGGAGTGCCGAATGCAAACTTGACGTGACCGCCTATGCCGGTGGCTCCTCCTTTGATCTGCATTGTGCCAAGTGACTGTCCGGACGGAGACAGAATGTCGAAAGGTTTGCTGAAGATGTAGCCGGTGTGCAGCATCATCCCTCCGATGTAGCCGCGGAACCGGAAACCGGAGTCATTGGCCCCGGCTCTGTCGGAGGCAAGGATATTCAGTGGGGATATCAGAAGGATGGCCGCCGTAAAGGCAGCGGTCAGCAGTAGTCTCATCTTTATTCGCAAATATGCCGCGAATATAGTAAAATTCTCTATTCTACCGAGGCAGGGTCGATGAGGTTGTTCAGAAGGGCATATACAGTGAGACCGGCGACAGTCTTGATGCCAGTCTTGCGGGTGATGTTCTTGCGGTGGGTTATGACGGTGTAGATGGAAATGTGGAAACGGTCGGCTATTTCCTTGTTGAGCATGCCTTTTGCAACACATACCAGGATCTCCTTTTCACGGGCAGACAGCTCTTCCCTGTTTTCTGCCGCAGCTTTTCCGGATGAGTGTGAAAGGGAGTTGCGGAGTTTGCTGATAACAGATGCCGGGGTGTCGTAGATGCTGATAGTCTCGTCGTAGCTTTTGATGGATTCATCATCGGTCAGTGAAGTGGGCGCTGCCACCACTGCCGCTTCGGTCAGGTCTGATATGCGGTTGCGGCCGGAAGGTCTTGCCGCATAGTCGAAGATGACGGGATCCACTATGACGATATCAGCCATGCTGTCTCTGACAGTGGCTTCATTTTCACGTGACAGGTCGGTCAGGACAGTCTCGATTGCGAAGCCTCCGTGTTCCTCCAGAATGCTGGAGATTCCCCGCGCAATGATGCGGGAAGGGGTGATGAGCAATATTTTCTTTTTTGTCATTGACATTTTTCTTCCAGTCTGTTAACCATTGGAATAAGTATGGAGTTTTCTATCAGTGTGTGTTTTTCCAGATCCGCTTCCAGAGTGCACAGCCGTGAGAGGGCGCGTATGGCGGTAACTGTATCGCAGACCGGGGGGAGGTATTTCATGACGATGTTCCTCAGGTCATTCAGTTTCTCGTCTATGTTGTTGTGGTTCTCTTCAAAAGTCTCTATGCTGTATCCGTCTACTTTATGTCCGTCTGCCACTGACCTTACGTACGGGAATACAATATCCTCCTCATAGGCGAAATGGCGCTCTATCTCTTCCTTGTATCCTTCGAAGAAGCGCATTATCACATTTCTCTGCATCTGTGTACACGGTCTTAGCAGGCTCTCGAAAAGAAGGTTCATGTCCCTGATCTCGTGGTCGAGATAGTAGGAATGGGAGGCGTGGAGGTATTTGACAAGGTCAATGGCCGATGCGGCCGTCATCATTTCAGTCGTGGGGACATAGCCCTCGGTTGAGTATACGTTGGCGATAAGGAGGAAAGTATCGCAGTTGACTCCGCTTTCGCGGCAGGTTTCCTCTACGGTCTTCTCTCCGAACCCTAACTTTATACCTAAGCGGTAGATGACAGTAAGCAGTCTGTAGTCGGCGCCGATCAGGTCGGCCATTTTCATATTCTTTCTCATGTCCGGTATTTTCCACAAATATATTAAAAGAAACGGACTCCGGGGCCTGTCGCAGGTGCAGGAGTCCGTAACTTTCCAAACTTATGAGTAATTAAGCAAAGATTGAAATAACAACACTACATTATGGATATAACGATTGCAAAAGTACTGCTCTTACCCTTTCCGGTCAATCCTCATAAATAGGTATTTGGCATTCCGGCCCTTCCCACATTGTAGGTATTTTCATCGTTTTATGAAATTCCCTCTCCTTCCTCCTTTTCCGCTCATTTTTCCTTCGCGTTTCTTCGCATAATCTCCACGATGCCTTTTAGTTGAAGTGTAAGATGTTTATAATCATGATGTTGTGAAAATGTGGGAATTCAATGTGGGGCGGAAATGGGCGATTTGAGGCATAAAGCAGGGCATGTAGAATTTCCAGAAAACAACAAATGATAGATAATCAAACAGTTACGATATAACTAAAAAGCAACGTGGAAAAAGGTGCTGAGAAGGAAAGGTGCCGGTGTCAGAGCAGCAGGAGGGCGATACGGTAGACGATGAAGGCGACGATCCAGGCGAGGACGATGGTGTAGACGGCGGAAATGATGGCCCATTTCCAGCCGCCGCTTTCGTTCTTGATGGCGACGAAGGTGGCTATGCAGGGGAAATACAGCAGGACGAATACCATGAAGGCGAGTGCTGCGGCCGGAGTGGTGGTCCTGGCGAGAGCGTTCTGCAGCATGGTGTCCCCGGAGACGGTCTCATCGGGCACACTGTCCGGGCCGGAGTTCACAGATGCGGTCGAATTTGTCACAGAAACGGCCTCAGAGGTATCTGTGGCGGGATTGAAATTCACAGTCGCGGAGGCAGAGCCTGATCCGTCCGTGGTAGAGGGGAACCGTTCATACTCGCCGCTGTAGAGCACGCCCATGGTGCTGACGACAAGTTCCTTGGCTGCGACTCCCGAGATGATGCCCACACCCATTTTCCAGTCAAAGCCGAGGGGCTCTAGGACAGGCTCTATCGCCTTGCCGATCATACCGATATAGGAGTTCTCCTGCTGTTCGGCGGGGGTGGAGTAGCGGTCATGGTGCGGGAAATATCCGAGGAACCAGATGATGATGGATGCCACAAGGATGATGCCGGCCATCTTGTGCAGGTACTGCTTGCCCTTTTCCCAGGTGTGGCGGAATACGGATTTGGAGGTCGGGACGCGGTAGGGCGGAAGCTCCATGACGAACGGCAGGTTGTCATCCTTGATGAAACGGCTCATGATCTTTGCAGAGATGATGGCCATGATGATGCCGAGGGCGTACAGTCCGAGCAGCACCAGGGAACCGTTGCGTGGGAAAAACGCACCGGCCACGAGGATGTATACGGGCAGACGTCCGGCGCAGGACATCATGGGGATTATCAGCATGGTGATCAGGCGGCTCTTGTGGTTCTCGATTGTACGGGTGGCCATGATGGCCGGAACATTGCATCCGAAGCCCATTATCATAGGTATGAATGATTTTCCGTGCAGACCGATCTTGTGCATGAGCTTGTCCATGATGAAGGCGGCCCTGGCCATATAGCCCGAATCTTCAAGAAGGGAAATGAACAGGTACAGGATAAGGATGTTGGGCAGGAATACCAGCACACTGCCCACTCCTCCTATGATGCCGTCCACTACCATGTCTTTGAGCATCCCCTCAGGCATGGTCGTCGCTATGAATGCCCCGAATTTCTCCACCAGCCATTCAATCCATGTCATCGGATATTCACCGAGG
The DNA here is from genome assembly GCA_018711305.1 of Candidatus Coprenecus stercorigallinarum. Lineage (GTDB taxonomy): Bacteria > Bacteroidota > Bacteroidia > Bacteroidales > UBA932 > Coprenecus > Coprenecus stercorigallinarum. The sequence goes on from DVIL01000086.1 coordinate 27,979, forward strand.
CGGAATGTGGCTTCGAAGATGATGTAGAGCAGGAGTATGAATATCGGGAAGGCTGCCCACCGGTTGGTGACCACAGCGTCAATCTTGTCGGTGACAGTATGTTTCTTCCGGACTTCTGCCGGCGTATATGTCTCCTTGAGGGCTCCCTGGACGAAGGCGTATTTGGCATCCACTATCGCAGATTCGGCGTTGGTGCCTCCTAACAGGCCTTCTATCCGCCGGTTCTCTTCAAAACGGGCGGCGATGATCTCATCGTGGTTTGGCAGGGCCTCTACGATGGCCTCCACATCGGAGTCGTTTTCGAGGTACTTGATGGCAAGCCAGCGGGTCGAGTATTTTGTCCGGATGTCGTCATTCTTCTGTATCAGCAGCTTGATGCGGTCAATGCTGGCCTCGAGTTCCTGTCCGTGGTTGATATGGATATGGCGGGCCAGAGTCGGGTCATTGTGCTCGTATATCTGAATGACAGTGTCGAACAGTTTGTCGATGCCTTTGCCGCTCCGGCTTACCGTAGGGATAACCGGCATACCGAGCAGGTGTCCCAAAGTGACTGTATCGAGCTTGTCTCCCCTTGCCTGGAGCTCGTCGTACATGTTCAGCGCCATAACCACTCTCAGATTCATGTCTATGATCTGGGCGGTAAGGTAGAGGTTCCTTTCGAGGTTGGATGCATCCACTACGTTGATGACCACGTCGGGAATGTTGTCGATCAAATTCTTGCGTACGTACAGCTCTTCCGGGCTGTAGGCGGAGAGGGAGTAGGTACCCGGGAGATCCACCAGGACGAAGTGATATCCCTTGTACTCGAAGCGGCCTTCTTTTGCATCTACGGTGACTCCGCTGTAATTGCCCACCCGCTCGTGCGAGCCGGAGGCGATGTTGAACAGCGATGTCTTGCCGCAGTTGGGATTTCCGACAAGGGCAACGCGGACCGTGTGCCGGCGTTCCTCTGCGAGCTGCCGCATCCTGCGGTTGAGGTCCTCTGTGTCAGAGCAGTCAGGTTCACGGCAGTTCATCGGCGGATTTTCCTCCGGACCGTGTATGGGGACCTTGGCCTCGCTTTCGCTGATTACCTCTATCTCACTGGCCTCGTCCCTGCGCAGCGATATCTTGTATCCGATGATTTCATATTCTATCGGGTCCCTCAGAGGGGCATTGAGCACCACCTTTACCTCCTTTCCCTTGATAAATCCCATTTCGGTGATTCTCTTGCGGAAGGAGCCGTGGCCGCTCACTTTTACGATGATTCCCCTTTCACCCGTTTTAAGTTCAGACAGTTTCATATAAAAAGTCTATAAATCCGGGCAAAAATACCACTCTTTCCTGACAGTGTCAATACCAAAAAATAGGGAGGCCGGCGAATCACTTCGCAGCCTCCCGTGAAAAACAGGTATGACAGCTTCGAAAAGCAGTTTAGGTTAGCGGGTCCAGCCTGCCATCCAGTTGTTGTCGGCGGAGATGGCGCCGATGTATCCGGCTGACTCGAAGAATGAATTTATGCTCTTGGCATCGAGACCACCGTCGATTGTACCGAAGAAGTTGTCGGTCAGGTTGAAGGTGTAGTTGACCTTATTGTGGTTAGCTTCGGCGAGGAAATCGTTCTGGTCGTAGAGGACAGGGACTTCCTTGTTGTCGCTTTTCACGCCGGATGAGAGGTATACGTACTGGAGTTTGGATGTGCCTTTTGCCAATGCGTCCTCAGTGTGGGTGGTCTCAGTTGTGAGGGCGTTGCTCTTGCCGGTTACAATGGCATTGTAGAGCTCGACCTCGGTGCCGGCGCGGAGACGGACACCGCGTTTGTTCTCATCGGAGTTGTTGCCTACGAGGGTCACGTTTGCAAGAACGGGGTGGGAGATGGGAGCGGCTACCTCATTGTTGTCGTTGTTGTCGCACTCCATGAGGGCATCGCACTCAGCGGAGACCTGGTAGGCAACCATGAACTGTCCCTTGCCGCACCATCCCTCTGTCCAGTCGAAGGAGTCGTCGGTGTTGTCGGTGGATACCAGATATTTCACGTTTACAGTACCTCCGAACCACTCGAAACCGTCGTCCGAGCCGCTGTAAGCCTGAAGGTGATCGACAGTTGTTCCGTCACCTACACCGTAGAATGTGAAGCCGTTGGCCTCTTTCTCCTCGGAGAAGGAGTATCCGCCGTATTCTACGCGGATGTACTGGAGTGTACCGGAATTGTCGTGAGGATCGTTTCCGCCGTAGGAGGCGTCACCGATTTCGGACTTTGCACCGGAACCTGCATTGATGGGAGCCTTGCCGCAGATGTGGAGACCTCCCCAAGAACCGGCTTCCTTCCTTTCTGCAGTCATGACGATAGGATTATCGGCTGTACCGCGGGCATCAATCTTGGCACCCTGCTCGATGAGGAGGTAGTCGACAATGTCGTCATCCTGGGCGGTGATGACCGTGCCGGGCTCGATTGTCAGGGTGGCGCCTTCCTTGACATGCAGGCCGCCGATGAGGGTGTAGTTCACACCGGCCTGGAGGGTCATGTCCTCGGTGATGACACCTTCGAGTTCAACAGTTGCACCGTCGGTGCTGCCGCCGTCGGCTGTAAGCGCCCAACCGCTGGTCCAGTCGTTGCCGGAAGGAAGGGCTCCTGCGTAAGCCGCATTGTCGAAGAACGAGTCGATGCCGGAAGCGTCGAGGCCGCCGTCAATTGTGCCCATGATGCTGTTTGTGAGCTGTGCTGTATAACCTACTTCATTGTGGTTGTCGTTTGCGAGGAAATCGTTCTGGTCGTAGAGGACAGAGCCTTCCTCGTTGTCGCTGGAAACGCCTGAAGAGAGGTAGATGTACTGGAGCTTGGACTTGCCGTTGGCCAAAGCGCTCTCAGTGCCTTTTGTCTCAGTTGTGAGGGCACGGCTCTTGCCGGTTACGATGGTGTTGTATATCTCGGCCTGTGTGCCTGCGCGGAGACGGATACCGCGTCCGTCAGCGCCGTTGCCCACGAGGGTGAGGTTGGAGAGGACAGGGTGGGAGATGGGCTCTGCCATATTGTTGTTGTCATTGTTGTCGGCCTCGATGAGGGCATCGCACTCCCCGGATATCTGCTGGGCGATCATGAACTGTCCCTTGCCGCACCATCCCTCGGTCCAGTCGAAGGAGTCGTCAGTGTTGTTGGTGGAGATCAGGTATTTTACATTTACTGTACCTCCGAACCACTCGAAACCGTCGTCAGATCCGCCGTAAGCCTGGAGATGGTCGACAGTAGTTCCGTTACCTACACCGTAGAATGTGAAGCCGTTGGCCTCTTTCTCCTCGGAGAAGGTGAATCCACCGTACTCTACGCGGATGTACTGGAGGACACCGGAGTTGTCGGCAGGGTCGTTTCCGCCGTAAGAGGCGTCACCGATTTCAGACTTTGCATCGGTACCGGCATTGATAGGGGCCTTACCGCAGATGTGGAGACCGCCCCATGCACCGGCTTCCTTTCTGTTGGATGTCATTACGATGGGAGCACTGGCTGTACCGCGGGCATCGATTTTGGCGCCCTGCTCTATGAGGATATAGTCTACCTGGTTGTCATCCTGGGCAATGATGGTAACACCAGGCTCGATGGTCAGGGTAGCTCCTTCCTTAACATGCAGACCTCCTGTAAGGGTGTAGGTCTGGCCTTCCTCGAGGATCCTGTCCTCGGTGATATCTCCGATGAGGTCTACCTCAGGATCAATCACGTTTTTGTTCCTCTCCTGGCAGGAGACTGCCGTCATGGCTGCTCCGAGAGCGAGAATGAAAAGTTTTTTGTTCATTTTTAAAAGATTTAGAAATGTTATAGGTTCTGTTTTTTTTAAAAATCGAGTTTGACGCCTACTCCGATGCCTCTTCCGAGTCTGTAGCTCTCAGTGAGCATCTCTGTGCCGAGGTCAGGCACATTCTGTGTGAAACGGTATTCGGAGTCGAGCAGATTGGTCAGGGAGAGCTCCACGCTCCATATTCTGGTGATCTGGTAAGTTATATTGGCATCCAGCGTATGGATGGGGGCCTGCATGATGTTTCCGAGTCCGTAGATACCGACAGCCTGGATGCGGGGACCCTGTACGTTGTAGAGGACGGAGAGTGACAGGGAGGATTCGTCACCGAATTCGGGTGCATAGGTGATGAATGCGTTGCCGAGGTAGGGAGAAGCACCCTGCAGTGCCCTGCGGCTGTCGGTGTAGATTCCTCCGTTGGCCAGCAGTGTGACGTCGGTGTACATCAGCGAGACATTTCCTCCGACTGTGAAGTATTTGAAGGGCTGGGTGCGGAATTCGGCTTCGAGTCCTGCCGCCATACCCTGTTCGGCATTTCTGAAAGTATGCACTATGGATCCTCCCGAGGTCTCCTGTACACGCTCGATGGGGTCCTTGAGGATTTTGTAGTAGAGGCCGACGGAGAACATGTGCTTGTTGTTTGTAGAGAAGTATTCGTACTTGAGGTCGAAGTTGTAGTTGTAGCCGTTGGTCAGCTGGTCGTTACCTCGGATCTCAGCGCTTCCGTATGATTCCTTGTAGAGGAAGGGGGCCATTTCTATGAACGAGGGACGGGTCACTGTGATGGATGATGCGAAGCGGAATGTGTGTTTGTTCTTAAGGGTGTACTTGACGTTCAGTGCAGGGAAGAAATCTCCTTTGTCGAGACGTGAGAAACTTTCCCTCGAAGCATCGTTCCAGTACTGTACCCACTGCTGGGAATACTCGTATCTTACACCGAGACCGAGCAGGAGGTCAGTTATGGGATAATACTCTACTTCCGCGAATCCGGCGAGAATACGGTGTCCGGCGTAGTAATTGTTCTTGGGCTGTGCATCTCTGTCGATGCTGATAAGACCGTCGGATATGCTCTGCGAGTTGAGGAATGAGGAAGGGGTATAGATGTCACTTATGACGGGATTGATATCGGTAAGGTTGTAGTAGAATCTCATCGAGTTGTAGTCGCGGGTCTTGTCCTTGTATGCGGCTCCGAAAATCAGACGGCTCTGCTCGCCGAAGTGGAAGGTGGGCTTGATCTCGCCGACTATTTCCTGCTCGGAGAGTTCTCCGTAGTAGCGCATGGTTTCCTGACGGTTCAGCTTGAAGAGGGAGAGGCTGCCGTCATCATTTCTGCGGTACATTACCTGACGGCGGTCTGGCTCGTTGCTGTCTGTCATGCCGTAGGATACTTTCCAGTCGAGGTTCCAGCTGGGATGCAGGGTATGGGAACCGCCGAGCTGGTTGTTCCACAGAGAGTAGGAGTGGGCGATGGAGTTGCTTCCAAGGAGCATGTTGTCCTCTGCGTCGTAGCCGTTGCGGAGCTTGTAGTCCTCCATGGCGTTCTTGGCGTAGAGTGTGGTGAATCCTATCTTGTCCCCGTTTTCGAAAAGGTAGTTGAGGCTCAGCAGTCCGGTAAGGTCGAGGCTGTGCTCGTAGCCGTTGTATGTGAACTCGTCCATGTGCTGGCCCTGTGTGTTGATATTGGTGATGTAGGCGTCGTAGATGTTCTGGTTGCCCGAGGATATTGAAGCTGAGGCAAGGAGGCTGAACTCATCTCCGTTCTTCAGTTTGAATGTACGTCCTCCTGATATGGAACCGGAAATGTCGGGCAGGGCCATTTTCCTTGCGATGTCGAATGATGTGCCGAACGGGTCATTGTCGACGATGTAGCTGCGGAAGTCGGACAGGCTCATCTCCCTCACGTCTCTGGGCAGGTTGTTGTCGTGAAGCAGCCATCCGTTGCGGTCAGGACGGTAGGTGTCGGTAAAAGTAGTGCCGATCACACCGTTGAATCCCAATGAAACGGACAGGAAACTGTCTTCGATGTTCTCCTTGGTGGCGATATCGATGTGGGCTCCTGAATAGTCTGCGAAACTGGTGGCAGTATAGACTTTTGTTACGGTAATGTTCTGAAGTACAGAGCTGGAGAAAATGTCCAGCGGAATCAGTTTGTTGTCGGGGTTGGGTGATGCCACGGGAAGGCCGTTGAGAGTGGTAAGACTGTAGCGGTCTCCGAGTCCGCGGACAAAAAGCTGGCCGGAATTGTTGAATGAAACTCCGCTCATCGTCTCCACAGCTTCGGCAACGTTTGAAAGGCCTTTTGCGGATATTTCTGCCGCACCGATGTTCTCTACAGCCTGAGCCGATACCTTGCGGTCATTTATCAGTGCTCCTACTGACTCGGGGTTCTTGCGTGCCACGATTACCGCTGTCTCAAGGGTCTCGGACTGGAATTCCATATTCAGGTCGAGGGTAAGCTCCTCGCCGCGTCCTAACTTGATTACCTGTGATTTGAGGTCGTTGTAACTGATAAAATAGAGGCCGAGGACACCCTCGACACCTTCGGGTATCTGGAGGATGTAACTCCCGTCGGCCTCGGTCTGTGTACCGATCATGTTCGCAGTGGGGTCATCTACAACCCTTTCGAACATGATTACTACACCTGCGAGCGGTTCAGAGGTTATGCCGTCCCTGACGATTCCCTTTACAGTCTGGGCATCGGCCGTGCCGGCATTGAACAAAATAAAAGTAGAAATGAATACTAAAACTGCTTTAAGAAATTTGTTCATATTTTTTCCTGTTTTAACGGCCGCAAAAGTATCCGAAGGTTATTTCAGACTTGATACGGGTGAATTAAAATCATGTTACGCACCTTGCAGAAATATTTCAGCAGTTTCAAAAATGTTGCGCAGGAATCGGCAAATTGTTATATCTTAGAAGGGTAAAACCGTTAAATTGTTACGTAACCATGACAGGAAAGCTTTTCAGAACATGCTTGATCATTACTCTCCACATCCTTCTCTGCGGCTTTCCGTCACTTCTTGGGGCAGAAGTGGCCGTGAAGGACGGTATAATCCCGCGGCCCGCTGAAATCAGTTTTAAATCAGGAGTATTTGGCTATGACGGTACTCGGGGGAAATTCCGGATAAGACTTGTTTCCGGTGGCTCTCCGGAATCCTATACCCTGAAAGTCACTCCTGACTCTGTCCTCATCGAGGCCTCGGACAGTGCCGGTGTCTTCTATGCAATGCAGACCATCGGCTTTCTGGCAGACACGGCTGCCGGAGTCATTCCCTGCGTGGAAATACGCGATGAGCCCCGGTTCCGCTGGAGGGGGTATATGCAGGATGTCTCCCGTCATTTTTTCAGTATGGATTATCTGAAACGGCAGATCGATGCGATGGCACGCCTCAAACTCAATGTCCTGCATCTTCATCTGACAGATGCCGCCGGATGGAGGGTGGAGACTGACAGCTATCCGCGGCTGACGTCCTTTGCCGCCTGGAGGGACGGAGCGCTGTGGAAGGACTGGTGGTTCGGTGACCGTAAGTACCTGCCTGAGGGAACACCCGGAGCCTACGGGGGATATTATACCAAGGAAGAGCTGCGGGAGCTGGTCGGATATGCGGCTGAGCGTTATATTACCATTGTCCCGGAGATAGAGATGCCTTCGCATTCGGAGGAGGTGCTGGCCGCCTATCCGGAGCTTTCGTGCACGGGGGAGCCGTACCGTCACTCGGATTTCTGTATAGGCAAGGAGGAAACATTTGAGTTTCTCGAAGCCGTGCTTGCTGAGATAATGGAAATATTCCCTTCGCGGTACATTCATATAGGAGGGGATGAAGCCTCCAAAAAATCCTGGGAGGAGTGTCCGTTGTGCCGGGCCCGCATGGAGGCGGAGGGACTGGCCGGAGTGGATGAACTCCAGAGTTATATGATCAGACGGATAGGACGTTTCCTGGAGGAGCATGGCCGGATTCCGGTAGGATGGGATGAGATACTGCAGGGAGGGGCTGATTCCGCTGCCGTTGTGATGGCGTGGAGGAGCGTGGACGAGGGGGCGCGTGCGGCCGGAGGAGGCAACCGAACTGTCATGGCTCCGGGAGCATACTGCTATTTCGATACTTATCAGGACGATCCGTCCACTTTGCCTGCAGCCATGGGCGGCTATCTTCCGCTTTCGAAGGTCTACTCTTTCGAACCGGTGCCCTCCGGTCTGTCTTCCGACGAAGCGTCGAATATTATAGGTGTGCAGGCCAATCTCTGGTGCGAGTATATTCCGACTGAGGAACACGCGGAGCTTATGATCTACCCCAGGCTTTATGCCCTTGCCGAAGTGGCCTGGAGCCCTGCGGCCGGCAGGGACTATGAGGATTTCCACCGGCGGGCGTTGGCTCTGTGTGCGGAGATGGAGGCTGAGGGGTACAATGTCTTCGACCTGGCCCGCGAGGTGGGGGACCGTCCGGCCGCCCGGTCATCGGTGGAGCATCTGGCCCGCGGGTGCAGGGTGGAGTACAATGCTCCGTACAATGCCACCTATGCGGCCGGAGGCGATACTGCTCTGACGGACGGACTGCACGGCGGCTGGACTTACGGGGACGGACGGTGGCAGGGATTCATCTCCCGGAACCGGCTTGACGTGACCGTGGACCTGGGCCTGGTGCGGGACGTCCGTTCCGTGGAGCTGGACTTCATGCAGGTCTGCGGTCCGGAAGTCTTCCTGCCTGCAGAAGTGGTGATTTCAGCCTCTGCAGACGGGAACAGTTTTACAGAACTGCGACGCATCACCCGCGAGGTAATCCGGGATGACCGGGTCACCTTCGTCACTGACGGCTGGTATGCTTCCGGCAATGCGCCCTCCGATGTTTGTACGGCATCCGCATGTTCTGCGCCATCAGCTGTTACCGCAACTGTTCCTGCAAATCATGATGAAATGTCGGGAAACGGGTCGTCATTGTCAGCAGATGGCTGTATAAATGCCAGATACGTTCGTGTTCAAGCCCGTAGCGGCCAGTTCGGGGGTTGGGTGTTCACTGACGAGATTGTTGTCCGGTGATGAGGTGCGCCTGTCCTCCAGTGATTTAGCCTATGCTGCGTGTGCAACGGCAATATCCGGTCTTCGAAAGCTTACTGTGCAGACGGATCAGGTCCCGGGTCATTCTTTGCTTAAGCTGAGTCCGTGAGCAGATTTGGTACCGGATATTCATACACGCGTCCGTATCGGACTGCTTTGGCTTTGGCCTGTTGCCTGTTAGCCGCCGGCCGTGCACTGTACTATCCGGGTTGCCGCTATGCAATTGTCTGTCAGCAGCTGGCCATGTGTCGTCATGATTGTCACTATACATTATAGTTGTGTTTCAAGTGCTTGAATTCCTGCCTTTTCCATAAATTAAGAAATGTTAGAAGGCGCCGAATCTTGCTCAAAATGCTGTTTTGAGGCTCTTCTAACATTTTGTTTGAATGTTAATTTTTTGAAAATTAGATGTTTTCCATGTAACTAAAATGTATAGTGGCGATAAGGTGTGAGTATCGCATAGTAAATGTCACGGGTGATGTCGGGTTGTACCAAATCCTGGTATAGAACAATGGTCGCGAAAGACGTGGAGGCCACGAAGGTGCAGGAGTTGCACAAAGATATGTAGCAGCGTGTATCAGGATTTGTTGGGCAAGTGCATATGCACGCGGATAATCAGGTGCGCTGACCTTGCTGTGGTCGGGGGCCGGCCCGTGACATGAGTCTTGGAACTGATGTTGTGCATGGCCAGAACTTATGAATGTCAGAATCTGACCGGCATTCCGAGGCAGCGGCGTATCTGGGCCTCCGGTGCTCCGAAGTGTTGTCTGACAGTTGCGAGAACATGATATTTCTGTCTGTCATCCAAGCTTGTGTATGAGTCCATACCCATTTCAGGCAGGATGATCTGGTCGATGTATCCGCATATATCGATATCAGTAGTGCGCAGTTGGAATGATCCTCGTTCGTATGCTCTCATCTCATCGAGATATCTGGAAAATCCAGGTTCGGCGGACAGCAGTGTCACTGGGTTCTCATCAGGACACATCTTTCTCTGTTCTTTCTCCCAATCTTCAGTGTTCCAGCGGTTCATGCTGTTCAGAAAACTTCTTTCCGTACGGTAAAGATGCTCTGTCCATCCTGCGTTGACGAAATATTTCAGCGGAATGCGTCCCTGCGTGTCTACGGGGTACCCATGGTTTTTCGTACCTTCCCTGATCAAGAGTACTTTCCCGTTGTCCGGGCAGTCTTTGCGGTCTTCATGCGGGAAGTAGGCGCAGATGGAAGAGTGTCTGTATCTGAAAGCAGTCTCGCAGATACCGTGATGCAGTGGGTTACGCAGAATGTAGTTGAGCAGTATTCTTTGTCTGATGTAGCCGTTGACCGGTTCACAATAGGTGTCGTCTTCGAAGAGGGAGCCTGTTCTTTTGTATCTGCTGTTGAAATAACGTGTGTAGGCCAGTTTTATCTTTTTAATGCTTTTTCCCGGGTCGGTACCGGCCAGTGCTATGTGTGCATGGGTGGACATGACAGAATACGCCGGAAGGATTTCTTTGGATTTGATTACAGCCAATGCTATGCAGTTCTCAAGGGCAGTGTAGTTCTGATTATTCCTGCAGATGACTTCATTTTCTTTGGAATGGAATACTATGTGGTAAAGTTTGTCGCTCGCCTCTATCATACATCTCTTTTTTAAGAAATTGCCACTATACATTTTAGTTGCGACAAATATGGCTGATATGTAGGTAGTTGTGAAAATCTAAAAATGTAAGAAGGTGAGAATTTGGGGTAAAATGGGCGATTTCGAGGCGTTCTTACATTTTTGGATTTTACTAAAGTGTTGTTGGATAAGGTAATACAATGTAACGAAAATGTATAGTGACAGAGAGGGGCTTGGGTTTGAGTTGGTGTTGGGAATGGTGTCGAGACGGGTTGGAGCCGTTGCATGTGCAGATGCCGGTGTCGGTATCAATGTTGGGGGTGGAGTCGGAGGCAGGGACAGGGGCGGGACGATATGTGGCAGATGAAATATGGGGAGGAGGTGTGTCATGCAGTGGAATGTGTTGGTGCCCTTGGGAATGTGCGGATTACGGCTTCGGGAGGGTTGGGCCGGAGGGGACACGGAGGGCGCGCATCGCGTTGAGGACGGCGAGTACAGTGACTCCGACGTCGGCGAAGGCGGCGAGCCACATGGAGGCGAGGCCGAAGGTGGCGAGGAGCAGGATGGCGGCTTTCACTCCTATGGCAAACACCACGTTCTGCCTGGCAATGCCGAGAGTGCGGCGGGCTATGCTGACGGCCAGAGCTATCTTCGACGGTTTGTCGTCCATCAGCACCACATCTGCGGCTTCTATCGCGGCATCGCTCCCGAGTCCTCCCATGGCGATTCCGATGTCGGCGAGTCTGAGTGCCGGGGCGTCATTGATACCGTCGCCGACGAAAGCGAGGCTGCATCCCTGTGGTTTGGCGGCCAGCAGTTTCTTCAGGTATTCTACCTTGTCGGCAGGCAGCAGGCCGGCGTGCCAGGAGCTGAGTCCGAGTCTGTCGGCTACGTCACGGGCCACTTCCTCACGGTCTCCGCTGAGCATGACGGTGTTCTTTACTCCGAGGCGTTTCAGCGCCGAGACGGCTTCTGCGCTGTCCTCTTTTACCATATCGTTGATGACGATGTGACCGGCGTATTTGCCGTCAACGGCCACGTGGATGATGGTGCCCGTACGGTGACAGTCATGCCATCCGGCACCGGCAGCGTCCATCATGCGGCTGTTTCCTACGCATACCGTACGGCCTGACACATTGGCCTTTATGCCCTGACCTGCGATTTCCTCCACGTCCGTGACCGGGCAGCCGTCGGTTGCTGCATTGGGGAATGCCGCCCTAAGTGCCTCGCCTATAGGATGGGTCGAGAAATGCTCTACGTGTGCGGCCAGATGCAGGAGCTCGTTCTCACTGAAATCCTCCGGATGCACTGCCTCCACTGCAAATTCCCCGCGGGTCAGGGTGCCGGTCTTGTCGAACACCACTGTGCCGAGGGCAGCCAGCCGGTCCATATAGCAGCTGCCTTTGATCAGTATTCCCTTGCGGGAAGCGCCTCCGAGTCCGCCGAAGAAGGTGAGAGGTACACTGATTACCAATGCGCACGGGCAGGATACCACTAAGAAGATAAGTGCCCGGTGCAGCCATGTGGCGAAAGATGAGGCGAAACCGCTTTGGGAAAATAACGGCGGGACAAAAGCCAGCAGCAGGGCCGCGGAGACTACAATCGGGGTGTAGATGCGGGCGAAGCGGGTGATGAACGACTCGCTCCGGGATTTGTCCCTGTCGGCACTCTCCACGAGACGGATGATCTTCGACACGGTACTTTCGCCGAAGGTCCTGGTGGTTTTTATGCGGATGACTCCCGACAGGTTGATGCAGCCTGAGGCTACGTCGTCGCCTTCCGTGATATCCCTTGGCATGCTCTCTCCAGTGAGGGCTACGGTGTTGAGCGAGGACGAGCCTTCGATGACCGTGCCGTCGAGAGCTATTTTGTCTCCGGGCCTGACCACGATGATCTCTCCCGGCCCGACCTCTTCCGGAGACACCGTCTGCGTCCTGCCCCCGCGTTCCACCTCTGCCGTATCCGGTCTTATCTCCATCAGATGCGATATGCTGTCCCGGCTTCGGCCTTCTGCGTAACTCTCGAACAGCTCGCCCACGGCGAAGAAAAGCATGACAAAGACCGCTTCCGGGAATTCAGTCTCCGCTCCGGGCAGAAAGCCGATGCAGAGGGCGCCGATGGTGGCGACGGACATCAGGAAGTGCTCGTTGAAGATGTTTCCGTGCGCGATCCCCTCCGCCGCTTCCTTGAGGGTGCCGGAGCCGATGAGCAGATAGGGAACGAGATAGACGAGAAGCAGCTGCCAGGTCTGCAGGCCGCAGTATTTCTCGATAAGTACGGCTGCGGCGAGCAGGATGGCGGTAACGGCGATCAGGATTATCTGCCGTCTCATTCCATCTGCGTGGTGATGATGGGAGTGACTGTGCCCGTCTGTGTGGCTGTGCGTATTTTCATGTCCGCTTCGTCTATGCTGTGTCCTTGCCATAACTTTTGTTTTGACGCAAAATTACGGCTGCCGGCCTGCAACCAGGTTTCAGAGGTGCATGCGGACGTCAGTTTGCAACCCGGTTGCATGTCTGGAACCTGCCGGTGCGTGCAGCTGCCGGTTTGCGGCTGTGCGCCGCTGTTTTCAGGCCTGCCGTCTGGAGCACTCGGGGCAGAGACCCTTGACGGTGTAGTTGATGGTGTCGATATGGTAGCCTTCCGGAAGGGTGACGACAGGAATCTTGACGTCGTCGATACAGAAGGTGCGCCGGCATCCTTCGCAGTAGAAGTGGATATGGCGGTTCTCGACCCGGCAGACGGTGGATTCGCAGCGGCAGATCTCGTATTTCGTGGATCCGCTGCCGTCCTCGAACGAATGAATCGCATGGTGCTCTAGCAGGACGTTGAGGGTGCGGAAGATAGTGGATTTGTCCATGGTCTCCAGTTCCGTTTCCAGTTCGGTCATGGAGACGGGGTAGGTGAGCTCCGATAGTTTCTGGAGGACGAGTATACGGGCCGCGGTCGGGTGTATGCCGTGAGCCTGAAGCTGCTGTTCGATAGTTGTTCCGGCTGTCATTTCATCAGGTTTTTTCAAATGCGAAGATGGAAAAAAGTGCGGATATATGAAAGATTATTCGTCAAAAGCGTCCGTGTTTCGTTTGTTCGTCCTGTTGCAAGCGGGTGAATGGGGCGCGGGCAATGGCGCTGATGAGGGTGAGATAGGCCGGAAAGGTTCCTGGGCTGCCCCATTGAAGGGGGATGCCGAACAGCTCCGAGGCCGTGCGGGCGATGTCGAAACCGAGGGCCTCGAGGGACGGGCGGATGCTTTCCGGATGGCGGCAGGGAAGTCCCTCGCGGCGGGTGCATTTCTCCGGCGGGCAGAGGATGCAGGTGCCGGCGAAGAAGGCCCGTGCGTTCCCTTCCATTCCGAGCAGCATTCTGTCGAGCCGCTGCCGTTCCCGGTTCAGGATGCGTTCCGCCGTTTCCGGGGTGAGCGCCACTCCTTCCGAAGGGGTGATCTTAGTGGCGAGCAGGGAGATGGTCGTGAATTGTCCTAAGTATTCCTCCTCCGCGAAGTCATACGGAGGACAGGCCCAGCATTTCCCGTACCGTCCGCATCCGTGGCAGTAGCCGCGCACCCTTCCGAAGTCCCGGAACGTCTCCGCGTATTCCTTCATCGGCATTGTCCGCCATTGCTCCCGCAAGGTGTAACCGGGGGTATTGTCCTGTGTCATCTGAGCCATATTTTATTTTTCTGCAAATATACGGACTTTGTACTCGTGGTTGCATAGTCGATTTTGCTACGAAAATTTATAGTTATTCCATGTTTTTTTTTAAATTTGCGGTACAATAAAAATTATACCGGCTATGAAAACAAATGTCTCGATCTCATTGCGCTGCCTGTGTGCAGCTGTGGCGGCGGTCATGCTGCTGAGTTCCGTCTCATGCGGCCGTAAGGACCATGCGGAAGGATTGGTCTCCGTAAGATATTCCCAGATTCCGCAGGGGGAGGACCTGCTGCTTTCCGGGTTGGTCGGGGAGCCGGAGTTCATTGCCCTGGACAGCGATACTTCGGCGGCCTTTACCCCTGCCGCAACCATAAACGTCTCGGACAACTATATTTCCTCCTATTCGTTGGCGAGGCAGCCTCTCAAACTGTTTGACCGCTCGACCGGGAAATACATAGGGACTTACGGGGGGATAGGCCGCGGTCCGGGAGAGTACCTGCAGATAGCGTCAGTGCAGATAGACGAGGCGGGCGGAAAGATATGGATGAAGACCTATCCGGACATCAACGTACTTCATGTGTACGACATAGCGACCAGGGAAATGGAGGTGGTTCCGCTTGCATACAGTACGGGCGATGGCTCGTGGCTGAGCTACAGCTTCATGGTGGACGGCGGGGCCCGGAATATCACGGTGGCGGTCAAGCCTGAGGACAACGGATGTCCGGCCATTGCCTGGTGCCAGGACTATGAGGGCAAGGTGCTTTGGGAGATACCCAGAACGTATTCGTTCCCGGAAGACAACAGGACAATGATGGATACGGACCGCAATGTCCCGGGACTGCTGGACATATCCTTCCGTTCCAACAATACGGCGCAGGATACTTCCTGGCTCGTCGGCGGCGGGGAGATGCGGCCACTTCTGACGGTCAGCTTCGGGCAGACAGCGTCGTCTGAGGACAGCGGGTTTGCTGAAGACAACTATATGTATTCCACTACTGTCCTGCCGGACTATGTGATAATGAATGTGAACTTGCAGGGCAGGTCGGTAATGAAGGATGGCGTACGCCGTATCAATGTGGAGCCCCTGCCCGGGGTTATCCTGGACCGCAGGACCGGTGAGGTGAGTCTCGGAGAGGTGGTCAATGACCTGATGGACGGCAGCGCCGGAGGCGGGTTCAGCGATGGCTATTTCATCAGTACCTATGATGCCGCCGGCTTTATGGAGACAGGCCGCGCCGCTCTTGAGTCCGGTAATCTCAGCGAGGCCGCCCGCTCGCGCATCTCCGCCATTCTCAAGAACCTTTCCGAGAACGATAACGACGTGATCATGATCGCTCCGCTCAGGTAGTGGGCAGCCGGCGCAGGTCAGTCGGCGCAGGCGTTTCCTGTACTTTCCTCCTGTGCAGGTGAACCGTTATCCCGTGTTTCGGTTCACCTTTGCGAGATGGGGAAATGCGGAGTGCGCTTGTGTGCATTATAGCGGTGTTACAGTTTCCCGGTCTTGGTGCAGGTGAACCGGACAGGTGTGTTTTGGGTACCTGCGGAGGTTGTTCAATAGTGCAGGCTGCGGGATCCTCCCCACCTTCGGCGGGTCCCCTCCCTTTTCGGGAGCCAAAGTCCCGCAGCCTGTACTATTGAACGACGAGGGGTGCAGCAAGTGTTGTCGTAGCAGGTGCTCTGTTTTTCAATATTCTGAATACTATTGATTTGCTTATAGAGCGTCTTGCCGGACTGGGTGCGGAGGATATGCGATGCTTCCTGAACCGGCAATTTGTACAGTAATTCTTAGTCCGATGGGGGCGTCCCCGGAAGGTTGTGACGGCCCGGTATGTGTGTGCCGTGATTTTGTCCGAACTTATCCCGACGAAAAGTGTCTCTGGAATGGAAAGTTTTGTATTTTTGAGAAAATGTTTTGTCATGAGAGAATTCAAGGATAGAAGAAGCATACGCAAATACAAAAGGCAGGAAGTGCCTGAGGAGATGGTTGCGGCCCTGGCCGGAGAGGCTTCGAGGGCGGCGACTATGGGCAATATGCAGTTGTACTCGCTGGTAGTGACCACTTCGGGGCCGGAAAGGGAGGCGCTGGCAGAGGCGCACCATCATCAGCCTATGGTGGAGGAGGCTCCGGCGGTGCTGACTTTCTGCGCGGATTTTCACCGGTTCAGCCGCTGGTGCGAGGAGCGGAAGGCGGACCCCGGTTACGGTAACTTCGTTTCGTTCATCAATGCCGCGACCGATACCCTGCTGTTCGCACAGGCTTTTGTCACCCTGGCCGAGGAACGCGGGCTGGGAACCTGTATTCTCGGTACCACTGTCTATAATCCGGACCGGATCATCGGGGCCCTGCATCTGCCCCGCTTAGTGGTGCCGGTGCTGACCGTCACTCTCGGATGGCCGGACGAGAGCCCGGAGCAGACAGACCGCCTGCCCGTGGAGGCAATCCTGCACAACGGTCATTATCATGAATATACTTCTGAGGACATAGACCGCATATATGCGGCGAAGGAGGCCTTGCCCGAGAGCCGTTATTTCGTTGAACTCAACGGCACGGACAACCTCGCGCAGGTATTTACCCGTTTCCGCTTCACTGAGGCCGAATGCCTGGAGATGTCCGCAGGGATGCAGGAAGTGCTGGAGCGGCAAGGTTTCAGCGGGGAGGAAATCCCAGGAGAGTGAGGACAAGTCCGATACACAGGGCTTTATGATGACGGTACGCGCTTTTCGGTATATTCCGGACAGGCGGCAGGAACAGGTTCTTTCATAAGTCTTTGATTATTGTGTGATTACAAAAGTGTCCTGCGCCAGTACCAACCGTAAGTTTTGCTCAGATTGTCAAATAAGTTCAGACTGACATACAATATGGAAATTTTCATAGACATAGTAGCCGTAATTCTCGGCATAGTCGGCCTTCTCGGCTGTATTCTTCCGGTGCTGCCTGGACCTCCGTGCAGTCTCGCGGGTATGTTCCTGCTGTTCCTGTGGGGTTCTCCCTGCGCCCAGGACGATATCACATGGCGTCTGCTGATCATCATGCTGGTAGTGACCGTGATTGTTACGGTCCTTGACTATGTGGTGCCGGGATGGCTGACCCGGGCTACGGGGGGTACGAAATATGCCTCTCGCGGAGCCACTGCCGGAATGCTCGTCGGTATACTTTTCTTCCCTCCCTGGGGCATGATTGCCGGAGCTTTCGTGGGAGCCCTTGTCGCCGAGCTATATTGGGGAGAGAAAAAGATGGCTCAGGGCCTTAAGGCTGCTCTCGGCTCCTTCCTCGGTTTCCTGCTCGGTACCGGAGCCAAGCTGGCCGCTTCCGGGGTCATGCTGTACTACATCATTGTGGCCCTGATACCGTAGTTACCGCTTAACCTGTATTATTCAATTTCCATTATGAAAATCTCATTATGAAATTTGCATAATGAAAGATTCATAATTATCTTTGTGCCTGTAAATCATATAAAGAGACAGGCGATGAACCCATTTATCATAACCGGAGATGTTCCGAAAGAATACTTCTGTGACAGGGAAGCGGAGTCTGACCGCATAGTCCGCGCTGTCACGGGAGGAGAGAATCTGTGCCTTATCTCTCAGAGACGGTTAGGCAAGTCGAAACTCATCCGTTTCTGCTATGACAGGGATGAGGTCTCGGGCAGCTTTTATACATTCTATGTGGACATCCTCCATACGGCGAGCCTGCGGGAGTTTACGTATGAGTTCGGTCAGACCGTGTTTACCCGTCTGCGCTCGACAAGCCGGAAGATGCTGCAGAGTCTTGTGCAGGGCCTGAAATCCATCAACGCGGAGTTCGGGTTTGACCCGGCAAGCGGTCTGCCGGTCTTCAGCCTTGGACTCGGGGACATATCCCGTCCGGAATATACGCTGACGGAGATATTCCAGTGCCTTGAACAGGCCGACAAACCGTGTGTTGTCACTTTCGATGAATTCCAGCAGATAGGCAAATATCCTGAGAAAAATATCGAGGCTCTGCTCCGCTCGCACATACAGCATCTGGGTAATGTGCATTTTATCTTCTCAGGCAGTGAGATTCACATGATATCGCAGATGTTTCTATCATCGGCCAGACCGTTTTATCATAGTGCCTCGATGTTGGAATTGAAGCCGATAGCGATAGACAAGTATTCGGATTTTGTGATACGGCATTTTGAACGGGACGGGAAAAAAGTCTCCCCGGAAGCAGTCGGTACGGTGTACAGGCTTTTCGAGGGAAATACCTATTGTATGCAGAAGACCTTCCATGAGGCGTATGAGACTGTCGCAAAAGGTGAGGAATGTACTGTCCCGATACTGCGGCAGACGGTGGATTCTGTCTTGGAGGAGGCTGCTGCCGGTTATCGCCTGATGTTGTCCGGCATACCGGTAAGGCAGAAGGAACTGCTGTATGCAGTTGCGGAGGAAGTCCGGGCAGAGAAGATAATGGGGGCGGATTTTATGCGCCGTCACTCTCTTGCTTCCAGCAGCTCGGTACAGACGGCTGCGGACAAATTGGTGAGAATGGAACTGTTGGCGGTCAAGGATGGCGTGTACTATGTCCCTGATATTCTGTTGCGGATGTTCTTACAGCGTCTGATGAATCCAGAGAAGGATTTTTTCCGGAATTTGAATTGATATTTGATAAAATAGACTTATGATGAGAAAACTGTTTTCGAATGTGTGGCCGGCTGATGGTGCCGGTCTTGTACGGATTTGCCGGCGCAGTGCCGTGTGTATGCTTTTGCCGCTTTGCCTGCTGACGGCTGTCTCCTGCGGTGACGGGGCTTCCTCCGGGAAGGACTTCGGTGAGCCGGAGGAGGTTGAGGCGGAATTTGTGCCGATATCCGAGATTCTGAAGATAAACGATATCGTGAAGCTGGAGGATTACATTGTGCTGCAGAACTCCGGTGAGGGGGCTGATTATTTTTACTATGTCTATTCCTGTCCGGAACTGGAGTTCCTGTACTCTTTCGCAAGGCAGGGCAGGGGCCCGGAAGAGTATCTGATGCCCGCGGCGATCGGGAATACTTCCGGCAATGTCATCGGGTTCAGGGACCATGCAACTGATATGCTTGCTTTCTACGAGGTTTCCGATACAGCTGCAGTGCTGAAGGGCAGTTACCGTATGGCCTCACCGGACCCATACCGCTTTTTCTGGGAAATCAATATGGCCGGGGATTCCCTGCTGCTTGTCAAGCATCAGGGCGACAGGAGCGGTGCCAGGGAGCTGTGGAGTGTTTCGGGTGTAATGAAGGACAGCATCGGAAACTCCTTTCCAAAGTTGCCGCGCAGTATGGGGAAGAATTACTATACGATATTCGATGACTATCACATATCCGCTTCCGGTAACCGTTTCGTATTTGCTTACAGTTTGATAGACAGGCTGGAGATGGGGGAGGTCAGGAACGGGAGAATCTGCCTTACTGCCGCTGTCGGGACAGAGGATACGCCTGAGTTCTATCTTTACGGGGACGATACTGCTACTGAGTTCAGCATCGACCGGAATATTGTGACTTACGAGAATGTGTATGCCGGAAAGGACTGTGTCTATGCTCTCTATTCCGGTCAGCGGTTGGATGAGACAGAGATGAGTCATTCCTCGCGGATAGAGGTGTACTCCTGGGACGGAGAGCCGGTGCGGCTGTTGGGCCTGGATGTGCCGGTTGCGTCTTTTACAGTGGATGAGGACAATGGGATCATCTACGCGGTCAATCCGGAACTGCACGAGGACAAGATTCTGCGGTTCCGCTTCTGATGCCGCGCACGGCTCATATACTTGGGATATCCATCGGAAACCGCCATTATGGTCTACTCCCGACTGACAGGACGGTGGATGGCGGAGGTCAGATGACGGTGTAGTTGCCGCGGGAGAGGACGATGATGCGGCAGGCCATCTCGAAGAAGACGGCGCGGCGGAGGGTGTCGCGGAAATCCTTGCCGCAGGCGGCCTGTCCGTGGTTGGACATCAGGACAATGTCGTGGGCTGAAAGGGCATCCGTCACTGCCGCTGCAAGCTCGTCTGAGCCGGGCGGAAGAAACGGCACCACCGGCACTTCCCTGCCGACGTACAGCGGTCCTTCAAGGGTGACGTTGAAGTCCCGGGGTATGTCCTTCATGCATGAAACGACTGTGGCATACGGAGACTGGAAGTGCAGGACGCAGTTTATTTCGGGCCGCCGGCGCAGCACTCCGAGGTGAAATCCGGCTTCCATCGTGGGCTGCACTCCGTTCAGGCACTGGCCGTCGCTGATGCGGCAGAGGGCGACCTGCTCTTCCCGCAGTTCTTCGAGCCAGCTGCCGGTGGCGGACAGCAGGGCCAGGTCGGAAGGAGCTTCCGACAGGGTGCTTTGCGGATTGCGGGAGATGTCCTGCCCGTCGTGATTGTCCTGACTTTGAAGGGAGCCGTGAGTGCCTTCGGACACCGGGAGGCGCAGGGAGAGGTTGCCGCTGCTGCAGGAGAGCAGTCCGGCCTCCGCTGCCTTGCGGGCGCATCGGATGAAATAATTTACTGCTTCTTCGGGTGTGTATTTATCCATACGGTTCTGATTTTTCAGCTCTTGCCTGGCAGGCTATCGTGCCGCGCCGGAGCCTTGCTGCTGATCTTCATTGCGGATGGGGTCGTCGTAAAGCTCCTGCAGCCGCTCGAGCTCCTTGTGCAGGTTTTTCTGTACCTGACGGTAGGAGCGGTCGCCGTAGAGGTTATGCATCTCCGTCGGGTCGTTCCGGAGATCGTAGAGCTCCCAGGAGTCGATGTCGTGGCCGTAGAAATGAATGAGTTTGTAGCGGCTGGTACGGACTCCGTAGTGGCGGCGGACGGCGTGCTCTCCGGGGTATTCGTAGAAATGGTAGTAGATGGAGCGGCGCCAGGGCTTTCCGGCCGGTCCGTGTCCTGTAATCAGGTAGGAGAGGTAGGAGTCGCCCTGAATGTCGTCCGGTACCGGCACTCCGGCAATCTGGAGGAAGGTGGGGGCGTGGTCAATGTTCTGCACGAGGGCATCCACCTCCCCGTGGTAGCCGCCTGGCAGATGGGCCAGCAGCGGGGTGCGGAAGGATTCCTCGTACATGAAGCGTTTGTCGAACCAGCCGTGCTCGCCCATGTAGAAGCCTTGGTCGGAGGTGTAGATGACGAGGGTGTTCTCCCACAGGCCGGACTCGATGAGGTAGTCCAGGACGCGGCCGATGTTGCGGTCCACGGAGCGGATGACGCTCAGGTAGTCCTGCATGTAGCGGCGATATTTCCATTCGGCCAGGGCCCTGCCGGTGAGGCTGTCGGCCTTGAACTGTCCGATGATGGGGTCGTAGTAGGCGTCCCAGGCGGCTTTCTGCTCAGGGGTCATGCGGCCCGGAGTGATGGTGCCTTCCTTGCTGCTGCCGTACATGGTCCGCCCGTATTCCTCCAGGCCTGTATCGGTGTGTATCTCACCCTCCTTGTCGGCCATCTTCAGGTCGTAGACCAGGTCCATGTGGCGGTCAATCTCCATCTCCTGGGCGGCTGCGGCGGGACGGCCGGTGTAGTCATCGAAGAAGTTGTCCGGCAGAGGGATGTCCGCATCGTCAAATGCCCCGAGGTCAGTGGTGTCTGGCATCCAGGTGCGGTGCGGGGCCTTGTGGTGCAGCAGCAGGCAGAACGGTTTCTGAGGGTCGCGTCCGTGCTCCAGCCAGTCGAGGGCCAGGTCGGTGGTGATGTCGGTGGCGTAGCCGGGGATGACGCGGCGCTCCCCGTTGTCGATGAACACCGGGTTGTAGTATTCTCCCTGTCCGACGAGGATGTTCCAGTAATCGAAGCCGGTAGGGTCGGAGGTCAGGTGCCATTTCCCGATGACGGCTGTCTCATAGCCGGCCTGGCGCAGGAGCTTGGGAAAGGTCTGCTGGCTGCCGTCGAAGGTGCGGGTGTTGTCGGTGAACCCGTTCTTGTGGCTGTGCTTGCCGGTAAGCAGACAGGCCCGGCTGGGACCGCTGATGGAGTTGGCCACGAAACTCTGCGTGAAGATCACGCCCGAATCGGCCAGGCGGTCGATGTTCGGGGTCTCTATGAGCCCGTGGCCGTAGGCGCTGATGGTCTGGTACGAGTGGTCGTCACTCATGATGTAGATGATGTTGAGCGGCTTGCGCCCGTCAGTCCTGCCGCTTCCCTGCCCGCAGGCCGTGCATACGGTGCATGCTACCGGCAGGGCCAGAACGGTCTTTATCGCCCATCGGTATTTGTGCTGTCTCATTGATTGTCTTGGTGGTTGTTCATTTTCCAAAGGTAGTGAAAATATTTTACAGCATGTTCAAAGGAGCCTCATTTCACTCCCAGAATGTAATCCTATCTGACAAAATGGCACATAAATAGTTGATAATCAGCAATATTGCGACAATTTGTCACGAAAATGCGCCAGAAAGTCCAGCTGTGGGTATGCCGTGGCCGGGTGGTCCGCAATTTGCGATATATCCTTTCGAACGCCCGAAAGGGAGGGCGGAACGGAAGACCCTGAAAAGGGTGGAAGTTCTCCTGGAACGGCAGGGCGTTCAGAAAATTTAAGAATAATAATTAAAAATGGAGGATATGATTATGTTACCCAGCAGAAGAACACAGCAGAATTGGCTGCCCGCTTTTTTCAATGACTTTTTCGATGACGATTTCAGTCATTTCAACAGTATGATGAGGACTTCGTCCCCTGCCATCAACGTAAAGGAGAATGACAAGGAGTACACAGTGGAGATAGCCGCTCCCGGTATGTCCAAGGACGATTTCAAGATCCGCGTCAACGAGGACAACGCTCTGGTCGTCACCCTCGAGCACAAGAATGAGCAGAAAGAGGAGAAGAAGGACGAGAAATACCTCAGAAGGGAATTCTCCTACTCGCACTTCGAGCAGGCCCTGCTCCTTCCCGACGACATCAACAAGGATGAGATCAGCGCCAGCATGGAGCACGGTGTGCTGAACATCGTACTGCCCAAGATAGTGGTGACTCCCGAGGCTCCCAAGGAAAGGGTCATCGACATCAAATAGCGGCCGCCCGGTATTCCCGAACTGTGAAAATGAATCACAAGCCGTATTCCACGACAACTGGAATACGGCTTGTTCCGTTTACGCCATCAGGCTCCGTGGCAATCATTCATTTCGTAGCTGGAAAAGGATAGGCATGACGTAGGATACTGCTACCGGCTTTCCGTCCTCGTAGCCGGGCGTCCAGGAGGAAGGAGCCTGAGAAATGGCACTGACAGCGGCGTTGTTCAGAGTTTCGTGCGGGCCGGCAAGGACTGTGATGTCCGATAGGCTGCCGTCCGTGTTGATTGTGAACTGTACCGTGACCCGTCCGGTGATTTTAGCCTTACGGGCCTCTTGAGGATACTCGAGGTGGCTGAAAACCCATTTGGTAAAATCATTCACATCGCCGCCGTTGAATTTGGGTTTGACTTCCACGTCTGCATAGCGGATCACTTCCTGCTGGTCTGCCGGAGTCGTGATGAGTTCATTTGCGGCGGGTACACCGGTGTCGGAAGGGGTGCTTTGGAGGTCTTCGGCTGAGCTGCTGCTCAGGATGAGGGCAAACAGGGGCAGGCAGGCGATGTAGGCCAGTCTTGCCCATTTTGAGGTTTTGAGTTTCTGCATCATGGTGATTCGGTTTTTGAGCTTGCAGTGGTTAAAGCTGTTCGCGATCAGGAAACGTCGGTCTCCCACAGCTTTTCTGACAAGCAGGAGTTGATATTGAGTAGCATCGATGCCGTGTTTGAGGACAGCCTCGTCGGTCTCGTACTCGTGCAGCATCCGGAGTTCGGAGAGCATTATCCAGACGAGGGGATTGAACCAGTAGAGGGCGCAGACGAGCGACATGAATAGTACGTCCACGGAGTGGCGGAGCCTGGTGTGCATGTATTCGTGGAGCAGTATCTCGGGATGGTTACCGTAGTCGCTGCGGCTCATCACGATGTGGTTCATGAAGCTGAATGAGTGCGTTACGGACGCGGGAGTATGCACCTTGCATTCCCTGTAGGCCGTCCCGGGATTTTTCCTTATAAGCCTGAGGATTCTGAGAAGGGATGAAGCCGAGAATGTCAGGGCTGCCGCGCATCCGGTGACGTATATGGCCGTCAGGAGCAGGCTCCAGTTGAAACTGCCGCCGGTTTCCACCTCTCCGGACGGGCTTCCGGCCGCCGGCACCTCCGTGAGGACGATCTGGGGCAGCTGCAGAACTACGTCGGGAGCGTGCAGACCCAGCATTGCCGCCGCACTGCCGATATTGAACTTGATAAGCGGCAGCAGCATGCAGGCCGCCGTTCCCGCCAGCAGGACTATCCTGTTGAAACGGAAGAAGGTGGTCTTCCTCATGAAGAGCATGAAGAAGGCGTAGAATGCCGTCAGCAGCAGCGTGCTTTTCAGAATCCAGACTGTCATTTTCCTTTATTTTTCTTATTGTTGTTCTCGATTTCCGCGATGAGGGCCTTCAGCTCGTCCAGCCCCATTTTCTCCTCCTCCACGAACTGTGAGACGAGGCTGCTGTAGGAGTTGCCGTAGTATTTCGACACCATCTCCCCGACGGTCCTGCCCCTGTACTGGCGTTCGCTTACGGCAACGCTGTAGAGATAGGAGTTGGCCATGGGCCGGCGCACCACGAAGCCTTTCTCCTCCAGAAATTTTACCTGAGTGGCCACCGTGTTGTAGTTGGGCCGCGGCTCTGGCATTGCCGCCACGATGTCCCGGATGAACATGTCCCCGTTTTTCCAGAGGATGTTCATGACTTCTTCTTCCTTTGCTGTGAGTCTCTGTTTCATTGTTTTTCCTTTTACGGTACAAATATAATAAAAGTTTTCGTTACTCCTAATAAATTTAGGAGTTTTCCGAAT
The DNA here is from genome assembly GCA_018711305.1 of Candidatus Coprenecus stercorigallinarum. Taxonomy (GTDB): domain Bacteria; phylum Bacteroidota; class Bacteroidia; order Bacteroidales; family UBA932; genus Coprenecus; species Coprenecus stercorigallinarum. The sequence goes on from DVIL01000086.1 coordinate 52,867, forward strand.
ATTTTTAGTAAAACGCTTGTTCCGGCTCTACTGAGATCGCCCGGACTATCCCGTTCTGTATCATGCCTGACCATTCAGGGTAGAGGGTTTGAAGGTTCTGGAAAAATTCATGAAAATCCTTGTGAATTAAAAAATTAGTGGTATATTTGCAGCCCGCGAAAAATGCGCGGGAGCTATTAGTTCATTGATTAACAACAAATTAATTAAACCAATGCCTGGATTAATTGGAAAAAAAATCGGAATGACTTCCGTTTTCGATGCTGATGGGAAGAATATCCCATGCACCGTTATTGAGGCTGGTCCCTGTGTTGTCACGCAGATTCGTACAGTAGAGAAAGATGGTTATGCCGCTGTACAACTTGCCTATGACGAGATGAAAGAAAAACACACCAGCAAGGCTCTCAAGGGCCATTTTGACAAGGCAGGAACCACACCCAAGCGCAAACTGGTGGAGTTCAAGGCGGACTTCCCCAAGGAGCTCAAGCTTGGAGACACAGTGACCGTTTCAGATCTCAGCGAGGGAGTGGAATGGGTAGACGTTACCGGTATCTCTAAAGGTAAGGGATTCCAGGGCGTCGTCAAGCGTCACGGATTCGGCGGCGTGGGCGGAGCTACCCACGGTCAGGCCGACAGACTCCGTCACCCTGGTTCTATGGGTGCATCCTCTTGGCCTTCAAGAGTATTCAAGGGTATGAGAATGGCAGGCCGCATGGGCGGTGACCGCGTAAAGGTTCTCAACCTCAAAGTTATCAAGGTTATCCCTGAGAACAATCTGGTTCTCGTGAAGGGTTCTATTCCCGGAGCTAAGGGTTCATACGTAATCGTGGAGGACTAACGTTATGGAATTGTCAGTTTACAAAATCGACGGAACAGAATCGGGAAAGAAAGTGACCCTGGATTCGACTATCTTCGGTATCGAGCCGAATGACCACGCGATCTATCTCGACGTAAAGCAGTACCTGGCCAACCAGCGTCAGGGTACCCATAAGACCAAGGACCGTTCCGAGGTCAGCTACAGCACCAAGAAAATGGGTCGTCAGAAAGGCGGCGGCGGAGCACGTCACGGCAGCATCAAGTCCAACATCTACGTAGGCGGTGGCCGTGCCTTCGGTCCCAAGCCCCACGACTACGGCTTCAAGCTCAACAAGAAGCTCAAACAGCTGGCCCGTTACTCGGCTCTGACCTACAAGGCCCAGGAGAATGCCATCATCCTGGTGGAGCCTTTCAGCATGGACGCTCCCAAGACCAAGGAGTTCATCCAGATTCTGGACAATATCAAAGCCAACGGAAGAAGGACCCTGTTCGTACTTCCCGAAAACAGTGAGAATATTTACAAGTCTTCACGCAACCTTCAGAATGTCAATGTAATCTCCGTAGACGAGATCAACACTTACAACATCATGAACGCCTATCAGCTCGTGATGGTGGACGGTGTTCAGGACATCATTGCAGCAAGACGCAAATAAACCATAGGAGACATGGGAATTATCATTAAGCCTATCGTAACAGAGAAAATGACGGTTCAGGGCGATAAATTGAACCGTTACGGTTTCATCGTAGACCGTACAGCCAACAAGATTGAGATCAGGAAGGCTGTAGAAGAGCACTACGGAGTGACAGTGAAGGACGTAAACACTGTCAACTACCATGGCAAACGCAAGAGCCGCTACACCAAGGCGGGATTACTCAGAGGCCGTGCCAACCACTATAAGAAAGCTTATGTGACACTGGCAGGCGAGGATAAGATTGATTTCTATAGCAACATTTAATCCTATGGCAATACGTAAATTCAAACCGACCACACCCGGTCAGAGAAATAAAGCGATAAGCGCATTTGACGAGATTACCTGCACCAAGCCCGAGAAGTCCCTTCTCGAGCCCATCAGGAAGTCCGGAGGCCGTAACAACACCGGCAAGATGACCATGCGCTACATCGGTGGCGGACACAAGAGAATGTACCGTATCATCGACTTCCGTCGTGACAAGGACAACTGCCCCGCAACCGTAAAGACCATTGAGTACGATCCCAACCGCAGTGCACGCATTGCGCTGGTTGTGTATGCCGACGGCGAGAAGAGATATATCATCGCTCCCGCAGGTATCCGCGTAGGCCAGACCATTATGTCCGGTCCTGGCGTAGCCCCCGAGCTCGGCAACACTCTTCCTCTCTCAGAGATTCCTCTGGGAACTGTTATCCACAACATCGAGCTCCGTCCCGGTCAGGGTGCCGCTATGGCCCGCAGTGCCGGAACATACGCCCAGCTCACAGCACGTGAGGGCAAGCACGCCATCCTCCGCCTCCCTTCGGGCGAGACCAGAATGGTGCTCGTGACCTGCCGTGCCACCGTGGGAACAGTATCCAATTCCGACCACAACCTCGAGTCGTCCGGTAAGGCAGGACGCAGCCGCTGGCTCGGCCGCAGACCCCGCAACCGTGGCGTTGTGATGAACCCTGTCGATCACCCTATGGGTGGTGGTGAAGGCCGCGCATCCGGAGGTCATCCCCGTTCGCGCAAGGGTATTCCTGCAAAGGGTTACAAGACACGTAATCCGAAGAATACTTCGAACAAGTTTATCATCGAAAGACGTAAGAAATAACCGGAATAAAATCAGAGAATTATGAGTAGATCACTTAGAAAAGGTCCCTACATCCAGGAGAGTCTCGAGAAGAAGGTTCTGGCAATGAACGAGGGTACCAAGAAAAAAGAAGTAATCAAGACCTGGTCCCGCGCCAGCATGATTTCTCCTGACTTTGTCGGCCATACCATCGCTGTACACAACGGAAACAAGTTTATTCCGGTATACGTTACCGAGAACATGGTTGGACACAAGCTCGGAGAGTTTGCGCCGACCCGTACATTCAAAGGACATTCGGGCAACCGTTAATAATTAAAAAGAATCACAATGGGATCTCGTAAGAAAGAAATGGCCGACAGGCTGAAAGAAATAAAGAAGACAACAGCGATCGCCAAGCTGAACGATGTTCCTACATCGCCCCGCAAGATGCGTCTGGTCGCTGACATGATCAGAGGCGTTGAGGTCAACCATGCTCTTGATATCCTCAAATATACCAAGAGAGAGGCCTCTATCCGTCTGGAGAAGCTCCTCAGAAGCGCCATTGCCAACTGGGAAGCCAAGAACGAAGGTGCCCGTAAGGAACTCGAGGACGGCAACGTCATCGTGCAGACCATCATGGTCGGTCAGGGCACGACCCTCAAGCGTATCCGCACAGCCCCCCAGGGCCGCGCCGGACGTATCCGCAAGCGCTCCAACCATGTGACCATCATCGTCGGAGTAAAACCCGCAAAAGCAGAAGTCAATAACGAACCCGCTAATCAGGAGGAAAAATAAATGGGACAGAAAATCAACCCTATCAGCAACAGAATAGGTATCATCCGCGGCTGGGACTCCAATTGGTACGGCGGGGATGACTATGCAGCAAAGCTGCTCGAAGACTCCAAGATACGTGAGTACCTCAATGCCCGTATCTCCAAAGTCAACCTCTCCAAGATCGTCATCGAGAGGACACTCAAGCTTATCACAGTGACCATCCATACCGCACGTCCCGGTGCAATCATCGGACGTGGTGGCCAGGAGGTCGACAAGCTGAAAGAAGAGTTGAAGAAGATCTCCAACAAGGAGGTGCAGATCAACATCTTCGAGGTCAAGAGGCCTGAGCTTGATGCCAACATCGTAGCCAACAACATCGCCCGTCAGGTGGAAGGACGTGTTTCCTATCGTCGTGCCATCAAGATGGCTGTTGCCAGCACCATGCGTATGGGAGCCGAAGGTATCAAGGTCCTCATCAGCGGTCGCCTTGGCGGTGCCGAGATGGCCCGTAAGGAACTTTACAAGGAAGGCCGTACCCCTCTGCACACTTTCCGTGCCGATATCGACTATGCTCTCGCCGAGGCCCACACCAAGGTAGGCGTTCTTGGTATCAAGGTTTGGATCTGCAACGGTGAGGTTTATGGCAAGCGTGACCTTTCTCCCAATGCCGGAAACTTTGCAAAGCCCGCAAGCGGAGCAGGTGAAAGGCGTGAGGGTGGACGCCGTGGCCGTGGCGACAGACGCCGTGACCGCCGTCCCCGTGGTGGCAACCGCGACAACGCAGCAGAGTAATTTTGTAAACATACTCAATTGTTTTTTGACCTGCCGCTCCCGGACGATTGCCGGGGGCGGTTGTTTTTTTGTCCGCCCTCTTTCCATCTTCTGCCTGCCCGCTGTCTCCTTGTTGTCTGCCTGCCCTTGCTATGCATGCCGTTTGCCCACCTCCCCTCAGTCAGTCTGTTATCAAAGAATTTTATTAACTATCTGTGCAGCAGTTAGATAGTCTCAGACTTCAATAACAGACACATGGGGAATTCTGCTAATCTGTAATTTATCTTTTGAATCATGTTGTTGAAGACCATGTATTTACGTGTGTCAAGCGATTACAGATTGTAGTGAGTATTACGCAGGTATTCCGCAGGTATGCCATTTCAGCGCCTTGTCTGCATCTTTTTACTTTGAGTCTGTAAAGTTACTTTATGGATAAGTGCTTGTAAATATGTACTTTGTCTAAAGTGCCAGAATACAGACAGCCGGTTTAACCATAGAGTCTGTAGAGGAGAAATTGTCTTAATTGGCTGTGATTCAACTTGCTACCATAAATCGATGATAACAGACAAGGATGTGCAGACCAGACCACAGACAAAGTAGCACAGACGGGGTGGCAGGTCAGAGAAGGAGTTAGCAGAGAGATGTGCTGCGAGGCAGTGGATTCAGAGTTTGCAGAGGGTATCGGGCAGTTCTGGCATGGCTCCGTTTCGGGTACAGACGTAGGCGGAGACATCGACTGCCAGTCGGTGGGCTTCGAGCGGTGAGCGTCCGTGAATCAGAGCTGCTATGAAAGCGGCTGTGAATGAGTCGCCTGCTCCAACTGTATCAGCTACAGTTACGTGCGGAGTGCTGAGGAATGACGGTGTCTCGGTCAAGGATGAGAATACGTAGCTTCCGTTCACCCCGCAGGTGAGAATCAGAAATTTCAGCTTGAACCGCAGGAGGATCTGTCTGCATTTTTCCTGGATTGTTGCGCCTGGGACCGAAAGCATTCCGGAGATGATGTTGAGCTCATCGTCGTTGATTTTTAAAATGTTGCATTGCTCCAAAGCTTCAAGAATGATGTCGCGGGAATAGAATGGCTGCCGTAGATTGATGTCGAGGATGCGCCATTGTCCTTCCCCGCGCGGGACGGTATTCACGAAGGCTGAGATGGTGTGGCGGGAGACGGGGGAGCGGCGGGCCAGGGTTCCGAAACAGACGGCGCGTGTCCTGTATGCAAGCTGCTTCAGTTCCGGAGTAAATGGAATATTGTCCCAGGCTGCTGGTATGCGGATGTCGTACTGAGGGATGCCTGATGAGTCAAGACGAATGTCTACCATGCCTGTGGGGAAATCCACGCGGGAGAGCATTGTGAGAGAATTCATTTCCTGAATTGCGGCATCTCCAGCCTCGTCCCGTCCGACGGCACTGACAGCTAAGGACTTCAGGCCGAATTGCGATACGTGGTATGCGAAGTTTGCCGGGGCTCCGCCCAGCCTGCGTCCTTCCGGAAGCATGTCCCATAGAATCTCGCCGATGCCTACAATGTATTCAGTTTTCATGACTGACAATATCCAATTTTGATGCGAATATAGCAAGAAGCTGTTAAATTCTTTTCTCTTTTCGGGACGATGCCTGAAGTTTGTGGGATTGTGGGGCTCATTAAACTTCAACGTCAAGATAATCGCTGGAATCACCGCCGGCAAAGTGCCATCACGATGTGCGGCTACCTATGATGATGCGCATCAGTTCTTCTCATCTGCTACCATGAATGAGTGTCCAGTGTTCAGTTCCTTGAATGTTCAGTTCCTTGGAACGCAAATCAGTCCACTAAACACTTTCGTTGAGTGGAATGTCCTTATAGTCAGCAAGTTTAGATTCAGTAATCGGCTATGTGTGGATACTTTGTAGCATAAACGGTACTTTTTCAATCACTAAACAATGTCGTTATGGCTAAATGGTCGAAACTTAGCCACTTGCTTTTAACTATTAATTTTAGTGGCGTTCCCGCGTCATAAGTCGTGTGTCGGCATAGATAGGACTGTGCGGAGATGGGACTACCGCAACGGCAGCATATCGCAGAAATCGTTGCCGTTGTGGAATGTAAGATTAAGATGACTGGATGGAATCGCCCAATGAAGCGGTCTGCCGGAAGGATTTTGAAATAAACCAAAGCCTGAGTCTGTAATTTGTTGCTACGTGTAAATCGATGACTGTTAATGAAATGTCGCTTCTAATATCTTACAGACTGTGGTTGTTTTCATACAGTCTGTTTTTTATGGTGTGCTGTAAATGTTTGAGGTTCAGAAAAAAGCGAGCTTTGTTCAACAACAGACTGGGCAGGGATATGCAGGGTGTACAGCAGGAGCCGGAAAATTTTCGCGGTGAGACGTGTCTTAAAAGGGACTTCCGAGATTTCTACGCAATACCTTCCGGACTGTCTGTTTTCCTCATTCTTGCATAACTGTATTTGTTTCAGTGTTTTAATTTAAATCGTCACTTACAGACTCTTCGGAAGCAGAATTTATACAGCTAGCCACGAGGAAATGTAGTGGAGGTATTGGGATGCCGGGGCTGACGGGGTAATCTGAACTTGGGTGTTATAGGCAATGAATTGAAAAATAGAGGTTTTGGAGATGAGGCTGGCTCGGATTGGCCTGGTTCAGGTAGGAGTGACCTGATGAAAAGGGGGCTGATGGGTTGGTCAGGGAGGGGAAAAGGAAAGGGACGTGTCAAATCTGCATTTTGGCACGTCCCCGGTGAATGTGTTATGAGATCAGACTTGAACTTTAGAGTTCGTTCTTGACGTCGGTGACGATGTTTCCGTCGAAGAGGTTGATGACGCGCTGGGCGTAGCTGGAGTCCTTGATGGAGTGGGTTACCATGAGGATGGTGGTGCCTTCGCGGTTGAGTTCGGTGAGAAGCTCCATTACCTCTTTGCCGTTCTTGGAATCGAGGTTACCGGTGGGCTCGTCGGCGAGGATGAGCTTGGGGTTGGCGATGACGGCGCGGGCGATGGCTACCCTCTGCTGCTGACCTCCGGAGAGCTGCTGGGGGAAGTGGGAGGCGCGGTGGGCTATGTTCATGCGCTTGAGGATGTCGTTGACCATCTGCTTGCGCTGCGATGCCTTGATCTTCATGTAGATGAGGGGCAGCTCCACGTTCTCGAAGACGTTCAGTTCGTCTATGAGGTTGAAGCTCTGGAATACGAAGCCGATGTTGCCTTTGCGGTACTGGGTGCGCTCTTTCTCTTTCAGCGAGCCTACTTCCTTGCCGAGGAGCTCGTACTTGCCCGAGGTGGGGTTGTCGAGGAGGCCGAGGATGTTCAGGAGGGTGGACTTGCCGCAGCCGGAGGGGCCCATGACTGCTACGAATTCGCCCTGCTTGATGTCGAAGGAGACGTTGTTGAGGGCTACGGTTTCGATTTCTTCGGTGCGGAATACTTTGCTTAAGTTTTCTACGTGTATCATAACGGTTTATAATTTAATTGGTTTATCAGTTTATGTTTTGATGAGTTTATTCATTTGCTATGGAGTCAACAGGGTTGCGCAGTGCGGCGCGGCGGCTCTGCAGGGTGACTGTCACTATGGTGATCAGGCCGATGATGAGCAGGGCGGCGATGAATATCCATACCGGCACGGGGCTCTGGTAGGGGAAGGTGGCTACCCAGGAGCGGATGATGACTATGGCGACGGGTACGGCCACTACGAAGCATACGAGGGTGATGATGAGGTAGTAGCGGTTGAGCATTGCGAGGATCTCGCCTACCGATGCACCGTGTACCCTGCGTACGGCTATCTCCTTGCGGCGGAACTGGGTCTCGAAGTAGACGAGGCCGAGGATGCCGATGACGGATATCAGCAGGGAAATCAATGCTGCGGTGGTGATCAGGCGGTTGAGGTTGTCCTCTTTCTCGTAGAGCCTTCCGATGCCCTCATCCATGAAGTACAGGCCCATGGAGGAGGTGTCGAAGGTCGGGTCCAGCTCGGCGCATTTCTCCCGGATGAACTTGAAGGTCTCCTGGACGTTGCCGGGCAGGACTTTGGCGTAGCCGACGGTCAGGGGCCACCAGGGTTCGGAGCCGAAGTTGTAGAGGACGATGGGAGCCACACTGTACTGCAGGGGCTGGAAGTTGAAGTCCTTGACGATGCCGACTATCTCGGCAGGCATGTCGTCTCCCTGGTGTCCGGTGAATTTCAGGCCGATACGGAGGAAGGGGTATTTGGCCATGAAGGCCTGGTTGACAATGAAGGTGCCGTTGGGGTTCAGGTTGTCCGACTCGGAGAAGTCGCGGCCTTCTGCTATTTCCATCCCGAAGAACGAGATGAAGTTGGGGTCTACGGGGAGGCAGTCCATCTGCACTCTCTGACCTTGATACGTGCGTCCCCAGCCCATCTTGCCCTGGGATACTACCTGGTTGCCGGCAAATGTGACATCGGTGATGTTGGGATTCTCCAGGAGCATCTGCCTAAGGGTCTCGCGGCTGCTGCCGATCTTGCTGCTTACGAAGAACTCCACGGTCTGCTCCCGGTCGAAGCCCATGTCGTAGTTCTTCATGTACTTGATCTGCACTGTGATGAACAGCGAGCAGAGTATCAGGATGAAGGATATGACGTACTGGAAGCCCACGAGGACCGAGCGCATCTTGCGGCCCTTGGCCGAGAGGGAGAAGGAACCCTTGAGGACCATGGCCGGATTGAAGGATGTGCTGTAGCGGGCCGGGAAGATACCGGCGATGAATGCGGTGACTACAGCCACGCCTAAGCCTATAAGGATAATCGGGAGGTTGTCCGCAACCCGGAGCGAGCCGGATATGTTGGAGGCGATGGAGGAGGTGGCAGCAAGGGACATCATGCCCACGCTCAGGGCAAAGGCCAGCAGCACCAGCCCGAGGGCCCGCCAGAGCTGTGCCCATATCTGCTGTCCGCGGGTCGAGCCGATGACTCTGCGGGTGTTGATGCTCTTGATACTGAAGGGCACGGAGGCCATGGCGAAGTTGACGAAGTTGATAATCGCTATCAGCAGCACCAGTATCGAGACGGTGAGCAGGGTCATGGTGGTGGAGCGGTTGCCCTTGGCCATGTTGTCTCCTTCCATGTCGCGGGCGTAGTAGGCGTCATGCAGGTGGCTTAGACGGAAGTCAACCTGATCCTTAAATTCTGAATCCTCACCGAACATCACGGCCCCGAGCGAGTCCAGCAGCGGCTCTACGCCCTCGAATGTCCTCATCTTCATGTAGCAGGGGTAGTTCCATTCCGAATAGTCGGTCATGGAGTAATCACCTAAATTGAGCAGCAGGTCGTTGTCCATGCTGGAGTTGTCCGGGAAGTCCTTGTAGACTGCTACGATGCGCCAGGAACTACCGTCTCCGCTCTTGGTGTCGAACTGGATGTCCTTGCCCACGGGAGACTGGCTGCCGAAGACCTTGGCCGCCGCTTTCTGGGAGATGACCGCTGTGCCGGGAGCCCGGTAACCGGAGGTGTCGCCCTCTATGAATTCGAACGGAAATACCCGAAGCAGGTCGAAGTCGGTCTGGGTGTACCGCAGCATGATGCCCGGTGTCTCGGTATTGGCCTCCTTGAACGGACTGCGGTTGCCGTTCTTGTAGTACCAGTAGCAGGATACGGCCTCCGCCTGGGGGAAGAATGTCTTCAGATTTTCTATGAAAGGTCTGGACAGCTGCACTCCGTAAACGCCCGGCGAAGTAGGGTCGGAGTATTCCAGCCTTACTATCTTGTCCGTGTCCGGATAGTTCAGGTCGTACCTGGTGTCATACACCACCTGTACCGTCAGTATCAGGAAGACCGAGAATGCCAGGGTCAGTCCTATGATGTTGAGGACGGTGGAGAAGGTTTTGTGTCTGTTGAATTTGAGTCTCATATTTTAAATGTGCAATTTAAATTCCGAAAATCAATGTCATTCGGCCCGCAGGGAGTCAGCCGGGTTGCTCCTGGCTATATCGTAGCAGCGGGCGATGACTACGGCGGCAAGTACTGCCAGCAGTGCTATGGCTACGGCTATGAACAGCCATACAGGAGCCGTCGCCTTCACTTCGAATGACTGCAGCAACAGGTCAAATACGAAGTATGATCCCACGCATCCCACTATCACTGCTATGACTGCCAGCCGTCCGATATCGCGGATAAAGATACCTATAATCTGTCCTGATTGTGCTCCGTTGATCTTGCGCAGGGCCACTTCCTTGCGTCTGCGTCCGGTCTCGTCAGCGGTATATCCTATCAGACCGAACAGGGCTATCAGCACCGTCACCACACCTGCCGCGAGAATAGATTCGCGTATGGTCCTGGCGGGCTGGTAGGCATCGTAGATGGCCGATGTGTATGTCATGAGCTCGTAACGGTCAGGTTCCACGTTGTCCAGCGCGCTCTGTATGCCGGACAGTACCTCCGGAGTCATGGAGGAGACCTTGATTATCAGATATTCGCAAGGATTCTCAGTGTAGAACAGAATGTTGGGCCGGGTGTCCTCGTATACTACCGTACCGACGCGGACATCCTCGAACACGCCTACAATGGTGAATACATCATCGCTGCTCTCACTGTGCTCCGACATCAGTATCTGCTTGCCGATGACTCCGTCAGTCCATCCGCGCAGTTCGCTGAGACGCTTGGCAAAGTTCTCGTCTACCATTACTTCCTTGGGTGTGGAGAAGTTGCGGCCCTCGATGATGTCGATGCCGAAGAGCTTGCTCCAGTTGGCGTTGGCCGAGTAGAGGTCGCCGACATTGAAAAGCTCCTCGCTCTCTCCGGGCATGTACACATTGTTCCCGCTGCAGCCGAACAGCATGGTCTCGTCCGCCGTGCCGGCAATCTCGACTCCGGGAACGCTGCTTACGCTCTGCAGCAGGGCATTGCGGGTAGAATACGGGACACCTGACATGGGGCAGCCTACCAGTCGGTCATAATCAAATCCGGGATCGTCATTGACCCACCGGTTGTACTGCATGGCGATCAGGCTGAGCAGGGATATGAGCAATGATGCGAGTACTATCTGGAGGAAAAGCAGGGTACGCTTCCATATCTTCTTGTTGTCAACATAGTTGCGGAATGCCACTGCGATGGGGATGCTCTGGAAGGCCCGTCCGGGAATCCAGGCGGCAATGAGCAGTACGACGGCAACGGTAAGAGCCAGCACCCACAGGCTCTGGGGGGAGAACAATGCTCCGAGGGAGGTGGTCAGTACGTACTCTATCGGGTTGCGGAGGGCAATGATAAGCAGTACTGCCAATACGAGGGATACAGCAAGGTTGATGAGAGTCTCCTTGAAGACAATGCCCATGATGTTGCTGTTGCCGGCTCCGTAGCAACGGCGCACGGCCAGTCCCTTAGCCCTGCCGAGCAGGGAGGAGATGACAATCATGATGTAGTTCAATACCGATGCGAGAATCAGTGCGGCGGCCACCACTCCGAGGATGAGGTTGGTCCTCTTGGTGCTGGGGGACGAGGAGTGCTCGGCGGTAAGCGGGGACAGGGTATAGTGGATGTCCACGCCTGCGGATTTCAGGTCCTCCAGGGGCAGGTATTTGTCCTCCACGGCCGTGAGGGCGTCCTCGAGGGAGGCGGGATCTGTGCCCGGATAGAGCTTCACGCGGCTGATGTAGCGGTCATTGCCCACCCAGTTCATGGTGGAGCGGAAGTCGGATCCCATCATGCGCATCATCTCGTCCATCGCATCGAGGGATATTCCGATGTCGAAGCGGAAAGAGGAGTTCTCGGGGATGTCCTCGAAGACACCGCCGACCTCTATCGGGATAGTCCGGTATTCCTCCAGGAAAATAAGCTGTCCTACGGCTTTCTCCACACCTCCCAGCATCTCGGCGAATGAGCGGGAGATCATCGCGCGGTTCCAGTTGGAAAGCACGTTCACGGGGTCTCCGGTGAGTATGGGACGGGGAAATACCTTGAAATGGTTGGTGTCGATGAGGACTACCTGGCTGTGGACTGTCAGCTTGCGGTTGTCCTGAGTGTAGACATTGCTCTGGTCATCGTATACGATGGGGGTAGCACGCGTGCCGTACATGATCTGAGGGATTTCCTGCCCGAAGTAGTACGCTACTGCTCCGGGGGTCTGGCTGTATTGCGAAGTACCTTCCTCACTTGCCTTTGTGTACTCCGATGTGATGCAATAGATGTCCTGCCAGTCGGGATAGAACTTGTCATAGCTGCTCTCGAATGTGATCTTGGCTATGAGCACCAGTCCGACTGCGAGTCCCACTGCGAGGGAGAGGACCTTGAAGATGCCTATGTTGAGTTTTTTCATAACCGATGGTCTGAGGGTGGATGTTTATTTCTTGTTCTGAAGGATGAGTACGTCGTTCTTGCCGTAGTTCTCGTAGTTGGAGATGATGACCTTCTCGCCCGGTTTCAGGCCCTCGAGTACCTCATAGTACTGGGGGTTCTGGCGGCCGATGCGGATGTCGCGGCGGTAGGCCTTGGTGCCGTCCTCGGAGAGCACGTAGATCCAGGTGCCGCCGGTGGACTGGTAGAATACTCCGCGGGGGATGTAGACCGACTGGGTAGGCTGTCCGAGCTGGAGGTTGAGATAGTAGGTCTGGCCGATGCGGATGTTGTCGGGACGCTCGCCGGTGAAGTAGAAGTCGGCCTTGAACTGGCCGTCGGTCACTTCCGGATAGACTTTCTCCACTACGGTGCCGAAGGTGGAGCCCTGACGCTCGAAGGTGGCGCTGAGGCCGGACTGTACGCGGTCGATGTAGTGCTCGTCTATCTTGGCCTCTATCTTGTAGTCTGACAAGTCGTTGACCTGGCCTATCTTGGTGCCTTCGGGGATGGACTGGCCGAGGATTACGTCCAGCGAGCCGAGCTGTCCGTCGATGGGGGACTTGACGTTGAGGTTCTCTACCCTCTCACGTACCAGCTGGATGCTCCGGCGCATGCTCTCGAGGCTTTCCTCAAGGTTGTTCATCTGTACGGAACGGTATATGGAGTCCTGCTTCTGGCGGGCGATGATGAGCTCCAGGCTCTTGACGGCCAGTTCATAGTCCTCCTTGGCCTGGAGGTATTCCTCATGGGCTACCAGCTGCTCCTCGTCCAGACGGCGGTACTGCTCGTATTTGCGCCTCTTGCGCTCGGTGTCGATGGCATATTCCAGACGCTGTTTTTCCAGATCCAGCTTTTCCTGCTCCATGGTTACGGTGGTGTTCCTCAGGAAGTTCTCCTGTTCGGCAAGGTCTGCCTCGCTCTGGAGTATCTGAAGGCTGAGGGTGTTGTTGGAGAGACGCACCAGCACATCGCCCTTGCGGACCATCGAGCCGGCCTCTATCAGTTTTTCCTGTACGACTCCGCTCTCCAGCAGGGATACCTGCACGACTGTGATCGGCTGTACCTGTCCGGAAACTCTTACGTAGTCGTCGAACTCACCCTGGCGGACATCGCCGACAGTGATGGTGTTGGCGTCCACCTTGAGGGTGGAGGACTTGTCCCTGAGCAGCAGCCAGAGGACGAATATTACGAATATTCCTGCGAGGAAGTACGGGATGTTCTTCTTGCGGAATACCGCGCGGATACCTTTTTTCTGTTCAATTACTCTATCCATGGTCGTATGTTTTTGTCGTTTTTGAAGTCAGTGAGCTGTGGTATTATTCCTGGTCCAGATAGGTTATGCCCTTGTAGTACATCACCACCCTCTCTTTCAGGAGGTACTGCAGGCCCTGGTTGAGCCTCTCGGCGCGGGCCTCCAGAAGGCTGTTGGAGCTGGTCTGCAACTCGATTACGGTCATCAGACCCTCCTCGTACTTGCGGGAGTTGGCCTCGTGGGAGAGAACGAGGGCGTTTACCTTCTTGTCGGCCGAGATGAACTGCTTGGCGGCTCCCCTCATGTCCTGGACGGCGCGGCGGATCTCGCCCTCGACCTGCTGGTATTTGATGTCACGGTTGGCCTCGGCGGTGGCGAGGGCGTTGCGCTTGCGGGCGATCTGGTTGTATTTGTACAGGCCGTTGAATATCGGGATGCTGATGCCGATGCCTACGTACTGTCCCTGTTTCTCGTTCATCTGTGTCCAGAAGGGGTCGTTGACGGCGTAGGAGCGGTCGAATACATAACCGGTGTTGTAGCCGCCCTGGGCATAGAGGTAGGGCACCAGGCTCCACTTGGCGGTCTTCAGGTCGAACTCGGCGCTGCGGACTTTCAGATCCTCGGCCTTGAATGCGGGGAGATAGTTCCGGGCGGCTGCGGCGATGCTGTCGGCATTGCCCTCATGCGAGAATGCGCTGAAGAGCACGGAAGGCTCTACCTCGGCCAGCGGCAGCTCCTCCTCGAAGGGGTAGTACATCGCGGTCTTCAGGGTCAGGATGCCCTGCTCGAGGGTGTTTTCCTGCTGGGTGAGGTTGAAGTCCTTGGCGGCCACGTCGGATTCGATCTGGAGTACGTCAGCGTAGCTCTTCAGGCCCAGTTCAGCCTGTGTCTTCGCCTGCTCCAGGGTCTTGCGGCTCTCCTCGAGCTGCTCCCGGGCCAGGTCCACCATACCGCGGTAGTAGAGCACGTTGTAGTAGGCCTGGATGACAGAGAGGCAGATTTCGTCCTTCTTGATCTGCTCTTCCTCGACTCCGAGCAGGACGGCGGTCTTGGCTATGCGGAAACTGTTGACGGCGGAGAAGCCGTTGAAGAGGTCCAGGTCGGCCGAGAGGCTGTAGGAGTTGTTGAATGTGGTAGTGTTGGTATAGACGTTGGTCTCGGGGTCGATACCGCGGCCGAAGTTGAAGGAACCTGAGGTTCCGGCCGATATGGTGGGAAGGAATCCGAAGGCGGCCTCCCTGCGGTCTATGCGGCGGTCGTCGTTGGTGGCCTGCTGCAGGCGCATTTCGGGCGAATGGCTCACGGCGTACTGCATGCAGTCGTGCAGGGTCCAGACCTCAGGACTTTCCTGCCGGGCCTGTACCTCTGTCCCGGGTTCCATGCTCACCATAGAGTTCCGCTGGTCCGGAGTCAGGTCCCGTCTGTACTGGGCCCAGGCCCCGGCAGGGGTCAGCAGACCGGCCGCCAGGACCGCGCCCGCTGTCATTATTCCGATGTATCTGTTATTTCTCATACGGTATTGGTTTTGGTGTTTTCTTATTCCATTATCGTGCCAATCTTTACAAGTACTTGATAATCAGGAATTAGGCATATTCTGGAAAATGCGGGGTCTGTATGAAAATTTTACACTCAGTGTCTAATTTTTTGAAAAGTGTCTAATTTTTTTATACTTTTGAAAGCGTTTTAAAGAAGATTCTGCCGATGAACAACAAGACTACCCCGGACGGACGCATCCTTGTCGTCGATGACAACAAGGCGATACTCTCTGCCCTAAGGCTGCTGCTGCCCGCGTATTTTTCCGAAGTGACCCTTCTGTCCACACCCAATGACCTGCTGCATACGATGGAGGTCAAGCGCCCGGAGGTCGTGCTCCTGGACATGAATTTCACCGCGAAGGTGACTACCGGCAACGAAGGCCTGTTCTGGCTCGGAGAGCTCGGGAAGGCGTGGCCGGAGGTACCCGTAGTGCTGTTCACCGCCTATTCGGACGTGGCTCTGGCCGTGGATGCCATCAAAAGGGGCGCGTTTGACTTCATTATCAAGCCCTTTGACAACGCGAAGCTCATATCCACCCTTCAGGCCGCTCTCCAGCTTTCACGTACCAGGCAGGAGGTCAAGCAGCTGCGTGAGATAAAGAATGAGATACGCTCCTCTGGGGAGGGAATGTTCTGGGGAGAATCGCCCAGGATGACGGAGCTGCACAAGATCGTGCAGAAGGTGGCCCAGACCGATGCAAGCATACTCATTACAGGCGAGAACGGTACCGGCAAGGATCTTCTGGCAAAGGAGATTCACCGCATGTCCGGACGAAGCGGCAACAGTATGGTATGCGTCGATGTGGGCTCTCTGCCGGAGACCCTTTTCGAGAGCGAGCTTTTCGGTCATGTCAAGGGAGCCTTTACGGATGCCAGGACCGACCGGGCCGGCAAGTTCGAGGTGGCTTCCGGAGGCACGCTGTTTCTGGACGAGATCGGCAACCTGCCGCTGCATCTGCAGACCAAGCTCCTGGCGGCCATCCAGACCAAGAGCATCACCAGGGTGGGAAGCAATGCGGTCATCCCGGTGGATATCCGTCTTATCTGCGCCACGAACCGGGATCTCGGACAGATGGTGGCCGCAGGCGCTTTCCGGGAGGATCTGTTTTTCCGGATCAATACCATACACCTGACCCTCCCTCCGCTGCGGGAGAGGACAGGGGATATTGTCCCCCTTGCGGAACTGTTCATAAAGAGGTATGCGGTCAAATACGGCAAGACCATCACCGGGATCAAGGATGATGCCCGCGATGAGCTGGAGAGCCGGGAATGGAAGGGCAATATCAGGGAACTGCAGCATGTGGTGGAGAAAGCAGTGATACTTTCGGAAAAACCGGTTCTCGGGCTCAAGGATTTCTTCCCGGAAAAGGCTGTTGCGGGAGGCAGCCGCAAGGGGGTGATGGACTCGCTGAAAACTTCCATAAAGAACAGGACCGTCACTCTCGACGAGATGGAAAAGGAACTGATAAAGGAGGTGATGCGGCAGCATGACGGCAATCTGTCGGCTGTCTCGCAGCAGCTCGGCATCACCCGTCAGACGCTGTACAACAAACTGAAGAAATACGGAATGTAAAAACGGCAAGGCATGGGATTCCGCTCGCTCATATTTTCGGTTGGCTGCCTGATACTGGCTGTCGGGGCCGGGATCTGGTGCCTGCTGTCAGGATGGTACTGGCCGGCGGGGGTGGCCGGGGCCGTGACGCTGCTTCTGGTGTACCGCATCCTCTCCATCTACGGGAGCAATGTCCGCAAGCTCAACTACCTGCTGAGTGCTTTTGAGAACGGGGATCTGGCCTTTCATTTTGCCGAGAACTCCACCTTTCTCCAGGACCGGGTATTCAACATCCTGCTCAACCGGGTGCGGGATTTTGTGTCCGGCCAGCGGCGGCTCAGGGATGACAGCGAGGCGTTTCACCGGGCGGTGGAGAATCTCTCGCGCACCGGTCTGCTCGGAGTCGGTCCGAAAGGGGAGGTGCGCTGCTACAACAAGGCCCTTGCCTCTGTCTTAGGAAGGCAGGGACTGCACAGCCTGTCTGACCTGGATACCCTGATGCCGGGCATAGTGGCCAGGATAGAGGCCATAGAGGAAGGCGGTGTGCTGGAGATTCCCATAGGCTCCGAGATGAGGATATACAATTTCTGCATAGAGCGCAGGACGGTAATGGACGGGCAGACCCCGGTGCGGATATTCATCTTCGAGGAGAAGGCCGAGAGCCGTTCGGAGGCCGAGCAGTCCGAGAGCGTCCAGTGGCAGAAGATGACCCGTATCATATCGCACGAGGTGCTCAATACCATCACCCCCATCGTCTCGCTCAGCGATACCTTGCTGGGAATGACGGACGACCGCAATGTCCGCGAGGGTATCCAGGTCATCGGGGAGTCGGCCCGCGGCCTGTTAGGCTTCGTCAACGGCTACCGGGCCCTCTCGCGGGTACCGGTGCCGCAGATCCATCCCTTCCGGTTCCGGACGATGCTGGACTACGTGCTCTCGCCGCTGCTGCCCAAGCTCAAGGAGCTCGGCGGCCATGTCGAGATTGTCCTGGAGGATGAGGATATGGTGCTTTTCGCCGACGAGCAGCTGATGCGGCAGGTCGTCGCGAACATTTTGAAAAATGCGCTCAATGCCATCCGCGACCGGTTCGGGGAAGCAGCCTCAGCAACTTCGGCTGTCCATGCCGTTTACGGTTCGGCAGCTCCCGGTTCTGTCTCCGCTTCCGGTTACGCTGGTGCTTCCGCTGCCGATCCTGCCGTCCCTGACCATAGTCCTGTTTCCCCCGGCTCTACCATAGCCCGTCCTGTTTCCGTTATCGGACTTGCCACTGCTACCGGTTCTGCCGCTACCGGTTCCGTTGACGCAGACATCCCTCTTATCCGCATCACCGCCTTCGTCAACGCCTCCGACAACACCGAGATCCACATCTCCAACAACGGCGACCCCATCCCCCCCGAGAACGCCGACCACATCTTCGACCCCTTCTTCACCACCCGTGCCGAGGGTACCGGTGTAGGCCTGGCCCTCTCCCGCCAGATCATGCGTGCCCACGCCGGCTCCATCCGCCTCGACACCACCGACCCATCCCTCACCACATTTGTCCTCACCCTCTAGCCCCTACGTGTCCACGTCGGCTCCATCCGCCTCGACATCACCGGCTCTTCCCTCACCGCGTTTATTCTCACCCTCTTGCACATACATGCCACGCTATCTCCATCTGCCTTAACATCTCAAATTCATCTGAGAAATGCACCGCGTTTTTCAAACCGTTGTAAATCAACAGATTGCAAACGGGCCTGCAATTTTCGCCACGTCGGAAGAACTCGAGAATTGCACCGCTTTTTTCAAGTCATTGTAAATCAATAGATTGTAAACGGGTCTGCAATTTTCGCCACGTCAGAAGAACTCGAGAATTGCACCATGTTTTTCAAGCCGCTGAAAGTAAGTCAGTTATAAATGGCTGTGCATTTCTCAGCACCTCAAAATCACCCGAAAAGTGCACTGTGTTTTGTACGCTCCTAATAATCAGACACCTACAAGACGCCCTGCTTTCCCATCTACTCTGAAAGACGGTCCCGCACCGCTAGTCCCCGTGACCCCTCTTGCCTTTCCCAGTCCATCTCACCTTCCCCGCACCCTCTTGCTCCTCGCTCTTCCCGCAGGTGAACCGGAATCGCCGTTTTGGGTACGTTCGAAATAGTGTCCGGCAGTCATCGGCCCGACAAGTGCTTCAGAGGCCGTTACAATATCTACGTCCTTCCGCAGGTGAACCATCATGCGGCATTTCCAAGGTACCTGCAAGTTCATTTAGCATATTATTAACTTTCCTTATATAGTTGCAATTAAGGAAGTGTTTGATAATCATAGCACTGTTTCGTGACGGAAATGTATTGTGATAACTGTCATAAAGAGGCGATAATGGTGAAGGTTGGTGGTTTAGCCCCGGAAATTCACACTATGACTGATTTCTGTCTTCGGTGTCATGCGATTTGTCCGGGTGAGTTTGCGGATAATCAAAGCACCCTTGGGAAAGTTGAGGTTGCCTCATGATTTTGATCAAGTGATGGGCAGAATGATGAGCAGAATATTATACCTTGCTTTTAACGAATTTACTTCGGGGTGCGCAGTGGGAAAAACAACCCTGTAAATCAGATTGTTATAAAACGCACTGGCTATAGTTTAAAATCGCATTGTAAATATCAGAAAAAAGCTTATCTTAGCCATCAGTAATCAAAGAATCAAAAATGACCGTCGAAGAAATCATAAAAGCAATAGCCGGA